>CAVLAW010000242.1:0-3888 GCA_963661155.1 Tidjanibacter massiliensis | reverse complement strand
GCGGCACCATGGGAAGCGCCGCCGAAGCCCGCGAAGCACTCGAAAACGAGGACAATGAAGTTCTGCTAAGCGAGCAGGAAATCACAGACGCGCATGCGCCGCTGAAACGGATGCTCGAACTTGCCAGATAGGCGGAACGCGGAACCAGAAAAGAGGAAAAGAAATGAAAAAGTATTATGATGCAGTGATTGTAGGATGCGGTGTGGCAGGCTGCTTTGCGACACTTCATCTGCCGAAAGAAGCCGATATTCTGATGATAACAAAAGCGGATACCGAGGACAGCGATTCCTTCCTCGCGCAGGGCGGTATCTGCGTGCTGAAAAATGAAAACGATTACGATGCGTTCTATGAGGACACGATGCACGCCGGCCATTATGAAAATACGCCGGAGTCCGTGGACATCATGATCCGCTCATCACGGGAGGTCATCAACCAGCTCATCGCATACGGCGTGGATTTCCGCCGCGATGAGAACGGTGAGCTCTGCTACACGAAAGAGGGCGCACACTCGACCAACCGTATTCTCTTTCATGACGATGTGACCGGAAAAGAGATCACCAGCAAGCTGCTTGCGCAGGTGAAACAGCTGCCGAATGTGACGCTCCTGACCCACACGACGATGTGCGATATCCTCTCCCGGAAGAATACCTGCGAGGGTGTTCTGATCCGAGATGAAGAGGGAAAATTACTCCCGGTTTACGCAAAAGATGTGATATGGGCATGCGGCGGCATCGGCGGAATTTACGATAATTCCACGAACTTCCCACATCTGACCGGAGACGCACTCGCGATTGCGATCCGCCGGAAAGTAGCGCTGAAAAACGTCAATTACGTGCAGATCCACCCGACGACCCTGTATTCTGAGAAGAGAGGCCGTCGTTTCCTGATCTCCGAATCCGTCCGCGGCGAGGGCGCTGTGCTGCTCGACAAGAACGGAAACCGATTCACCGATGAGCTGCAGCCGCGCGATGTTGTTTCCCGTGAGATTCACCATCAAATGGAAAAAGATCATACGAAACATGTATGGCTTTCGTTAAAAACGATTCCGCTCGATGTAAAGAAACGGTTTCCGAACATCTATCAGAAATGCCTGGAAGAGGGCTACGATATTACAAAAGAGCCGATCCCGGTTGTTCCGGCACAGCATTATTTTATGGGCGGCGTCAAGGTAGACAGCAGCAGCGAGACGACGATGGAACATCTGTATGCGGCAGGTGAGACGAGCTGCAACGGTGTGCACGGAGCGAACCGTCTGGCCAGCAACTCCCTGCTGGAAAGTCTCGTATTCGCGGAGCGCGCGGCAAAGAAGATGGCTTCCGAATGGACGGCAGAGGGATCTGCAGAACAGGCCGGTCGCACAGAAACTGCAGCAGAGCCGGATGAAAACGAGTGGAAGCTGCTGGAAAAACGATACGATATTACAAAAGAAGATTACCGGAATCCGGAACAATACGCAGAACGCTGCAAGAAAAGCATCTGGGATGCAATCAGAAAGGAAGACGAATATGAATCCAATCACAAGAACACTAAATGTGGATAACTACTTACTGCTGGCACTTCAGGAGGACATCTCCAGCGAGGATGTGACCACAAACGCCGTGATGCCGGAAGCGTGCCAGGGAACGGTACAGCTCCTCTGCAAACAGGACGGCGTGATCGCGGGAATGGAAGTTTTTGCGAGAGTCTTTACCCTGCTCGATGAGAAAACCGAGATCATTCCGTACGTCAAAGACGGCGATGAAGTAAAGAAAGGCGATCTCCTGGCAACGGTGAACGGAGACATCCGCGTTCTGCTCTCGGGAGAGAGAACGGCGCTCAATTATTTGCAGCGGATGAGCGGAATCGCAACGTATACAAGAAGCGTTGCAAAGCTGCTCGAGGGTTCGAAGACGACACTTCTCGATACCAGAAAAACAACACCGAATATGCGTATCTTTGAAAAATACGCCGTAAAAGTCGGCGGCGGCCAGAACCACAGATACAATCTGTCAGACGGCGTTCTCTTAAAAGACAACCATATCGGAGCCGCAGGCAGCGTGACGAAAGCCATCGAGATGGCGCGCGATTACGCTCCGTTTGTGCGGAAGATTGAGGTGGAATGCGAAACACTCGATATGGTGCGCGAGGCAACCGATGCCGGTGCTGACATCATCATGCTCGACAATATGACACCGGAGCAGATGAAAGAGGCTGTTGCCATCATCGACGGCAGAGCAAAGACAGAGTGCTCCGGAAACGTGACGAAAGAAAACATCGCCACGATCCTTGACACCGGTGTCGATTATGTCTCCAGCGGTGCGCTGACCCACTCCGCACCGATCCTCGATGTGTCGCTGAAAAATCTGCATCCAACAGAATAAGAATACATCATGAGATAGCAAAAGCATCTGTTTCCAGTCCTAAGAGAAGAGGAAGAAACAGATGCTTTTTTAGGTTTCAGATTCCTTTCTGATACAGTAAAAACGAATATCCAACCGGAATCAAAATCAGTGCTGCGATAGTACCGAACAGAATCCACTCAAGTTGCAGAAAACCGTTTACAATCGTTACAATGCCGCCGATCATCCATACCCAGCCTGCGAGACGGTGCGTGCGGTTCCAGTTTTCTTCGCTGTGAAGCGTCCAGGAAATTTTAATGCCGGTCGTGTAGTTCTGTTTGCATTTCGGCAGGTAATTGCCAATGGCAACAAAGAGAAGTCCAACAGCAGCATTGATGACAAAACCGATGTCAACGGAAATCCCGCTTGCGTTCAGGTAGAGAGAACAGCAGACGATCAGGGAGAGCAGCGGTGTCATCCACAGGGTAAGGCGGAGCATCTTCGGGCCGATGTTCTGGCGCTTTGGATCGGAAAACGTGAAAACGGCGGCGAGAAGCTGCAGAGCGGTCAGAAACAGCGGAATGCCGAAGACCGCCATCGTCTTGCTGCTCCAGCCGTTCGGAACGTTGTTCGTGTCGAAATGGGTGGCGATGGTGTCCGGCATGCGGTTCCAGAGCAGAAGCCCGATCAATATCGGAGAAAGGGATACGAGTGTCGTCAGAATTAGTGTTGTTTTATATTTTTTCCACATCAGAATTGCCTCCTTTGAGCTCTGAAATCCAGAGCATGATTTCTTCCAGCACGGAAGTGTTGAGTTCGTAATAAATGAAATTTTTCTCCCGGGATTCCAGCACGAGGTCGGCTTTTTTCAGAATGCCGAGATGGTAGGAGATGGTTGCCGCTGTCATATCAAAGTGCGACGCAATCTCTCCGGCAGAAAGTCTTCCGTTTTTCAAAAGCTCCAGAATCCTTCGCCGGACAGGATCGGAGAGAGCTTTAAACGTTTCTGCAAATGCCATGGAAACCTCCTTTCTGCAAAAATGGATGCGACCTAATTAGAAATTCATCTAAATACTTTATACCTCAGAGGAAGAGGAAAGTCAATAACTATTTCGAAAAATTTCTAAATAGTTTATCGTCAGATTCGGGTTGCTATTTCTGATGGGATGCGTTACGATAAGGAAAAAGTTGTCGAAAAAAGGGGGACAAAAAACATGAAAAAACACCTGTCCGTGCGCTACGGCACGATTCAGGGCTGCTACTGGATGGGCTCATCGGCGCTGATGGGATATGCCAGCGTCTATCTTCTCGGAAAGGGCTTCACGAACACACAGATCGGCCTTCTGACGGCGGTCGGCTGTATTCTCTCGGCAGTTCTGCAGCCGGCGCTGGCATCTTATGCAGACAGGCCGGAAAGTCCGTCCGTGCGCACGATGCTCCTTGGAACGAACCTGGTTCAGCTCGTTCTCACGATCGGGCTTGCCGTGACAGCAGACAGCAGTTCAATGGTGGTAAGGACACTGCTGTACGGTGTCGGCATTACGATGCTGATGTTGACGCTGCCGTTTAT
>CAVLAW010000241.1:728-3905 GCA_963661155.1 Tidjanibacter massiliensis | reverse complement strand
AAAGAAAAAAATACAGGATACCCAGGGGAGAAAGGTCAAAAAACTGACGCAAGCAAAGCTTGCACGAGGATTTTTGATCTTGAGCCCCGCAAAAACGTGAGCAAGTAGCCATTTTCCGAAGGAAAATGAGCGGATTGCGAATGTTTTTGAAGACTGCGGGAGCACGTAGTGCGGAGCAGTCTGTATCCAAAACAAAATTTTATTTTAAGGAGGAGTTTAGGTATGGAACTCATCAAATTACTTGGCGTGTTAATCGTTATCGTAGGATTCGCGCTGAAACTGGATTCAATCCTCATCATTTTCCTGGCGCTGATTACGACAGGACTTGTTGGAGGACTTGGTATCGGCGGTCTTCTTGAGACCATCGGAACCCAATTCGTAGCAAACCGGAGCATGGCAATCTTTATGATGATCCTGCTCGTTACCGGTACCCTCGAGAGAAACGGCCTGCGTGAAGCTGCAGCCAACCTGATCAAGAAGGTTAAGAGTGCAACCGCAGGAAAACTGATCGCCGTATACGGCGTATTAAACGGTCTGTTCGGTGCATTCAACGTAGGATTCGGCGGCGTTGCCGGATTCATCCGCCCGGTACTGCTTCCGATGGCAGAAGGTGCAATCGAGAACAAAGAGGGCACCGTAAACGAAGATCACTTAGAGGAAGTCAAAGGCCTCGCAGCAGCAATGCAGAACTTCACCTGGTTCTTCTTCCAGGTACTGTTTGTCGGAGGTTCCGGCGGAATTCTGGTACAGACAACCCTGGCTGGTCTTGGCTATGAAGTAAGCCTGATCGACCTTGCAGCAATTGAAATTCCGGTCGCATTATTCTCACTCGTTGTATCCTGTGTATACGTTATCGTAAAGGACAACCGCATTTCGAAGAAATACTATGGAAAATCAGCCGGCAAAAAGGCACAGAAATAAGGGGGACACAACATGAGCGCATTAAAAGTTATACAGGTTCCGGCTGAGTTCAACACCGTCGGACTGAATATTGTATGGATTCTCGTTGGCCTGATCGCAATCTATGCAGGCATCAAAAACCTTCTGGATGAAGAAAACCCGTCCAGAATCGGAACAGCTATTTTCTGGTGCTCGTTCGGTATTGTCACCGCATTCGGTACCTGGCTCCCGGCAAAAGTTTCCGGTGTTCTCGTTATCATCATGTGTCTGCCGCCGATCTTCAAGAAAGTAAAAGTCGGCAAGACAAACGCACCGGAGAAAGCACACACAGAAGCACAGTTTAAGAAAATCGGCATGAAGATCTTTGTTCCGGCGTTCTGCGTCGCAGTCTTCTCCCTGATTTTTGCCCTGTTCTCCAACATGAGCTCCATGATTGCCATTACACTTGGTGTAATCACTGCAGTGCTCATCCTGATCGCATACGATCCGAAAGAGAACAAACCGCAGGTATTCTTAAAAGATTCCGAGAGATTCCTTTCCATCACCGGACCGCTCAGTACCCTGCCGCAGCTCCTTGGCTGTCTCGGCGGCGTGTTCACCGCAGCAGGCGTCGGCGAAGTGGTTGCACAGATCGTTGAGAAAATCGTTCCGAAGGGAAATGTAAACGTTGGTATCATCGTATATGCAGTCGGCATGGTACTGTTCACCATGATCATGGGTAATGCATTTGCGGCAATCACCGTTATGACCGTCGGCATCGGCGCTCCGTTCGTACTGGCTTACGGCGCAAACCCGGTTGTTGTCGGCATGATCGCCCTGACCTGCGGTTACTGCGGAACCTTAATGACTCCGATGGCAGCAAACTTCAACATCGTTCCGGTTGCGATCCTGAATATGAAGGACCGCTGGGGCGTTATCAAAAATCAGGTTCTGGTCGGATTAATTATGCTTGTATTCCAGATCTGTTATATGATAGTATTAAAGTAAATCGTCAGGAAAGACTAACTAAGGTCATCGAATTCCCGAAAAGGGAGGGCGGTGGCCTTAGCGTCCGTAAAACGGTTGAACAGATATGACAGGAGAAGGAAGAGAAATAAATGATATCGAACATGGAACGGGGTGCCAGGATCATCATTCACGAATGGGTAAGAGTGAGAGCGTGGGACAAACTGCTGATCGTAACCTCCAAAGAACATCTGGCGGAGGCGAAGGCGCTGGAAAAGCAGGCGCAGGGAAAAGCAAGGTCGGTCAATACGCTTCTCGTGGAGAATAAGGGACGTCATGTGGGAATCTTTTTTGATGATAATGAGGCAGTTTTTGATCCCTACACGGCCATCATCGCAGCGACGGAATACTCGCTGGTAACGACGAAAGCGGCGAAGCGTGCCATTCAGAAACATAAAAAGTTTCTGTCGCTTCCGCTTTCCACCAACGATGGAAGAAGTCTTCTGGAATATGATTTTCTGATGATGGACACAAAAAAGAGCCGCATGATGGCGAAGCTGTTTATGAAATATCTCCGCTCTTCCGGCAAAGTCCATGTGACAACGCCGGCAGGAACCGATATGATGTTCTGCAAGGAGAACCGCAGTCCCGGATTTTTCAACGGCGTATTAAAAGACGGCAGAGGCTATTCGTCTTCGAGCATCGAGGTCTATGTGCCGATTGAGGAGACAAAGACAGAGGGTATCATGGTGCTCGACGGATCGCTCGGATACATCGGACGCGCCGATGAGCCAACGAGGATTGTCTTTAAAGAGGGAAGAATCGTCGACATCGAGGAGACGCCGACCGGCATCCGCCTGAAAAATTATATGGAAGAATATTTCGATCCCCGGATTTACATTGCAGGAGAGCTTGGCATCGGGCTGAATTCATGCTCGAACTGCCTCGGCAACTGCTATATTGAGGATGAATCCGCGTATGGAACTTTCCATGTAGGGCTTGGACGCAATATTGCGCTCGGCGGCGTACAGAATGCAAAAGGCCATTTCGACCTGGTCTGCCGGGAACCCGATATTTTTACCGACAACCGTCAGATTATGGACCGGGGAAAGATTATTGCACCCGAGCCTGTGTTATACTAAAGGACAGAACCAAGAGACAAAAGCTAAGAGACAAAAGCTAAGAGACAAAAGCTAAGAGACAAAAGCTAAGAGACAAAAGGAGAAAAGACGATGAAAGTTTTATTAACAGGATTTGACCCGTTTGGAGGAGAGAGCGTTAACCCGGCATTCGAAGCCATCAAACTTCTGCCGGATACCATCGCCGGAGCAG
>CAVLAW010000241.1:0-718 GCA_963661155.1 Tidjanibacter massiliensis | reverse complement strand
AAGTATTTCCTGCGTGGAAGCAGCCATCAAAGAGCACAATCCGGACGTTGTCATTGATGTCGGACAGGCAGGCGGACGCGCATGCGTAACCGTAGAGAAAGTCGGCATCAACCTTGCAGACGCAAGAATCCCGGACAATGCAGGCGAGCAGCCGGCTGATGAACCGCTGCAGGCAGACGGCCCGGCCGCATACTTTGCAACGATTCCGGTCAACGCCATGGTACAGAACGTCCGCGAACACGGCCTTCCATGCCACGTATCCTTCACCGCAGGCACCTACGTATGCAACTGCGTAATGTACAATGTGCTTCACCTGTGTGCAACGAAATATCCGAACATCCGCGCAGGCTTCATCCACGTACCGTTCGCATGTGAGCAGGTAGTCGGAAAAGCAAGCACCATGGCAAGCATGCCGCTGGAAACGATTGCAAAATCTCTGGAATACTGCATCGAGGCAGTCGTAACCAACAAAGAAGAAGTAAAAGAAGCAATGGGAACTACCCACTAAAGCAGACTTTCAGACCGTCGTACCGGAAATTTGGTACGGCGGTCTAATTTTTTTGCTATTTCCTCTTTTGCAATCCATATCTTTTGTGATACAATAGAATTCGTCAGAATTTTTATGCGAAAGGAACGAAAGAAAATGGAACAGGGTAAAATCTTTAAATTTCATAATGACCTTGATACAGACCAGATCATCGCATCCCAGTATCTGCTT
>CAVLAW010000240.1:0-3906 GCA_963661155.1 Tidjanibacter massiliensis | reverse complement strand
CCAGTACGGAACAAACTATCCAGATGAAGTAACATTCGAGCTTATTCCGGAAGCTCTGGATGACGGATATGTTCCGTTACAGGTATTCGTACCGATTATGGATGCTATCAGCTCTGGTACAGGTACACAGCCGGTATTCCTGAAACTGGACTGGACTTCTCTGAAGTCCACGACTTCCGATGATCCGGATTTCGACAAGAAAGACGACAACAATAATAATAACAACAATGGAAACAATAATAACGACAGCAACAAGAACAATTCCAATGAGAGCGGAAATATCGGAAACAACAGCCTTGGGAATAATACACTGAGTGGAAACAAGAGCGGTACATCGAGTCTTGGAAGCAGCTCGTCCTTAAAGAGCGGTACATCGAGTCTTGGAAGCAGCTCGTCCTTAAAGAGCGGTACTTCCAGCCTCGGAAACAGTTCCAAACTGAAATCGGCATCCAGCGTTAACACCGGCGATGAGGTGCAGAATAATACCACATGGGCAGCAGTTCTTCTTCTGGGCTTCACAGCTTTGCTGGCAGGAATTATGGAGTTCTTTAAGAAGAAAAAAGTAAAATAACAGAAGAAATGATCACTTCGGCAGACAGATATCCCATTCCTTCGGGATGGGTGTCTGCCGAAATTATTTATGAGGAGAACAAAGAGATGAAAATCAGAAAGACAAAAAACAGAGTCTTATCCGTCCTTTCCGCGCTTGCGCTTGCGTTCACACTGCTGGCGGGATTTCCGACGGTGCAGGCCTATGCGGCGAGCGGCACTGTGTATACGTGTGCGGTCAACCGGTGCTATGCGCATCCAGTGACTGGTGTGATTGAGGATTCCGGCGGAGAGAGTTCTTATGCGACAGGACAGGGTATGGTGGAAGGCTGTGTGTACAGCAACGGTATTCTGGAAGTGACCGACAGCGGTGCGTACTATCTGACGATCCGCCTGAGTCTGATGGACTACACGAGCGGCCACAGTTTCCAGGTGCAGAACGTCGGCGATTCGGGCTGGTCTGAGCCGTCGGAGATCGGTATTACGGGAAACGGCACGGACAGCAACGGAACGACAGCGGATGTATGCATGCGCGTGCCAAGTGAAAACTGTATCGTCCGCGGTTCCATGTATGTAGAGCCGATGGGAAGAACCGTAATATTCTATCTCTATCCGAGCGATTACAGCGAAGGAAACAATACCGATATGAATGCGACGATGGTGACAGAAAGCTCCGGCAGCGGGGACGCGGATTCTTATGATAATCAGGGACAGAGTGAGCCGGTTGGAAATGAAAGTCTCGGAGAAGCAGAAGGTTCCAATGATGTGGAAACGCAGTCGGGCGAAGCGGAAGCTTCTGCAGACAACGGAACCAAAACGGATGCGTCGAATGCGGCGGGAAATAACAGTCTGAAATCAGACGCAACGGACAAGAGCACCGATGCTTCCTCAGCGGAATCAACGGAAGATTCCGGCAAAAAGCTGGAGAGCACGATCAAAGAGGCGGCAAAACCGGCCAGTGAAACGGAATCCCCGGATACGGACAGCAGCACGCTGGATTCTGCGGAGGGACTGAGCCTTTCGACGGCGAAGGATGCGGCAGCAGACACCGCAGAGACGGGAAGTACCGCTTCTTCCGGAAACCGGGTATTCCAGATCGCGCTGGCAGTTGTGGTATCCGGTCTGATTCTGATCGGAGCTGCTGCGGGTGTTGTTTACTATTTCCGCAGAAACTGGAGAAGATGGGGAGGCGCAGAAGACGATGAGGAATAAGCATAGGAAAAAAGTATCCGCCGTTCTTCTGGCCATGGTGATGACGTTTTCCTTGGCTGGCTGTGTGGATCAGAGCCAGGGGAAAAAGAGCAGTGATCCGGATACAGAAACGGTGAGCAGTTCGACGGCAGACGGCGAGGATGCCAAAACGCTCCTTGCGATCAACGATCCAAAGGAGAAGGCGGCCGTGGAAGCGGCAAAGAAAAAGGTGCAGGCGATGAAGGACGAACCGCAGATCATTGCGACGTCCCCGGCGACTGCCGATATCTGCGACAAGCTGGAACTGGATCTGGTCGGCGTGTGCAGCAGCACGGTTTCGACAATTCCAGAGCGGTATCAGGATGTGGAGACGGTCGGAACGGCGATGAGCCCGGATATGGAGATTGTCGCTTCGCTGAATCCGGACTGGGTTTTAAGCCCGGTTTCCCTGCAGAGCGATCTGCAGCCGAAATATGAGGCGATTGACACCGACTGGGCTTTTCTGAATCTGCGGAGCGTGCCGGGCATGTACCGTTCGATCCAGGAACTCGGTGAGATCTTCGACCGTGAGGAGCAGGCACAGAAACTGGTGGACGAGTTTGTCTCGTTTTATGATGATTACAAAAAGCAGAATGAGGGAAAAGAGCACCCGAAGGTCATGATTCTGATGGGACTTCCGGGCTCGTACATTATCGCAACGCCGAATTCTTATGTGGGAAGTCTTGTGGAACTGGCGGGCGGTGAGAATGTATATTCTGACAGCGATCAGGAATTTCTGACGGTCAATACCGAGGATATGAAGACGAAGGAGCCTGACATTATCTTAAGAGCGGCCCACGCACTGCCGGATCAGGTGGTGGAGATGTTTAACAAGGATTTCGCGGAGAATGATATCTGGCAGCATTTTGATGCGGTGAAAAACGGACGTGTGTATGATCTGACATACGAATATTTCGGCATGAGTGCAACGTTCAAGTACCCGGAGGCACTCGAAGAGCTGCAGCCGATTCTCTATCCGGAGAGCGACGAGGATGCCGCGAAAGCGAAAGAGACGAGTGATGCGGCGCAGCAGAAGGCGAAAGATTCGGACGCGACTGAAAAATATAATGAACAGCAGAGCAAGTAGGAGGGGAGGACAGGATGAAAGAGACAGAAATGGAAACCCTCTCGGGGCAGGATAAGGCGAGAAAACATCGGAAAACAGCACAGGCGGCGGTTTCCTTCGGTGTGATGATTGTGCTGCTGACAGCACTGTTTTTTGCGGCAGTCAATATTGGAAGTCTGAAAGTGAGTTTTCCAGAATTGCTGAAAGGGTTATTTGTAGAGTATAACGAAAATGTGGCAACAATTTACGATCTGCGTTTCCCGCGTATCGTGATTTCGATGCTCGCGGGAGCGGCGATTGCGGTGTCGGGCGTGCTGTTTCAGGCGGTGCTGAAAAATCCGCTCGCCGATCCGGGCATCATCGGTATTTCGAGCGGTGCGAGTTTTGCCGCGGTATTGATTACGGCGTTCGCACCGTCCCTGTTTTTCTTTACGCCGCTGTTTGCGTTCCTTGGCGGTGTGATTGCGTTTGTGCTGGTCTACAGCCTGTCGTGGAAAGGGGGCTTAAGCCCGCTTCGCATTATCCTTGTGGGTGTTGCGGTGGATGCCATGTTCACGGGACTTTCGAGTGCATTAAACTCGATGAACGGCGGCAATATGTCCGGTGTGGCGGCGATCGTCAACGGAAATATTACGATGAAGACATGGGATGATGTGCGGACACTGGTTCCGTACGTGGCGGTCGGTCTGGTGCTGGCGCTTGCGATGACGAAGATGTGCAATCTACTCGCGCTGGAGGATAAGACGGCGCGGAGCCTCGGCATCAATGTCAATGCAATGCGGATTATCATTTCCCTGATTGCGGTGCTGCTGGCGAGTATTTCGACAGCGGTGGCAGGTGTCATCAGCTTTCTGGGACTGATCGTTCCGCATATCGGAAGAATTCTGGTGGGAAGCGATCACAAGGCATTAGTACCATTCAGTGCTTTGTTCGGAGCGTTTACGTTCCTACTGGCAGATACCATCGGAAGAACGATAGCTGCTCCGTATGAGGTATCCGCATCCATCATTATGAGTGTGGTCGGAGGCCCATTCTTCATCATTCTGTTAAGGAGGTCTAAG
>CAVLAW010000239.1:0-3915 GCA_963661155.1 Tidjanibacter massiliensis | reverse complement strand
TGAGAATGGCGGCTGTGCTTTTTCTTTTTGTGCGCGTTATTTCCGCAAGGTTTCCAGAGTGGCAATTTACCGAGTCCTTATCTGTTCCTGCTGCAACGCAGACAGGATGACCTCAACCGCGCCTTGAACACCGAATACGCCGGTATCCACAGTCAGGTCATAGGATTCCGCCGCGCCCCACTTGGCATCGGAGAGGCTATTGCAAAACGCCGCCCGCTCCTGATCGACCTTTTTCAATTTGGCAAGAGCCTCCTTTTCCGAAATGCTCTCTCGCTTCGCAATTCGCTTTGCACGGCTTTCCGGGGCGGCGCTGACAAATACACGCAGCAGCGGGCAGACGCCTTTCAGATAGCGGTCAGCACCACGCCCTACGATCACACAGGCGCCTTTTGTCGCAATGTCAAGAATGGCTTTTCTCTGCGCCTCCAGCACCAGTTTTTCCATAGGCGTACCGAACGCAACCGCGCTGTTGTCCGCGGCATTTTTTTCGTCTGCCGCCGCAAGATAGGCAGGACTGATGCCGCTGTCCTTTGCTGCCTGCTCCAGCAGCTCCTTGTCATAGTAGGTAACGGATAATGCCTTTGCCAACGCTTTGCCGACTGTCCGTCCGCCTGCTCCAAAGGAGCGCCCGATGGTAATGACAGTCGTAGTTTTTAATGTGCTTTCTGCATGAGGAATCTCCTCCGGCTGCTCTTTCACGGCAGCAAGGGATGCTTGATGCTTTTTCTCCATGTTCCGGGCATTGATGGCATACAAGGTAATTGCCAGCAGGATCGCCAGAATATCCGCGATGGGCTGTGACCAGACCAGACCCTCCATGCCGCCGATCGCACGCATAATGAACAACGCCGGAATATAGAACAATCCCTGACGGCTGATGTTGATCAGCAGAGAAGATTTTGCGGCACCGAAGCCCTGCAAAATATTTGTCAGCACATAGAATACGCCAAACAGGAAGCTGGTAATGAGCATGACCTTAGCAAACTGCATTCCGTAATCAAAGGCATCTGCGTTTGTCAGAAACGCTCCGACCAACTGACGGAGGAATCCATAGCTGAACGCCATCATTGCGGCGCTGAGTGCAAAGCCACTGAGCAGAGAATACCGAATGATCTTCCGACAGCGAGGCCAGTCACCGCTGCCAGCGCAGTAGCCTACCAGCGGCTGAATACCCTGTCCAAGACCGATGCAAATAAGACCCGGAATCTTAATGATGTTGGTCGCCACGCCGATACCGGCCAACTGCAAGTCGCCATAGTTTGCTACCATGCGGTTGAGGATCATGTGGGAAATGCTCATAAGCAGTGTATTCAGGGACGCAGGGACTCCGATGACCAGCACACGGGAGCAAACATGATCCCGCACCGTGAAATCCCGCAGCCGGATACTGAGCATAGATGTTCCACGGTAAAAGTAAAGAATGTAGTAAATCGTACCGAGAGCGTTGCCGATCACGGTTGCGATAGCCGCACCTGCGGTATTCCAATGAAATACCGAGATCATAATGGGATCAAGGATGATATTGCAGAGGTTGCCTAAAAGCTGTCCCATCATCGCTTTTGTGGATTCACCCTCCGCACGGAGCACATTCGAGAAGCAGCCGTTGATCACGACGCAAGGCCCGGACAGTGCCACGATAGAAAGATAGCTGCGGGTAAAATTCCATGTATTTACGCTTGCACCCATGACGGTCAGAAGCGGATTCATGCACACCCAAAGCAGAATAGAGCATACAGCACCCGCGATCACGCTGCCCCACATACAAAACGAACTGACCTTTTTGGCATAGTCATGGTTTCCCGCACCCAAAGCACGGGAAATGACGGATGTGCCGCCTACGCCGAATATGGTTCCTACGGCGGAATAAATGACAAACACCTGCGCCGCCAGTGAGATCGCGCCCAACTGATACGGATCATGGGTCTGTCCGATAAAGAAACTGTCTGCCAGATTGTAGATCAGCACCATCAGCATTGCCGCAATGGACGGCACCGCATTTTTGAAAATTGCCTGTCCAACAGGCATGGTACTGAATACTTCAAGTGATTTTTCCTGCTGCATTTAGAAACGCCTCTCTTTGATAATATGTTATTGATTTGAGCAAAACTAAACGGAAGCAAAAACTTCCGCGATATTGTCCGGGATCAAAAGGTCGGCCTCCCGGTCATAAGGGGTTGGGCTTTCGTTGATCAGCACCAGCCGGTGCCCCTTGTAGTAGCGCAGCAATCCTGCCGCCGGGTAAACGGATAACGATGTCCCGCCGACGATAAGCACATCCGCCCGTTCTATTTGCCGGACAGCCTCCGTCAGAACCGCACTGTTCAGCGATTCTCCAAAAAAGACCGCACCGGGGCGGATCAGGCCGCCGCAGGTACAATGCGGAACACTGGTGCCCTGCATGATCTCCTCCTGCGGATATACCTTACCGCAGTCCATACAGTAAAAACGGCTTCCGTTGCCGTGCAGCTCCAGAACATTTTTGCTGCCTGCCTTTTGGTGCAGGCCGTCGGCATTTTGGGTCACAATGGCTTTTAGTTTACCCTCTTGTTCCAGTTCTGCCAGACGGATATGCGCTTGGTTGGGTGCAACATTCCAGCCCTGTTGATTGTCGCGCACATAGTCATAGTAAGTTTCCGGATGCCGGATGAAAAAATCATAAGATAATATCTTTTCCAGAGGGATTTTCCGTTTCTGTTTATACAGACCATTCTTCCCACGAAAATCCGGCACACCGCTGGCGGTGGATACACCGGCTCCTCCAAAAAAGACAAGATACCGGCTCTCTTCGATCCATTGGTGTAATGTTAGCCACTCGTTTTTCGTAATCATCATCCCTATATTGATAATATGTTATTGATTTGCTTGAAAAATGATCCGCCGGATTTGGCGGATACTTTTCCCAATTTATTGCAGTCCTGTGATTGCTTTTTTCAGCAATGTACGGAATATCTCCCGTTCATCCGGCGTCATTTGAGACAGCAGCGTCTGCTCCGTAGTAATCATGTCGCCCTTAGCCTGCTGACAGTATTCCAGTCCGGCAGCCGTGATACGAATACGCTTCATTCGCTTATCCTGTGCGTCGGCAAAGCCATCGACCAGTCCTTTTTTCTCCAGCCTTGAAGCGATTCCGGCAACATCAGGCTGAGAGGTCTGTAAAAATGGCTCCAACTGTTTGAGTGTCAGCTCGCCGCCCTCCTGTTTGGAGAGGATCAGCAGCGTCATCATTTGCGACATGGTTAGATCGTGCTGCCGCAGCGCATTGTTTGTAATTTTTGCCAGCAGAAGGTGTATCTGCCGGATCATCATACCGCACGGATTTTCTTCCCACATTTTTCTCACCGCCCATCGCCTTTCTTTTAGTTTATCATGCAATGGCCTCTAAATCAATAATATATTATTTAATTTGTAACTGTGTTCATGATATTAGTGGGAAGCATACATTTTTGCAAAATATAGCAATCTCTCTTGTGAAATTAAATGTGTGGTTAAGTGAAATCATACGCCGTTCAAATGGCGTTACCTGAATTGTAGTAAATGTGATTATGAAAGAATTTAGGCCACGCCGCACGGCTGGCCCATATCGGCACACAGAGAAAACGCTGTCCGCATACAAAAACACCGCCTATGTCCTGTTAGGCGGTGTATTGTGTAAGGCTTGGAAGCTCATTTTCAGTTGTTTTTCTCTGTGTGTCCTTGTCAAGCGATGTTTGCATTGCTAATAAAAACAGTGTGCAAAACATTTGGAGGATATAAAAATGTCGGAAATAAATAAAGAAAGTGAATATATCAAATACTATGTCTATATTTGTGAGCATACGCTCTTGCGTGAATACAGAGAAAATCACTTCTTTTCGGTAAAATATAATCATACTAAAGGAAAGGCAGGTGCTGGCATGTGGAAAAAGAAATGAGCCT
>CAVLAW010000238.1:0-3921 GCA_963661155.1 Tidjanibacter massiliensis | reverse complement strand
CTGTTTCTGGGTCAGCAGTTCATCTTTCAGCACGAGAGAGGTAACGCTTTCGCCTGTCTTCAGAGATTTCTTCGCAATCGAAGCTGCTTTCTGATATCCGATATACGGGCAGAGCGCTGTCGTGATGCCGACGCTCTTCGAAACGAGATCCTCACACCGTTTCTCATTTGCGGTAATGCCGAGAATACAGTTCTTCACGAGTGTCGTAACGGCTCCCGTCATCGAGGTGATGGAGGAGAACAGGGAATAGAAGACAACCGGCTCAAACGCATTCAGCTCCATCTGTCCTGCTTCGGCAGCCATCGTGATCGTCGTATCATTTCCGATGACATGGAATGCAACCTGTGTCATAACCTCCGGGATAACCGGGTTGATCTTTCCAGGCATGATGGAGGAACCGTTCTGCATCGCCGGCAGGTTGATCTCGCCGAAGCCAGTGCGCGGGCCGCTGGACAGAAGACGCAGGTCGTTGCACATCTTGGAAAGGTTGACGGCGCAGGTCTTGAGAGAACCCGAAACATTCACAAAGCAGTCGAGGTTCTCGGTCGCATCAAACAGATCCTCCGCCTGAATCAGCGGATAGCCGGTGACAGCGGCGAGGGTCGGAACAATGTGGTGGAGATAATAGTCCGAGGCATTGATGGTAGTGCCGATCGCGGTTCCGCCGAGATTAACGGTATAGAGATCTTTGCTGGTGCGGTGGATGCGGCGGATGTCACGCTCGATCATCGTTGCGTAAGCGTGGAAGCTCTGGCCGAGACGCATCGGGACGGCGTCCTCAAGCTGCGTTCTTCCCATTTTCAGGATGTGGTCAAACTCCTGTGACTTGCCGAGCAGTGCAGCGTGGAGGGATTCCAGTGCGTGCAGCAGATGCGGGAGCAGATCAAGAACGGTCAGTTTTCCGGCAGTCGGAATCACGTCGTTCGTGGACTGAGCCATATTGACGTGATCGTTTGGATGAACAATAGAATAATCACCTTTGGTGCCGCCAAGGAGTTCGATCGCGCGGTTTGCGATGACTTCGTTTGCGTTCATATTGGCACTCGTTCCTGCACCACCCTGGATCCCGTCCACGATGAATTCCTCTTTTAATTTGCCGGCAATGATTTCATCACAGGCATTGATAATGGCAGCCGCTTTTTCTTCCGGGAGACGTCCTGCTTCACGGTTCGAGATGGCGGCTGCCTTTTTGGTTTTCGCGAGATTCTGGATCATGACCGGATGGATCGGTGTTCCGGTGATCGGGAAATTCCGTTTTGCACGGAGAGACTGTACTCCATAGTAGGCATCAGCCGGGACTTCTAAGGTACCAATCGAATCTGCTTCCATTCTTGTTTTCATAATAATCTCCTTCTTTCTGCACGAACTGAATTGTGTATATTGTCTGAAACAATTCTTACTTTCCTGTCGATACCGGAAGAATAACACCAGCCGCAGACTTTGTAAATACCATGGAAAAAGAACTGTGGAATCTTATTTATTTTTGCATTTGATTTTAGATAGCAAGGGAAAGAGACGCTTTTTCTTATTTTTCGAAAGCAGTTTCTGCCGGAGCACGTTTTCGTAGACAAAAAACGGCGAACGTGATATGCTGAACAGTATAAAAGTGAAAAAAACAGGAGAGCAGCGTATGAAACATGAAAAAAGCAGAAACGATGCGGCGCGCCATGAGCTCGACCACATCGATGCAAAAATCCTGAATCTCCTTCGGGAAAACGCCAGGATGCCGCTGAAAGAAATTGCGGAACATGTATTTTTATCCTCCCCGGCAGTCTCGGCCAGAATCGAGCGGCTGGAAAAGGAAGGCTACATTACAGGATATCAGGTAAAATTAAATCCGGCGCTTTTAGGATATCCGATCAAAGCATTTATCAACCTCGAGGTTGAGCCGGTTCAGAAGAAAGAATTTTATCCCTATATTGAAAAGGTCCACAATGTCGTGGAATGTAATTGCGTTACCGGTGATTACTCCATGCTCATTGAGGGCCTTTTTGTTAGCACCATTGAGCTCGACCAGTTCATCGGGGAGCTGCAGCATTTCGGCCGGACGCGGACACAGATCGTGTTCTCGACATCGGTGGAGCACCGCCAGGTGACGGCGCACGAGGCGGAAGAATAGTCTTTTAGGGGATGTGTACCGAAAAAAGTGCTTTGCAGAAGAATGCTTTTGTGTTATAGTGTTAGAATACACAGAGCATTTTGCGCCCTTTTCGGGGCAGTGCTCCAAACGAAAAGATTCGAGGGAGGCCTGACCTTATTATGGAAGAAAAAGAAGTTGTTTCCAAAAATTTTATCGAGCTTGCGATTGACAAAGATCTGGCAGAGGGCGTTTACGACCATGTCTGCACCAGATTCCCGCCGGAGCCAAACGGCTATCTTCATATTGGACATGCAAAATCCATCCTGTTAAACTATGGTTTATCACAGGAGTACAACGGAGAGTTCCACATGCGTTTCGATGATACAAACCCGACGAAAGAGAAAACCGAGTTTGTCGATTCCATCAAAGCCGATATCCAGTGGCTCGGCGCAGACTGGAAAGATCATCTCTACTATGCATCCGACTACTTCCAGCAGATGTATGAAGCAGCCGTAAAACTGATCAAAAAAGGCAAAGCGTTTGTCTGCGAACTGTCCGCAGAGGAGATCCGTGAGTACCGCGGAACCTTAACCGAGCCTGGAAAAGAGAGCCCGTACCGCAACCGTTCCGTAGAGGAGAACCTGGATCTGTTCGAGCGCATGAAAAACGGCGAATTCGAGGACGGAAGCAAGGTGCTCCGTGCGAAAATCGATATGGCATCACCGAACATCAACATGAGAGATCCGGTTATCTATCGTGTCGCTCATATGAACCACCACAGAACAGGCGATACCTGGTGCATCTACCCGATGTACGATTTCGCGCATCCGATCGAGGACGCGATCGAGGGTATCACTCATTCCATCTGTACCCTGGAGTTTGAAGACCACCGTCCGCTGTACGACTGGGTGGTACGCGAGCTGGAATATCCGATGCCGCCGCGTCAGATCGAGTTTGCAAAGCTGTATCTGACCAACGTCGTTACCGGAAAACGTTACATCAAAAAGCTGGTAGAGGACGGCGTTGTAGACGGATGGGATGATCCGCGTCTCGTATCCATCGCAGCACTCCGCCGCAGAGGCTTCACACCGGAGTCCATCAAGAAATTCGTAGATCTGTGCGGTGTATCAAAAGCAAACAGCTCCGTTGACTATGCAATGCTCGAGTATTGCATCCGCGAAGATCTGAAGATGAAAAAAGCCCGTACCATGGCCGTTTTAAATCCGGTCAAACTCGTGATCGACAACTATCCGGAAGATCAGATCGAAATGCTCGAAGTACAGAACAACCTCGAGAATCCGGAGCTTGGCAGCCGCCAGGTGCCGTTCGGAAGAGAGCTGTACATCGAGAGAGAAGACTTCATGGAAGAGCCGGTACGCAAATACTTCCGTATGTTCCCGGGCAATGAAGTCCGCCTGATGAACGCATACTTCGTAACCTGCACCGGATGCGAGAAAGACGAGAACGGAAATATTACCGTGATCCACGGAACGTACGATCCGGAATCCAAGGGAGGAAATTCCCCGGACGGAAGAAAGGTCAAAGGAACGATCCACTGGGTTGCAGCAAAGACCGCAGTCAAAGCAGAGTGCCGTCTGTACGAAAACCTGATCGATGAGGAGAAGGGTGTTTACAACGAAGATGGTTCCATGAACATCAACCCGAACTCCCTGACCGTATTGAAAGACTGCTACCTGGAGCCGTCCTTAAAAGATGCGAAAGCATACGACAGCTTCCAGTTCGTAAGAAACGGATTCTTCTGCGTCGATGCAAAAGATTCGAAAGAGGATGCGCTGGTATTCAGCGCATCCTCTTTCGAATCTTTTGCATCGACGCAGAAG
>CAVLAW010000237.1:0-3948 GCA_963661155.1 Tidjanibacter massiliensis | reverse complement strand
GCTGTGAGACGAAAACGCTCTTAAAAGAAAGTATCACCGCCATGGCGCTTCCGGATCACCCGCTCTTTTTTGAACGCGAGACGCTCTCCCTCTCCGAGCTCGCCGAGCAGCCGCTGATTCTCTCGAACCGCTACCGGAAATACATGCTCTCCGCTTTCGAGCAGGCCGGGCTGTTCTGTGATATCTATCTTACCTGCGAGGATGCCCGCACGGCCATGACGATGGCGGAACGAGGACTCGGCATCGCACTTCTGCCGGCTTCCATGCTGAAGCTCTCCCATAAATTAAAGGCCTGCACCATCACCGGTGCAGACCTTACGACCGAAATCCTGCTCGCCTGGCGCAAAGGGCGCCTTCCGGCTGAACTTCGGGATTTTCTGGAATTGTGGGATAAAACGGAATAAACCTTACGCTTTTGCCGGTTTCAGATGAAGAATCTGATCGCATCCAGTCAGCGTACTGTTTCGGTGTGAGATCAGAAGCAGCGTCTTTTCGCCGTACTCTGTCTTCAGCGTATGCAGCAACTCTTTCTCATGCAGGGCGTCGAGCGCACTCGACGGTTCATCCATCAGGCAGAGATCCGGGTCACGCAGGAAAATCCGCGCGATGCCGATTCTCTGGCGCTCTCCACCGGAAAGGCGGGCGCTCATCTGCCCCATATCCGTCTGATAGCCGTCCGGCATCGTATCCTCAATTTTAAAAATACGCTCCGCCGCACCGTACGTCTCCAGTAAACTCGTTACAACGAACGTCAGATTGAACGTCGAGGACAGGGATGCAGTCGCCGCAAAGGAAATCGCGATCGTTCCACCTTCGGGCACTGGGAAATGGACACCGTAGTGAGCGCCAGACCGGGCAAGGCTGCGATCCTCGTCCTGACCGAGAGACTCACCCGGAATGAGATCGCGGCCAAGCTCCTGGACAAAAGCGCGGCCAGCGTGGTGCAGGCCCTCGACGATCTGGAAAAGGAATGGGGCGAGCTTTTCCCTCGCGTGTTCCAAACGATCACCGTAGACAACGGCAGCGAGTTTGCGGACTGCCCCGGCATAGAGCGCAGCATACTGGCGGAGGGATCCCGGACAAAATGCTACTACTGCCACCCGTACAGCTCATACGAGCGCGGAAGTAACGAGAACCTCAACAAGATGATCCGCCGTTGGCCGCCAAAGGGGAAGAACTTCGACGAGATCGGCGCCGAAGTGATCCAGACAATAACAAACTGGCTGAACAACTACCCGCGGAAGATCCTCGGATTTTTGCCAGCCAGTGCAGTATTTCAAGAGCAAATGGACGCCCTTTTGGGGGCCTAATAAAATTTATTCAATTTTTTTCGCATTTACTCTTGACTTTTCCCGACTTCTCATAAATGCTACGCTTCTGCGGGCAGGGCTTTCATGACACGAAAACCACTTCTTTCGGATAGAATATAAAAAGCCCCTGGTCCTGTAAAGAAATTTTTTTACAGGTCAGAGGCTCTTCTCTGTATATGTGTGTGTAAGAGATTGGCTTTTTATTTCTGTTTTTCCTCGCAAGCTATGATATGTTTGCTCTTTTCATACCCGATCACTTTCCTGTCGATGATATAGGTTGGTTTTTCGAAGTCTGCGAAGGTGACGGAACTGATGCTGTTGAATTTGCTTGCGTCGCAGAGGACGTAGCACTGGCGGCACTGCTCCATGGCGGTCTTTTTGATGACGGCCTCGTTGACATCCGGAGTGGTGCAGCCGCTTCTTCTGGTGACGCCGTTGGTACCAAAGAAGCCTTTGGTAAAGTGGTATTCCTGGATTGTGCGGATCGCCTGGTTTCCAACAACGGCTTCGGTGGAACTTTTGAGCTCGCCGCCCACCAGAATCACCTTATAGCCGCGGGATGCCAGCCGCTGGGCATGCGCTACGGCGTTGGTTACAAATACTGCGGATGTCGTTCCGACAAAATCGATCATATGCGCCGTCGTCGTTCCAGCATCGAGAAAGACAAAATCGTCCGGCTCGATGAGCGATGCGGCGTACTCTGCAATTTTCCGCTTGGCGTCGCAGTTCAGTTCGTTTTTCTGTGCCACCGTATACTCATGCGCCGTCACTTTCTGTCCGGCCTCCACGGCGCCGCCGAATACCTTTTCCAGCTTGCCCTCTCTGTCGAGCGCTGTGATGTCGCGGCGCACCGTGGATTCCGAAGCATCGAGAAGGTCTTTGACCTCCGTCACAGTGATGCTTCCTTTTTCCTTTAACAGTTTCAATATAATTTCATGTCGCTGCTGTGTTAACATTTCTTTCCTGCCTTATATTCTGACACATTGGTCTCCAGAACGATCTTGCGGAGCGGAAGAATGCTTCCCGGGGAGACAGAAAGCTCATCCACGCCCATCGCGAGGAATTCTTTCGTCAGCTCCTGGTCTGCGCCGAGCTCGCCGCAGATACCGGCCCAGATGCCGGCCTTGTGTGCATTTTCTACAACCATTTTGATCATGCGCAGGATCGCCGGGTGATGCGGATCGAAGAACGGATCGAGTTTCGTATTCTGACGGTCGATCGCGAGCGTATACTGGCTCAGGTCGTTCGTTCCGATACTGAAGAAATCCACCTCTTTTGCCAGCTCATCGCTGATGATAGCGGCTGCCGGAGTCTCGATCATGATTCCCTGCTCCGGGTTTCCGTACTCGACGCCCTGCTCGGCGAGCGAAGCCTTTACTTCCTCCACAATCGCCTTGATCTGGCGTACCTCGCCGACGCTGGTAATCATCGGATACATAATGGCAATTTTTCCATATGCGCTTGCGCGGAACAGCGCGCGAAGCTGTGTCTTAAAGATCTCCGGACGGGTCAGGCAGATGCGGATTGCACGGCAGCCAAGCGCCGGGTTCTCCTCTTTTTCCATCTCAAAGTAATCGCACTGTTTGTCTGCTCCGATATCGAGCGTACGGATGATGACGCGTTTTCCTGCCATCGTCTCTGCTGCCTGTTTGTAGATGCGGAACTGTTCTTCCTCGGTTGGGTAGTGATCCTGCTCGAGGTAAATAAACTCACTTCGGAACAGACCGATACCGCCCGCGTCGTTCTGTACAACTGCCGCAAGATCTTTGATGTTTCCGATATTAGCATACAGCAGAATTTTCTGTCCGTCCAGTGTAATATTTTCTTTTCCCTTTAAGGTCTGAAGAAGTTTCTTCTTCTCCTCATCCTCTGCGCGGCGCTTCTGCATTGCTGCAAGTGTCTCCTCATCCGGATCGACATAAATTTTTCCGTCGGAGCCGTCAACCACGCCGATCTTTCCGTCGACACTCTCATCCAGCGGAAGCGGTGTTCCGACGAGTGCCGGGATTGCCATTGTTCTTGCAAGAATGGCGGTGTGGGAGTTTAAGGAACCGTGTACGGTAACGAAAGAAAGGACCTTATCTTTGTCCATCTGTACGGTTTCAGACGGTGCCAGATCATCAGCCACGATGATTGCCGGCTCCTCATTTAAGGAGGCATCGGTGTCGTCTCCGTTTAAGATGGAGATCAGACGCTCGGAAATGTCTTTCACATCCGCAGCGCGCTCTCTCATATAATCATCATCCATCGCTGCGAACATCTGGGAGAAGTTGTCCCCTGTCGTCGCAACGGCATACTCGGCGTTCACGCCCTGGCTCTTGATGATGTTTTCTACAGATTCGTTGTAGCCATCATCCTCCATCATCATCTGATGTACTTCGAAAATAGCGGCATTCGCCTCGCCGACTTCCTTGCAGGCTTTCTCATAGAGGACACCGAGCTGGGCAATTCCTTTTGCCTTTGCCTCCTCAAACCGTGCCATCTCCGCATCCGGATTTTCCACTTTGACGCGTTTTACCTGTCGTTCGTTCTTTTTATATACGCGGATCTTTCCAATCGCAATGCCGGAAAATACGCTCTTTCCCTGATAAATCTGCATAAGTTTTCTCCACCTTTTGTTCTCAATATCCGATTATTC
>CAVLAW010000236.1:0-3961 GCA_963661155.1 Tidjanibacter massiliensis | reverse complement strand
GGTCTGCACCGCGCATCATTCGAGCGCGGTCGAGTGCGTACGTCGCCCGGGCTGATGCCTGCCCAATTCAACGGCCAGGCTGTGACACCTGACCGCCGCTCAAAATACATTCACAAAAGACAAAAGGAGGTGAAGAAAATGAAACCCTTCCTGCCGTTCTCTCCATGATACACTATAACATTTTGAATCGTAACATATGTAACAAACGTAACAAAGTTTATTCTTTCTCGAAAAATCTCTGAAATTCCATCTTTACACTGCCTTCCGTGGCTTTCCGCCCCAGTTTACTTGCTACCTGACTCCAACTGAGTCCCTCGAACACCTTATACTTGATGATGCGCTGCATTCTCTGCGGAATATGGTTCATCCACTGCTCCACTTCCACCTTTAAACGCTGCGCCTGCTCCCGGCGCTCTTCCAGAATCTTCTCCTCGTGCCGCAGGCGGGCATCATCCTCATAGGTGAACGCTGTCCCCGCGATCTTGAAGTGCTGCGGGTTGTACGGAAAATCCGGATTGCTCCCGGACACATTCGTCTGCACGATGGTCTGCCGCTTCTTCTTCAAACGTCTAATATCCTTTTCCGTCTCTTTGATCAGCTCGCACGCGTCTATGTACTGCTCCAGCACCTTTTTCTCCATTGGAATCACCTCCCCATCTATGTTCTCTTCCTGTTGTTCTGTCTCTCATTCTGATCTCGACCAATTCCAGATGCGACACATTCAGGACTTCCCGCACGGCCTTGACCACATTCCAGATCGGTCTCGGCAGACGGCCGGCGTTTCGAATCGCCCTGTCTGCGGTCGGATCACGATATCCTTCACCATTCATCTGTATCCTCCTCAACAAAATTCCAACTGTCCATCGTCAACAAACTTCTGCTTCTTCCGGCTTAATTTATCTCCCTGCTGCTTTAATCGCTCAACGCGTGCCTTCTGTTTCAGACTTGCCATATAATTATCATCAACTTCCGGTGGAACTTTCAAAAAATATTCTTCCGGAAGCGGCATTCCGTTTTCCTCACATAACTCAGCAATATCTCTCTTGTAAGCAATGATATGGTTTCTAGTCAGATTCATATTGCAGCCATCCGGCCAGAACGGATCATTGCAACCGTTTTCGTTGATATGGCTCCAAGTAGCACGTTCGCGAGTTATCAATCTACACAATAATTTTAACTGCTGTTCTGGTGTATTCTCTCTCATTTTAAAAAATCCTCCAAACTCATCTGTACCGCCGGAATATCCTCCCACTCTACACCGATATAATCCAGGACTCTTCCCCATCCATATTTCTCTCCGGTGTTCGAGTCCGTACAGCAGCGATACATCCAGAATTCCCATTCTTTCGGGTTACGCTCCCGGAGCTTGTCAAATCGGTGTGGTCTCTGCTCCAAATGGATTCCAAACCCGCACATGCTGCAGCCGGTTCTCTGCGCTCCTGTTGTGTAGAGCTCTCCATTCTGCCGTTTTTCTATCGTTCCATAGATTTCCGGCACGATGGTTTTCAGCGGAACATACTCTTTCGGACTTCCATCCTTATTCCGGCCATATGGCTGCGCATGATACAATTTCTCGAACAATTCAAGATGCTCATGGTACCAGCGGTCCATGTCCAATGCCAACTGCAAGATATCCTGCCGCATGAAAATCGCAAAGGGAGCAGAGCGTGTCACAGTCTTTCCGTAGTAGTTGCAGCCATGATCGATCAACGCCTCTTCACGCTGTCCCCCTTCGCTTGCCATGATTCCGAGGTAAGGATTGCTGTTATGGTTCTTCGCCCAGTCATCGCAGGGCTTTTCTTTCAACCAGTAACAACATTCATTCGAGATTTTAATGTCCGGCTCAGGCTTACCATAATTGACACCCTCATTCTCGTTTTCGTACCCGCCGAACAGTCGTAACCATTTCTGTGGCAGCTGCATACGGCTGTTCTTGGCATAATGCCCTTGTGCTCCGCACTCGCCGGTGATGATCGCATGCCGCACAGTCTTATTGTTCTCTGTTGGATTCTGCAGCGTATTGATCCGCCCAGCAATCTTCTTGCTGATCACCGGAAATCCAAGCTCATTCAAGATCGTAACTTTGCTCTTATACGATTTCACAATTTCAAGCCCCAGTGCTCTATGTACCTTCTGGATACTCTGATCCTCAATGCCTGACACCGTAATGCCTGTAACATGGATACCGAGGCTGTGCAGCCAAATAAACAGCGTAATACTGTCCAATCCGCCGACGCTCACATGGCAGTTCTTATTCTGACTTTCCATCTCCGTCCAGAACTCCCATGCTCTTCTGGCCTGACGACGAATTTTCACTTCATACGGCAGATTCTGCTTTGCCGTAAAGATCGCTCTCTGTATCTTTTTCTGCTTTTTCCACTCTTCTGTGCTTAATTCTCCCATCTTTTCAAGAAGCCCGGTATACCCTTGCCCCGGCCGGAGGCTGGCTCCTTTCTTTGTGTTTGTTATTTTTTATGTTTCTGGTTCCATTCGTTCAGGTATTCTACCTGCTCCTCGTCCTCCCGCGGATCCTTTGAACGCTCTGGCTGATTCAGCAGCCACGCCGCCGCGCCAACGATCACTCCGCAGAACACGATAATTCCAATCACTTCCATCTTCCCGCCCTTTCCAATAATGCAATTCTTGTTTCGTCCCAGTCATCCAGAAGATATTGGGGGAAATCAAACTTTTTGTGCCGTTCAAGCTCCCTCTCAGTCCGCAGAAGACCGTTTTCTTCCACGATTCTGCGGATGACGGCGTGCCCGACTCCGAACTTTTCCCGCACTGCCTTTTGCGTCATCCCGGCTTTTAGTAGTTCCAGGATCTGCTTTTCTACCTTTTCCGGCGTTTTCTGCATCTTCTCTTCCTTCCCACCGCAGGCACTGGCGGCACCGTGTTTTGGTACTGACCAATGTTCCGCGGATCATATTTGCCCGCGGGCAGCCGGTGCCTACATACACCGCTGTTCTGCCCACGCTGATTGCATGTTTACAGGTTTCGTACTTCTCCATGTTACGCATCCTCCCTGGTTCCGATCTGCATCTGCTTTCTCTGGATATCGCCGATCAGGTTTTTCAATGCTTCCGGCATCTGCGCTTCCTGCCGTCTCCGCTCCGCCAGCTGCTCATAGATCATGCGAAAGTTGGCGCGGTCTGTAGAGATGTTCTCCGACATACAGATCTGCTTGAAGCCGAGCCGTTCCACGCACTGCCTTGTGATCGGATCGAAGCTCTCCATTGCATCCTCGGCTCTGTATAAGCCGTATTTTCGAATTGCTTTCAGCACCTGCTCCCATCCTTCACCCCAGTCGAGAACTTCGCCGGAAACGACCCCTGCGGCCGTCTCACGGATATCCGCAATCGATGGAGACCACTTATTTGTGGCAACCCACTGATTCAGCGCCGCCTCCGCCGTGCGGTACGGGATGTCCTGGAGCTGCTGATACCACAGTTCCATCGCCTGGGTATTCGGGAGCAGGTTCTCCCGGGGGTAATAGGTCTTCAATGCCATCGTGAACAGAGAAAACTCCTGCTTATTCATCGTTACCACCTTCCTGTGCGGCCCATTCCGCCGCCATACTGTAAAAATCATCTAACTGCTTCGCTGTACTGTTCCCTGTCGGCTGCCTGGCGGCCTGTTTGTTCCACGGTCCGTCATCGTAGTTTCCGTCGATCACCTTGGCCATGTTGGCATCCTTGATCATCCAGTCGAAGTTGGCTGACCAATTCCGGTTATTCGCTCCTTTCAGGAACGAGGATGCCTCTGCCTTTTCGAACAGCATCCGGAAGTCATCCATGCTGTACATCTTCAGGCGTGCCCCGATTGCCCGTTTTCTGGCTTCAGACAAAGAAATAACCTTTGGATAAGAAATGCAGATGGAGTGGTAGAGGTAGACAACCTGCTCGCAGGTTACTTTCTCTTTACTCTCTTTATTCTTATCTTTATCTTCTTCTTTATCTTT
>CAVLAW010000235.1:2559-4081 GCA_963661155.1 Tidjanibacter massiliensis | reverse complement strand
AAATCCGTTCGGCGGAGCCGGAAACAACGGCGGTTATCATGAATTCCATTTTGAAGGAAATGCGGACGATATGTTCGGTGATTTCTTTGACCAGATGTTTCATGGCAGAAGCCATGGATTTGGAAGTGAACGATACAGCCGTTCCGGAAGCAGCCGTCGGCCGTTTGAGGATGCATTTTCCGGACAGAGTGCGGCAGAAAATCTCGATCTGCACGCGGAAGTTTCGATCCGCCTGGAGGAGGCTGCATCTGGCTGTGAAAAGCAGATCACCTTACGAAATCCGGATGGAACGACCAACACGCTGCTGGTCAAAATTCCGGCTGGCATCGAAAGCGGAAAGAGCATCCGTCTGCGCGGAAAAGGCCATACAGGACAGAACGGCCGCCGCGGAGATCTGCTTTTGAAAGTCAATGTAGAGGAAAAGGAAGGCTTCGAACGGCGCGGTATGGATATCTACACGACAATTCAGATTCCGTACACAACGGCAGTCTTCGGCGGTGAGGCGCGCGTTTCCACACTGTATGGAGATGTTGTCTGCAAGATCCAAGAAGGAACCCAGTCCGGCAGCAAGATCCGTCTGCGCGGTAAAGGCATCGTTTCGATGAAAGATGCCAATGTACACGGCGATCACTATGCAACGATTGAGATCCAGGTACCGCGCAACCTGAACCGCACCGCACGTCAGAAACTGATGGAGTACAAAGAGGCGTGCTGAAAGGCAGAAAATGTGAAGAAACTGTGAAATCCGAAAAGATGGGTTGACAAAAATTGTTTGTTGTATTATATTACAGCTAGAACAAAGAAAAGGAATCAACAAGAAACAAAATCCTCCTTGCATGTTCCCAAACATCCTGTTCCAAGAAACTTATTCATAGCCACAAGGCAAAGCAAACTTAACACCCTTCACAAGATAAGAAGCCTGCTAAGAATCGGATTTTTGGAGGAAAAGGTAAATGAATACTTTAAAAGCTGAAAAGAGAAGTTTGGATGTAAAAGCAAAAAGACTCAGAAGAGAAGGATACGTTGTCGGCAATGTATTCGGCAGAGAGATGAAAGAATCCATCCCTGTTAAGATGGTAAAAAGAGATGTCGAGAAACTGCTGAAGACAGACCACAAAGGTAGCCAGATTATGCTGGAAGTCGATGGAACCGCATACGATGTCCTGATCAAGAATGTTGATTATAACCCGGTAGCCGGACAGATCGATTCGATCGAGTTCCAGGCACTGGTCAGCAACGAGAAAGTTCATTCCGTTGCAGAAATTATTCTTGTAAACCATGAAAAGATCGCAGAAGGCGTTCTGCAGGAGGATCTGAATGAGGTTGCCTACATGGCATACCCGGCATCCCTGGTTGATCAGGTAACGGTTGATGTGGGAGAGATGAAGATCGGCGATGTGATCCGTGTCAAAGATCTGTCCCTGGCCGCTGATCCGGATATCACAATAAAAACGAATCCGGAATCCATTGTTGTAAGCCTGATGGCATCCCACAATGCAGAAGCTCCGGCAGAAGATGCGGA
>CAVLAW010000235.1:0-2488 GCA_963661155.1 Tidjanibacter massiliensis | reverse complement strand
ACAACAGAAACAGACAAAAAATCCGAAGGCATAAAAACCTTCGGATTTTTTGTCGTAGAGAAAAACATCAGATATAATTCATGAACCCTTTTCCAATAATTTCACTGCTCTTTGTAATCGCAATAAATGCCGTCGGCTCTGTTTCGTGGATAAACCGCTGGAGACAGACGGCCTGCTTGACATCCACAACGGTGAGAATGACGGTCCGCTGCTGGTCGGAATAAGCGCCGACGGCATCATAAAGGGTCGCACTGTGATTGAGATCCTTTGTGATGAAATCGCAGATCGGCTGTGGGTTGTTGGAGATAATCGTAAAAAATTTATTCAGCTTCATGCGCTCAATCGTTTTGTCAAGCACGAGTGTTTTTGCCATCAGACCAAGAACAGAACAGAGACCAGTCAGCGTATCGAAAACCAGGAAGGCAAGAACGACAACAATCAAACAGGAAAGATTTAAAAATGGGAAGAGCGGAAATAAGTTCCCTTTGAAAGACAAGTCTGCTATACTGGGAACAGAAGTGAATTTCGGATGAAAGCAGAAGGAGAAATGAATTTGGGTAAATCATTAACCAGAAAAATAATAGAATCACATTATGTGTCCGGAAGCATGGTTCCGGGGGAAGAAGTCTTTATCAAGGTTGATCAGACACTGACCCATGACATCAATGCAGTTATGACGTACCTTGCCTTTGAAGCCATTGGTCTCGATCATGTCCGCACCGAATGCAGCGTCAGTTATCTGGATCACAACCTGCTCTACGTGGATCACAAAACGCCGGATGATCATATTTATCTGACCTCTGCGGCAAAGAAATTCGGTGTCTATGTATCCAGGCCGGGAAATGGAATCTGTCATACCGTTCATATGGCAAGATTCGGTGCACCTGGAAAAATCAGTATGGGCGGTGACAGCCACACCCCGCACGGCGGCGCCATCGGGATGCTCTGTATCGGTGTCGGAGGAATGGATGTGGCAACGGCGATGACGGGCGTTCCGATGCGCCTGAAAATGCCGCATGTCATTAAAGTAAATCTGACAGGAAAACTGCAGCCGGGTGTCAATGCCAAGGAAGTCATTCTCGAAATGCTGCGGAAAGTCACAATTAAGGGCGGACTTGGAAACGCATACGAATACGCAGGACCAGGTGCGGCGACGCTGGAAGTACCGGAGCGTGCGACTATCACAAATATGGGCGCGGAGATGGGGGCAACGACTTCGATTTTCCCGGCAGATGAGCAGGTAAAGAAATTCATGAAAGCACAGGGAAGAGAGGATGCGTATGTAGAACTTCTGCCGGATGAAGATGCCGAGTATGATGACGAGATCCAGATCAATTTGAGCGAACTGGAACCGCTGGCGGCATGCCCTCATCAGCCGGACAATGTAAAACCGCTGCGTGAAGTGGAAAAACTTCCGGTGCAGCAGGTTTTCATCGGAAGCTGTACGAATACAAGCTATGCGGATGTGGCCAAGGCTGCACTGGTCTTTCAGGGAAGAAGAGTCAACGATAATGTAAGCTGCACGTGTGCCGTCAATTCCAGACAGACGTACAAAGCACTGCTCCGCGACGGTTATATCGATATGATGCTCGATGCGGGTGTCCGTTTTCTGGAAATTGCCTGTGGGCCATGCTGCGCAATCGGACAGACACCGGCGACAGATGGTGTGGCTGTGCGCACCTCCAACCGGAACTTCAAAGGAAGAGCCGGCAATCCGAATGCAAAAATCTATCTGGTCAGCCCGGAGAGTGCAGCGGCAACGGCCATTATGGGAACATTTGCGACGGCGGAAGATATCCTTGGCAGTGACGTGACAAAACTGGCCGAAATCAAGGAGCCGGACGAATATGATATCAACGACAATATGATTATTCCGCCGCTTTCCGAGAAAGGGGCAAAAGAAGTAGAAATCATCCGCGGACCAAATATCAAGTTCCTTCCGGTACCGGATGTGCCGGAACATTATTTAAAAGCGCCGGTGAGTCTGAAAGGCGGAGACAATATTTCCACCGATGATATCACCCCAGCCAGCGCGGAATTCTCCAGCATGCGGTCCAATATACCGCTGATGTCACAGTATTGTTATCGCCGGTATGACCCGGATTTTGCAGCGAGAGCAAAGAAGCTCGGAAAAAGCATCATCGTAGGCGGAGAAAATTACGGCCAGGGTTCCTCAAGAGAGCATGCGGCCATCAATCCGATGTATCTTGGCGTGAAATGCGTCATCGCAAAGAGCATTGCCCGGATTCATAAAGGAAATCTGGTCAATCATGGAATTATTCCGATGCTGTTTGTGGATCCGAACGATTACGACAGAATGGATCAGGGCGATGAGTTGGAAATCACACAGCTTCTGGACCAGATTCCGACCAGAAAAGTGCAGGTAAAAAATGTAACAAAGAATAGGATGTTTGAGGTGAATTTGGATCTGACGGATAATGAAATTGAGGTTGTATTAAGCGGCGGGCAGCTTCGCTATTTAAAGAAA
>CAVLAW010000234.1:0-4083 GCA_963661155.1 Tidjanibacter massiliensis | reverse complement strand
GCGGTGCGGTTTGTTGCGCAGAATCTCTGCCAGATAGCAGCGGTTGGTGTCGGACTGCTGCATTGCTTCGTTCAGAACATCCTCAGGCTGCTCGGAAAGCTCGCTCTCAATAAAGGTGAGACGGCTTAAGATCTCGGAGATCAGGCTGTTCATGCGGTCGTTGCGTGTCTGGTTTGCAGCATTGTAGTAATCGACAGAAACGGCGAGATCGCAGTAGTTGGCAGTCAGCGTAATCAGGCGGTAAACCTCCTGGTAATCGTCGAGGCAGCGGTTGATGACCTCTGCGCTGGTGAGGTTTCCCTTGTAGGATTCCTCCATTGAAAGACTTAAGGCTTTCATTTTCTGCGCATCGGCAAGCATGGCCTCCTCGGTTGGATAAATTAAAGAAAGATCCCAGGTCAGTTCAACCGGGACTTCATCGCGTTTTGCAAGTTCCATAAAAAGCTCCTTTCCATAAAAATGGGGAGGTTTCCCTCCCCCAGGAATTCCTTCCTTATTTCCATATTTAATTATTTTCGTTTTCTGGTTCTACTTCTTCCAGAGTTTCCGATAAAGAAATTTCGTCATCCGAAGCAGATGGTGCTTCTTCTGCGGTTTCGCTTTCAGCCTCTGCATCAGCTTCTTCGGAAGTTTCAGCGCAAGCTGCAGGTTCCTCATCTGGTGCAGGAGCCGCCGCACTCTGCGTTTTCGGAAGGGTCGTATAAGTACGTTCAGCAGGAGCAGGCTCTTCCTCTTCAAATTCGTCTTTAAAATCGTCAAAATCTGTTTCAAGATCTGCTTTTCCTTTCCGGATAAAATACACTGCCGCACCACAGGCTGCACCGACAGCGGCAGCAATCAGGCTGCGCAGAATATATTTTGATTTCCGTGACATGGTAATTCAAGTCTCCTTTCAAGTGCCGTTCTTACGGTCTATTGTAATACACTTTTCACAAAAAGGAAAGTAAAATATTGCGTTATAGCGAAAAAGTGCTGAATAAAGTGTTGAAAAAGACATTCTATGACACAGAAACAAAATCAGGAGAGAATAAACTTGCGCAGGATTTCCGCTACACCGCTGTGGTTGCAGTCATTTTCCGTGATGTAATCAGCGCTTGCTTTTACGGCATCCGTTGCGTTTTTCATCGCTGCGCCGACGGCAGTCGTTTCAATCATCGAAATATCATTTTCCTGGTCTCCGGCGGCTACGGTGTTTGCGAGCGGAATCTGGAGCAGCTCACAGAGCTTTTTCACGGCGTGTCCCTTGGAAACGTGCTCCGGCACATGTTCGAGGTAGCTCGGGCTGGAATAGAACATCGAAATTTTGCCCTTGGCCCACGGTTCCATGGCGGCACGGTAAGCATCCATTTTCTCACGGCCGTGCAGATCGATCACGATCATTTTGCACGGCTCCTCGGAGAGATGCTCCGGCAGATCTGGGTCTTCCACGACAGGGATGTGGATCGCCTGTGTGTAGACGCGCGTTTCCTCTCCTGCGTGGCGGCAGAGCAGTGAGGTGTCAGAGTACGTGTGGCAGTAGAGTCCGGCCTCCTGCGTTTTCTCGAAAATGACGCGCGCATATTCCAGCGGAATCGTGCGGCGATACAGAGTTTTCTTTGCCGCGCAGTCGTAGATCATTCCTCCGTTGAAGGCAATCGCATAGCAGCCCTCCCGGTCAAGGCCGAGATCCTTTAAAATCGGCAGGAAGCCGGAAAGCGGGCGGCCGGTGTTGAAGACGATCTTGTGTCCGGCAGCGAGCGCTTCCAGAATTGCGTCCATGTTTTCTTTTGTCACCTGCTTTTCGGAATTCAGCAGGGTATCATCCATATCGGTAAAAAATATCTTAACAGTCTCGTTCATATCCAGTTGTGTCCTTTCTTGCAGAATCCATTTTTACTGTTCAAAAACAGCTTCATTCTACCACAAAATGCGGGAAAAGAAAATAAGGTTGCACCAGCCGGAATTCCACGCTATAATAATTGTGAACGGTAAGAGAGAACAGAAAAGAAAAGTAAAAAAGAGACAACGAAGGGAAGACAAACGATGATAAAAGCCTGTATCTTTGACCTGGACGGCACGATTGCAGACACGGTGGAGTCGATTGCGCATGCAGTCAACCGCGTACTGGAGCATTTCGGACTGGAACCGCGCCCGGTAGAGGCCTTTAATTTTTATGCCGGCGACGGCTTTGATCTGGCGGTGGAGCGCGCGCTTACCGATGCCGGAGACAAGGAACTGAAATACCTGAAAGAGGGCATCCGCATCGGCCGTGCATGGTTCAACGAAGATCCGCTCTACCACGTAAAACCGTATCCGAACATGCGCGAAACACTGACAGCTCTGCGAAAAGAAGTACCGATTGCGGTATGCTCCAACAAACCGCATGAGGCGGCCATTCACGTAGTGGAGAGCGTCTACGGACCAGGCTTTTTCAACCGGATTCAGGGACAGACGGCCGAAATTCCGAGAAAACCATCCCCGATCGGCGCACTTGCCATTGCAGAAGCACTCGGTGCAAAACCGGAAGAGTGCCTGTATTTCGGCGATACCAACACGGACATGCAGACCGGAAATGCCGCAGGCATGTTTACGGTAGGTGTTACCTGGGGCTTTCGTCCGCGCCAGGAGCTGATCGACAATCACGCGATGGAGCTTCTCGACCGCCCGGCGGAAATCCTGGAGCTGTTTCACAGGAAGAATGAGGAGTAAAAATAATACACAGGAGGAAACCGAAAATGGAACAGTATACCGAAGAGTGCATTAATACATTTTTAATGAAACAGGGCCAGCTGTTCGACGAGCCGGTGGCTGAAAATTATGATGAGGCAGAAGCTTTTCTGGAAGACTGTCTTGCTGTAGTTGCCGACAATCTGGACGACGTGCGTGCCTACATGGAAGAAGAAGGCATGGACGTAGAAGAAATGTCGGATGCAGAATTAGAAGAGCAGAGCGAAGTCTTCGCACTGCCAGACGGTCAGTATCTGATCGTGATGGGATAAAACGGGTGATTCACCCAAAAAGAAAGGATTTTGAAGAAATATGAAATATGACGTTATTATTATCGGTGCCGGTCCGTCCGGAATTTTCTGTGCATATGAGCTGCTGAAAGAAAAACCGGACATGAAAGTGTTGATGATTGAAAAAGGACGCTCGATCGAGAGCCGTCAGTGTCCAAAACGAAAGACGAAAAAATGCGTAAACTGCAAACCTTGCTCGATCACAACGGGATTTGCCGGAGCAGGCGCATTCTCCGACGGAAAACTTTCTCTTTCCCCAGATGTCGGCGGAAATCTGCCGGAAATTTTAGGGTATGACAAGACCGTCGAGCTGATCCACGAGTCAGACCAGATTTATCTGGATTTCGGTGCAGACAAGAACGTCTATGGTGTCGATAAAGAAAAAGAGATCCGTGAGATCCGCCGCAGAGCGATCAACGCGAACCTGAAGCTGATCGAATGTCCGATCCGCCATCTTGGAACCGAGGAGGGCTACAAGATTTACAGCCGCCTTGAGGATCATTTAAAAGAGATCGGCGTGGAGATGAAGTTCAATACGATGGTCAGCGATATCACCATCGAGGACGGCTGTGCAAAAGCTGTCGTGCTGGATGACGGAACGGTTTATGAGGCAGACGAGATCGTCTCCGCAGTAGGCCGCGAGGGAGCTGACTGGTTCTCCCACATCTGCAACAACCACGGCATCGAGACCGAGGTCGGAACCGTTGATATCGGTGTCCGCGTGGAGGTCCGTGACGAGGTTATGGAGTTCCTGAACAAGAACCTGTACGAGGCAAAACTCGTTTACTATACCCCGACCTTCGACGATAAGGTGCGTACGTTCTGTACCAACCCATCCGGAGAAGTTGCAACCGAGTATTATGAGAATGGTCTGGCAGTCGTAAACGGCCACGCTTACAAATCCCAGGAGTTCAAGACAAACAACACGAACTTTGCGCTTCTGGTATCGAAAAACTTCACGAAACCGTTCAAGACCCCGATCGAATACGGCAAACAGATCGCACAGCTCTCCAACATGCTCTGCGACGGAAAAATCCTGGTACAGACGTACGGCGACTTTAAGAGAGGAAGAAGAACGACAGAGGAG
>CAVLAW010000233.1:0-4099 GCA_963661155.1 Tidjanibacter massiliensis | reverse complement strand
CTGCTATCTGGCAACGGACCGCGAGAAAGCGCTCGTACAGGGATGTAAGGAGAAGAACATCGGCTTTATCGCAATGAAAGCACTCTCCGGAGGCCTCATCACCAATTCGGCTGCTGCCTATGCCTTTGAGGATCAGTATGACAACGTGCTCCCGATCTGGGGTGTGCAGAGAGAAAAAGAACTGGATGAGTTCTTAAGTTATATCGCTTGTCCGCCTGCGATGACGGATGAAATTAAGGCGATCATCGAAAAAGACCAGAAGGAGCTCTCCGGCAACTTCTGCCGCGGCTGCGGCTACTGTATGCCATGTCCGGCAGGCATTGAGATCAACACCTGCGCGCGCATGAGCCTTCTGCTGCGCCGTTCCCCGTCTGCAAACCAGCTCACTGAGCGCGGCCAGGCGATGATGAAGAAAATTGAAGGCTGCCTCCACTGCGGCGCCTGCATGAAGAAATGTCCCTACGGTCTGAATACGCCGAAGCTTCTCGAAGAAAACTACGAAGACTATAAAAATGTACTGGCAGGAAAAACAGTGGTATGAGTAATCTGATCTTCAGCCTGAACGCGACGATGCCGATCTTCCTTACAATGATTTTGGGACTTTTCTTTCGAAAGGTCGGTATTCTGGACGAATCGTTTACGAATAAAATGAACAAATTTGTATTTAAAATTGCACTTCCTGTGCTGCTGTTCCAGGATCTCTCGGATTCTGATTTCTCCGCTGTGTGGGATATCAAATTCGTTCTGTTCTGTTTCTTTGCGACACTGCTCTCGATTATTGCGGTATGGGGACTTTCCCATCTGTTAAAAGAGAGAAGTGCAAGAGGAGAATTTATCCAGGCGGCATACCGGAGCAGTGCGGCGATCCTTGGCATCGCCTTTATCCAGAATATCTACGGAAATTCCGGCATGGCGCCGTTGATGATCATCAGCAGTGTGCCGCTGTATAATATCATGGCAGTCGTCGTCCTTGCCGTATTCCGCCCGGAACGGGAAGAGATCACGGCGGATTTTGTAAAACAGACGGCGAAAAATATTGTGACCAACCCGATCATCCTCGGCATTGTCGCAGGACTGCTCTGGTCGGTGCTCGGCATTCCAAAGCCTGTGATTCTGCAGAAAACCGTACAGAATATCGCCGTGCTTGCAACACCGCTCGGTCTGATTGCGATGGGTGCTTCGTTCGAGGCAAAGAGCGCGGCAAAGAATATCTGGCCGTCGATTGCGGCCGCTGGTATTAAGCTGGTCGGCCTGGCTGCTATCTTCCTGCCGATTGCCGTACTGCTTGGTTTCCGCCAGGAAAAACTGGTGGCAATCCTCGTGATGCTGGGCTCTGCGACGACGGTGAGCAGCTTTATCATGGCAAAGAACATGGGCCACGACGGAAGCCTGACAGCGAATACGGTCATGATTACAACATGCGGCAGCGCCTTTACGCTGACGTTCTGGCTGTATCTGATGAAAACATTGGCATTTATCTAAATTCAGTTTCAGTACCTGAAAAAGAAAGCGTGTCCGGAATCGTATGCGGGCACGCTTTTATCAATCATCATAAAAAACAGAAAAAATCCGGAAGAAGAACTCCCGTTTCCGGAATACCCGCGCCCGCAGATGCGCCGGGAAAACTGGACAAATCTGAACGGCTGGTGGGAATACGCGTTCACGAAAACGCAGAAAATGCCGGAAGAAAAAGACGGAAAAATTCTCGTCCCGTTTTCTCCGGAATGCGAGGCGTCAGGGGTAAAACGTCAGCTCCTTCCGGGCGAATATCTGTGGTACTTCCGCACGATCCATCTTCCGGAAATCCCTGCGGGAAAACGACTGCTGCTTCAGTTCGGCGCAGTGGATCAGGATGTGGTTGTCTACTGCAACGGATCGCGCGCAGGCGGCCATCTCGGCGGATATCTCGCGTTCTCCGTGGATCTTACACCATATCTGAAAACAGGAGAGAACGAACTTGCCGTCAAGGTGCGCGATGAGACGGACACGGACTGGAAAGGCCGCGGAAAACAGAGCCTCACTCCGGGCGGTATGTTTTGTACGGCGCAGAGCGGCATCTGGTAAAGAAAATTACTATTCGGGAGAGCGAAGCGCCGGATGCAAAAGTGATCTGCGTCCGCGAGACGAGAGAAAAAGAGACAGAACTGATTCTTGGCGAGTTCACAGCCTGGAGTCCGGAACATCCGCATCTGTATGGAATTTCCATTGAGGCGGGAGAGGACCGTGTTGAGAGTTATTTCGGCATGCGCAAATTTACGCTGGAACAGGATGAGAAAGGCGTTTCCCGTCTCTTCTTAAATGGAAAACCGTATTTCCAGAATGGTATCCTCGATCAGGGCTACTGGCCGGAGAGCCTCGATCCGACGCGTCAGATCGACCATGCGAGCGGCTGGTACGACCAGGGAGCGGGCGATATCAAGAGTCTTCACAATTACTTCCGGCCGCTGAAAGTAAAACCGGAACGGCGCGCATTCACATTTTCTGAGTACGGCGGCTATACGTACCCGGTGCCGGGCCATCTCTACTCCGATAAATCCTTCGGCTACCGCAGTTATCAGAATCAGGCGCAGTATCAGGCAGCGATGGATGCCCTTGCGGAAAAAATCCGAAGGCTGGAAAAAGAAAGACTTGCCGCTGCCGTCTACACGCAGCTTTCCGATGTGGAAGAAGAAACAAACGGTATCCTGACATATGACCGCAGAGAGTGCAAATGGAAACGATGAGGATCCCTTTTTAAACACATAGTGCAAAAAGACAAAAGATTTTTGCTAAAAAGAATATTTTGCTCAAATTTTTGTTGACAAAGAGAGGATAAGTTGTTAATATATTGGATAAGGCGTTGGAAGTTGTAAGAAATTGCTGAAAATCCGCGGCGCCTGCGGATGGAGGAAAGTTGGTGTTTATGGAACAGAAAAGAACATTATCCCTGCTGGTGGATAATACGCCGGGACTTTTAAGCAGAGTAGCTGGTCTTTTCAGCCGACGCGGATACAATATCGAGACGATCACCGCCGGTGTGACAGCAGACCCGAAATACACAAGAATGACGGTTGTTCTGTACTGCAACGATGATATGATTCTGGAGCAGATCGAAAAACAGCTTGCAAAACTTGTCGATGTAAGGGATATCAAAGAGCTGAAGCCGGACGAGAGTGTCAGACGAGAGCTGATGCTGGTCAAGATCCGTGTGAATGAAAATGAACGCCGCAATGTCATCGCTATCTCCGATGTCTTCCGCGGAAGAATCGTAGATGTGGGACAGGAAAGCCTGATCGTAGAGCTGACCGGAAACCAGTCAAAGCTCGAAGGGTTCCTGAATCTGGTACAGGGATATGAAATTCTGGAGCTGGCCAGAACAGGAGTGACAGGACTCTCGAGAGGAGTCCACGATGTGCGTTACCTCGATTAACGCAGATTACATTACATACGTTTGCTAGAGAAATGAAATCTTTTGAATATGAAGTTTCATTTCCCTGACAAACAGCAGAAAGCAGAAATGCTTTTCGCTGTATAAATTGACCGACCTGCCGCCGGTCAAGACATTCTATATATATGGAGGAAAATAAAATGGCAGCAAGACTTTTTTATCAGGAAGATTGTAATCTTTCTTTACTGGAAGGCAAAAAAATCGCAATCATCGGTTACGGAAGCCAGGGACATGCTCATGCACTGAACCTGAAAGATTCCGGCTGTGATGTTATTATTGGACTTTATGAAGGCAGCAAATCCTGGGCAAAAGCAGAGGCACAGGGATTCAAAGTATACACCGCTGCTGAGGCTGCAAAACAGGCTGATATCATCATGATCCTGATCAACGATGAGAAACAGGCTGCAATGTACAAAAAAGATATCGAGCCAAACCTGGAAGAGGGCAACATGCTGATGTTCGCTCATGGTTTCGCTATCCACTTCGGACAGATCGTACCTCCGAAGAACGTAGACGTAGCTATGATCGCTCCGAAAGCACCTGGCCACACTGTAAGAAGTGAGTATCAGGCTGGTAAAGGAACTCCTTGCCTGGTTGCTGTTGAGCAGGATTACACAGGAAAAGCACTGGACAGAGCACTGGCTTACGGCCTTGGAATCGGCGGAGCAAGAG
>CAVLAW010000232.1:0-4137 GCA_963661155.1 Tidjanibacter massiliensis | reverse complement strand
CCGCGCACAACGATGCCGCCCTTGCTCTTTCCGACCGGAAGAATCTTCTCGCCGGATGCCGCTTCGAGCACCTGCTCGTCGGTGATCTCTTTTTTATGCTGTTTCTCGTACGTCTCGATCAGCTTGTTGAGGACCTGGCCCTCTTTTAAGCCGCCGTGGCCGACTGCCGCAAGAACGGAATCCCAGTCGCGGAATCCGTACTTTCTCATAACGGCCTCTTCGTACGCCGGTTTTGTATAAATACCAAGGTTTTTGCCCTTCAGCTTTGCATAGTTGGTGAGCATTTCCTTGCCTTTTACGATATTGTCTGTCTTGTTCTGCTGGCGGAACCACTGGTTGATACGGCTCTTTGCCTGCGAACTTTTTGCGATCTTCAGCCAGTCGCGGCTCGGTCCCTTGGAGTTCTGCGAGGTAATGATCTCAACGCGGTCTCCGTTGTGGAGCTCGGTCTCGATCGGCACGAGCTTTCCGTTGACTCTGGCTCCGACCATCTTGTTGCCGACGGCACTGTGGACGGCATATGCAAAGTCGATCGCACACGATCCGACCGGAAGCGTCTTGACATCGCCCGCCGGGCTGAAACAGTAAACATTGTCGGCAAACAGGTCGAGATCGCTCTTTAAGAGGTTCATGAACTCATGGTTGTCTGCCATGTCCTGCTGCCACTCGAGGATCTGACGCAGCCAGGTCAGCTTTTCTTCTTCCTGCTCCGGTCCCGGCTTCTTGCCGTCGGAGGCCTCTTTGTATTTCCAGTGGGCAGCGATACCGTATTCTGCAATCCGGTGCATCTCATAAGTACGGATCTGAATCTCAAACGGCTGGCCGTTCGGTCCGATCAGGGTTGTATGCAGGGACTGGTAACGGTTTGGCTTCGGCATCGCAATGTAGTCTTTGAATCGTCCCGGGATCGGCGTGTACATCTCGTGGATGACACCGAGCGCCGCATAGCAGTCTTTGACGGATTCCACGATGATGCGGACTGCAAAGAGGTCGTAGATCTGATCCAGCGTCTTGTGCTGGTTGACCATTTTTTTATAAATGCTGAAAAAGTGCTTGATACGTCCGTTGACATCGGCTTCGATGCCGGCCTGGTGAATATGGCGCGTTACTTCTTTTACAATTGCATCGACAAACTCCTGCCGCTGCTCCCGCTTCATATTGACTTTCTGCACCAGATCGTAGTACGCATCCGGCTCCAGATATTTTAAGGAAAGGTCATCGAGTTCAACCTTGATCTTGGAAATACCGAGGCGCTGTGCGATCGGGGCGTAGATATCCATCGTCTCGCGCGCTTTTTTCTTCTGCGTCTCCGGTGACCAGTACTGTGCGGTCCGCATGTTGTGGAGGCGGTCCGCCAGTTTTACCAGAATGACACGGATATCCTTTGCCATTGCGAGGAACATCTTCCGCAGGTTCTCTGCCTGCTCCTCGACCTTGTCCGCAGAATATTTGAGCTGTGCCAGTTTGGTGACACCGCTTACGATCAAGGAGACCTCCGGGCCGAATTCCTCGGTCAGCTCTTCTTCTGTCATGACGGTATCTTCGACAACGTCGTGCAGAAGACCTGCCGCGATCGACTCTTTGTCAAGCTCCAGGTCTGCCAGGATAATTGCCACACAGAGCGGATGGATGATGTACGGTTCCCCGCTCTTTCTTTTCTGGTCTTTATGTGCCTCCGCTGCCACGCGGTACGCTTTTTCGATCAGGGAAATATCGTCCGATGGATGATATTTTTTCACAGAAGCGATTAATTCCCCGTACAGTTCTTCCGGACTTGTAAAATCGTCCGTTTTGCGGATTCTGGCTTCTGCCTCCGCCACATCCTTTTTTAATTCTTCTTCACTGATTCTTTTTTTTTCTTCCATATGTATCCCTCCGCTCTTATGTTTACTCCCTGCGCTTCTTGGATACGTTATTTGCCCTCGTAACGGATGACAGATTTTACATCATATTTGGCCAGTTTTTCGCGTCCGTTTAAGCCGGCAAGTTCCATCAGGAATACGATTCTGGTTACTTCGCCGCCGAGGCGCTCGATCATTTTGGTACAGGCTTCTACGGTGCCGCCGGTTGCGATCAGGTCATCGATGATGACAACTTTCTGTCCCGGTTTGATAGAGTCTTTGTGCATCTCGATTGTCGCACTGCCGTACTCCAGGTCGTAGCTCTCCTCGATGGTCTCGAGCGGAAGTTTTCCTTTTTTGCGGATCGGCACGAACGGTTTGTGCAGGTTGTAGGCGATCGGCATACCGAAAATGAAGCCGCGGGACTCTGTTCCGCAGATTACATCACAGTCAACTGCTTCCACCAAATGCTGCATTTCATCTATAGCAAGCTGCAGTCCGTCTGCGTCCTGCAGGATACTTGTTACATCTCTGAAAATAATACCAGGTTCCGGGAAATCCGGAATACTTCTTACGTAATCCTCTACCTTTTTCATAAAATATTCCTCCGTTTCGTCAAGGTTTGACAATTCACCTTACAGTATAGCATCAATATTCTTCTGCGTCAATTTTGTTTCCGATAGAATACAGACCGGAAAATTCGGTAATTTTAGGCTTTTTTACCGTCTTAAAAATAACTCTGAATCGTGATCTGTAATTTATCGCGCCCGTTCCACGTGTCGATGGACGGGTAATAGGCCACGGAGAGTGTCGGATGTTCGTCCACATATGCGGCAAACGCATCTCCTTCTCCGAAATAGACGCCGTCTATCTGGTATCCGACTGCGTCGGCGAGCTGTACTTTCACTACATTTCTATTCTTGCCAAAAATGCGGTAATTTAATACAGTCAGACCTTTCTGTGCGAACAGCGGCTTCGTATTTCCTTTTCCGAACGGCTCCAGGAGGCTTAACTGGCGGATCAGATTTTTTGTGATGTAAGAGATCGGCATCGGCACGTCGATCACGACTTTTTCTACGAAATCTTCCTCCGTCAACGTGGAATTGTCATTCAGCGCCCGGCGGAACGGCTCGATCATCTCCTCGCCTGCAAGGGAAAGGCCTGCCGCCATCGGGTGGCCGCCGAATTTCGTCATCAGATCGCGGCATTTGCAGAGTTCTTCGTACATCGAATACGCCTCGATGGAGCGGCCGGAGCCTTTGACACCCTCCTCACTTCTGGTGAGCACGAAGGACGGCTTGTGGAAATGCTCGCGTAGGCGGCCTGCGATGATTCCGGCGAGACTCTCGTGACAGTCCGGCAGATAGACGACGAGAACTTTATCATTCTGTAACTCCGACTGTTCTACCAGTTCAATCGCCTTCGCCTCACCCTGGCGCGTCAGCTCTTTGCGGCTCTCATTCAGATCTTTTAAATCTCCGGCGAGCTTTGCCGCCTCCTCCCGGGTCTCTGCGCAGAGCAGTTTTAGCGAATGTTCTGCCGTATCCAGCCGTCCCGATGCATTAATGCACGGACCGAGAACGAAGCCGATGTGATACGGTGTCACGTTTTCCGCCTCGATGCCCTGCACACAGATCAGCTCCTGAAGGCCGAGATTCTGCGTCTTATGGAGCGCACGAAGACCTGCTTTTACAAGAATCCGGTTCTCACCCTGCAGATCCATGACATCGCCGATCGTCGCGATTGCGACAAATTCCAGAAAGCGGTAACTGTGCTCTTTTGGAAGACCTGCTTTTGCTTCCATCGTCTGGATCAGTTTCCATGCGACAGCCGCACCGCACAGACCCGGGAACGGGTAGGTGCAGTCTTTCTGCTTCGGATTGACAACCGCATCCGCCGGCGGCAGGATGTAAGTCCGATTGCCGTTCTCATCTTCTTCGTACGGAACCTCATGGTGGTCGGTCACAACGACGGTCATGCCGAGTTCTTTTGCAAGACGGATCTGGCTGCTCGCCGCAATGCCGTTATCACAGGTAACGATCGTGTCCCGTCCTTCATCGGCGGCATACTGCACGAGATGCTCGTTTAACCCGTAGCCGTCCGCAATCCGGTCCGGGATGCGCACATCCACGTCGGCGCCGAGGTCTTTTAATCCCATCAGCAGAATGTACGTCGCCGTGACACCGTCGATATCGTAGTCCCCGATGATGCGGATCGGCTTTTTCTCCCGGATTTTTTCTGCGATCAGATCCGCCGCGCGCTCCATATCCTTCATCAGAAGCGGATCGTGGAGCTG
>CAVLAW010000231.1:1308-4170 GCA_963661155.1 Tidjanibacter massiliensis | reverse complement strand
TTGCGGCTTTTCCGCCTGGAGCAAGGGCATTCGGAAGTTTCTCCATAAAGGCTTCCAAAACCTCATATTCATTATTTACATCAATGCGCAGCGCCTGGAACGTACGTGCGCAGGATTTCTTGATTGCTTCTTTTTTCTCATCTTTCGGCAGAAAATCGAGTGCCTCAGCGATCAGATCACGCAGAGCAAAGGTTGTGTCGATTTTTTTGCCTTTCCGGAGCGCGCGTGTAATTGTCTGGGAGATCTCTCTTGCATACGGCTCATCGGCATTTTCAATCAGCATGCCCTCCAGTTCATCGCGGGCAACGGTACGAAGCCGTTCTGCAGCGGAAATTCCTTCTTCCGGGTTCAGGCGCAGATCCAGCGGGCCGTCGTGCTTATAGGAAAAGCCGCGCTCCGGATTGTCAATCTGCATGGAGGAGACGCCAAGGTCTGCAAGAATAAAGTCAAATGGGCCGTATTCTGCAGCTACTTGATCAATATTGGCAAAATTCTGGTGGATAATCGTTAAAATTTCCGGACCGTAGCCCTGTGCGGCCAGTCTGGCTTTCGTCTTTTCCATCTCGATTGGATCGACGTCAAGTGCACAGAGATGGCCTTTTCCATGCAGGCATGCGAGCATGCGGGAGCTGTGGCCACCGTAGCCGAGCGTTGCGTCGAGTCCGTTCTGGCCTGGCTCGATCTTGAGAAAATCGAGAATTTCGTCTACGAGAATCGGAATATGCATACCAGCCGGCGTGCTTCCTTTCAGGATGGCATGTTCGATCGTTCCCTGATATTTTTCTGGGTTCAGTTCTTTGTATTTTTCATTGTAGTTCCGTGGATGCGTGCCTTTGTAGCGGACGCGGCGTTTGTGTTCTTTCTGTTCTTCCATAAATATGATATTCTCCTTGTTGTTCAGATACGTTTAATCGAACATGTGCGTTCGAATATTTTCTAAATGAATGAGTTCGCCCGTTATGGGCTGGCGGAAATGCAGTTTCCAGGCGTGAAGCGCTGCGCGGGAGCCGCCGTCATTGATTCCGTAGAGCGGATCACCGAAAAGCGTATGGCCGATGGATGCCATATGGAGACGGATCTGATGCGTGCGGCCGGTTTCCAGGCGGCAGCATACAACAGCCCAGGAAGCATCCTGAAGCACCACCTCGTAGTGTGTGACAGCCCGGAGGCCATGGCCATCCGGACAGATTTGCATTTTGGTGATGCGTTTTCCAAATCGGTTGAAAGATGCGGGATCATGATCCGGGATTTGTTCCATGGAAAGGCGGATCGTCCCGTTTTTCTTTTCTTCTGAAAAAGGATGGTGGACCAGCGCCAGATACTCTTTTTTCAGATCACCGCTCTCCCGCTGTCTGGAAAGTCTGGCTGCGGATAACTGATTCTTTGCAAATAGTACCAGACCCGATGTATCTTTGTCAAGACGGCCAATGCAGCGAAGCTCAGAAGGTGCTGTCGGCGTTTTTAAGAGAGCTGCGGTAGCATGCGTCAGGGAATCGGAGAAATGACCGTGTGAGGCATGGCAGACCATTCCGGAAGGCTTATCTGCGACGCAGAGATCGTTGTCCTCGTAGAGGATTCGTACACGGATGAGATCGACGTCAGCAGTCGGAATCGGGACTGGAATGTCTGGATGTGCCTGTTCATACCGAAAAGAAATCTCATCACCAGTCCGAACGATTGCATTGGTGCGGCAGACGATGCCGTTTTTCAGGATTCCTTCCGGAATATATTTGGCATGGCGGATTTCGCGCGGCGTTAGGTGCAGAAACCGTTTTAAAATCGTTTCTACAGAGAGACCCTCCTGTTCTGGAAGAACACGATAATGTAGCATGTGTGAGTCTGACGGTTGCATAAAATAAATTCTCCTGTGATAGTTTACATAACTAAATTACGCAAACTATATAATAAACAATATTCTTAGCCCGATGATGGAACACTATTGCGTGACCAAAACGGGACTCGTTAACTTCACGATTACAATTCTGTTTTACCGTATTGGCGAACAGTAATTCTGTTTACAGATCTTCCAGAATCACCGTAAACGGTCCGTCATTCACCAGTGATACTTCCATATCTGCCCCGAACACACCCGTTTCCACCACGGGAATCTGTTCCCGTGTTTTTGCAATCATATATTCATACAATTCTTCTGCCCGGTGTGGTTCGCCGGCCTCGGTAAAACTTGGACGGTTTCCTTTTTTGCAGTTGGCATACAGTGTAAACTGGGAAATCATCAGAAGCTGTCCGTCCACATCCGCCAGGGATTTGTTCGTCTTTCCGTTCTCATCCTCGAAAATGCGGAGCCCCAGCAGCTTTTTCATATATTTGTCAGCAGTTGCTTCATCATCCCCCTGACCCACGCCGATCAAGACAAGAAAACCTTTCTGAATTTCGCCCACAATCTTCTCTTCCACCGAAACACTTGCTCTTTTTACACGCTGAATTACAATTCTCATCTTATATATCCTTTCATAAAACGACCCTCCCCTTAAAAATAAGAGGAGGGTCGTTTCTCCTATGTTCTGTTTTTATCAGGTACTGAAAATCTTGCGGATTCCAGCCTCTTTTACTTCGATTGCCTGTTTGATCATATCTACCGTGCCATCGATTCCAAATACGCTGCTGTTGACGCAGAGATCGTAGCTGTCTACTTCGCCCCAGCGTTTGCTGGTGTAATAATTGTAGTAACTTGCCCGCTGTTTGTCGATTTTTGTGATCTTGTCTTTTGCTTTTGCATCGGAAAGATCATACAGCTTTGCGATTCGGCGGATACGGTCCTGCATATCTGCTTTGATAAAGATACTTAATACGTTTGGATTTTCCTCCAGTGCGTAGTCTGCACAGCGGCCTACGATAACACAC
>CAVLAW010000231.1:0-1298 GCA_963661155.1 Tidjanibacter massiliensis | reverse complement strand
GGGCCATCCTGCGCGATCTTCTTAATGGCATCAAACTGGGCCAGAAATACTTTCTGGTTCAGCGGCATATCCATCATGGTAGATCCATAGCCGAAGGAGTAACTGTCCATAACCAGAGAGTATAAAAAGCTGTTGGTAGGTTTTTCATCGTGGTTTTCGAACAATTCCTGGCATAAGCCGCTGTCCTTTGCTGCACGCTCCAGCAGCTCTTTGTCATAGTACTTGATTCCCAGGTCATCCGCTAATATCTTACCAATGGAATGTCCGGCGCTTCCGTACTGACGTCCAATCGTTATGATAGTTTTCATATAATCCGCTCCTTTCCATTCCGTCACAATAATCTGTTTTCACAGATGTAGTAACTCGCGTTTTTTCGTTACATCAAGTATACTACAGAATTCACAGAAAGTACAGAACATTTTGACGGAATTTAGACAAATTATACATAGAATTTTTCAAATATCATCTTTTTCAAACAGTTTCAGGCGTTTTTTCGGAGCTGTAGCAACAGATTGGAAAAATATTCCGGAAGCGGTGCTTCAAATTCCATATAAGTGCCCGCGCGAGGATGGATAAATCCAAGCACCATCGCGTGGAGGGTCTGTCCCTGCAGATTTTTAATCGGACATTTTTTCGGACCGTAGACAGCATCTCCCAGAAGCGGATGACCAATGCTTGCCATGTGCACGCGGATCTGATGAGTCCGTCCGGTCTCCAACTGGCATTCAATATACGTATAATTTCCGAATCGCTCCAGCACACGGTAATGCGTGACCGCCGGCTTCCCGTTCCGTTCATTGATCGCCATCTTTTTCCGGTCTGTCGGATGACGGCCGATGGCTCCGCGCACGGTTCCTTCGTCATCCTTTAAATTTCCATGAACAATTGCACGGTACTTTCTGGTAATAGAATGCACGGAGAGCTGTTCAGCGAGGCTCTGATGGGCGAAATCGCTCTTGCAGATGACCAGGGCACCCGTTGTATCCATATCGATTCTGTGGACGATTCCGGGGCGCAGAACGCCGTTGATGCCGGATAGATTCCCCTGGCAGTGATACAGAACCGCATTGACCAGCGTTCCGCTGCTGTGCCCCGCTGCCGGATGCACCACCATTCCCTTCGGCTTATTGACAACAAGAAGATCATCATCCTCATAGAGAATATCGAGAGGAATATTTTCTGGTTCTACATTCAGCTCTTCCGGTTCCGGCAAAAGCACCAGAATCGTATCGCCGGATGCAACCTTGCTGCTTGCTTTCTGGGCTTTTCCATTGATCGAAACCTTCCCGTCTTTCAGC
>CAVLAW010000230.1:0-4194 GCA_963661155.1 Tidjanibacter massiliensis | reverse complement strand
TCAGTGGAGGATACCGATTTCTCTCCGCCCGCCACTGCCGTTATGTTTCTTTTATCAATTCATCCCACCGATTCAAAAGCGGGGGATTTCTTGTCTACTTGTGTTAAAGTTCATCCGTAATCGCTTGCGCGCGGTAACCTTCCGCGATCAGGTCCAGCTCCTTATGGAACCGTTTCAATTCCTGCAGATCATTCTGCGCATAAATGTGATAAAATTCATCCTGAATCTTCTCCACCTCACGCTTGTTCGTGATCTTGTAGAGATTTTCAATGTTGTTTAAAATATCCGTAATCAGATTCCGCTGCATCTGGGACGAATTCTGTGCATCCATGATCTCGCTCCGCACGGAGGACATCTCGTTATCCAGCACAATGATCGCCTTTGCAGCGGCGCTTAACCGCTCCCGGATGTGGTCCGGAATATTTGCCTTATATTTATACTGCAGCGAATGCTCAATCGTCGCCCAGAAATCCATTGCCATCGTGCGGATCTGAATCTCCACCTGGATGCGCTTCGGCCCGTTCATCGTCTCCACGGTGTAGTAGACGATCAGATGGTAGCTCCGGTAACCGCTTTCCTTCATATGGCGGATATAGTCTTTCTCGCTCTTGATCTCAATGTCCGACCGTTTCTGAATCAGATCGGCGACCTTCTCGATATCTTCGACGAACTGACAGATGATGCGGATGCCCGCGATATCCTCCACCAGTTCCTCCATTTTTTCGGGCGGAATGTTTTTTCTCTGCATTTTCTCCAGAATACTGGAAACACTCTTCACACGGCCGCTCACGCTCTCGATCGGCGAATAAAGTCCTTTTCCGTGATGCTCCTTGATAAGGTGCCGGAATTTCACCTGCAATTCCTTTACGGCCAGCTCGTATGGTTCCAGAATTTCATGCCATAACAGTATATCCATGTCCCCTAATCTCCTTTTTTGCTCCTGCTTTCAGCCATTTTTCTTATCGAATGGTATACGATTTGGAACTTCAATCCCCACCCTGTTACTTTATGCCCATCTTTCTTGTTTTATGACTGTTTTTCAGAAACTTTTTTTGAAATAGACACGGGCAGTTTTTATGCCTGCCGTTTCGAAAGCTGCTCCAGAACGCAGCACAAATACTGATACGTTCTCTCCACGGAGGAAATCGAAAGCCGTTCCTCGGTCGTATGGATCGCTTTCATGTTCGGTCCGAAGGAAACACAGTCGAGACCTGGAAGTTTCTCATAGAACAGACCGCATTCCAGGCCCGCATGGATCGCCTCAACGGCCGGCTTTTCGCCGTACATTTTCTCATACTCAGCCACCATCAGATCGCGGAGTTCGGAGTCTTCCTTATACTCCCATGCCGGGTAAGCTCCCTCTATATGAAACTCACCGCCGAGGAACCCGATCAGATACTCCAGCTTGTCGGAAAGTGCTTCTTTGGCGCTTCCCACAGAGCTGCGCACACTCGCGCATGCATGAAGATGATCCGGCTCTAATTTCAGAATACCGAGATTCAGAGAAGTCTCCACCAGTCCCGGGATCTGTCCGCTCATTTTCTGCACACCGTTCGGAAGGTTCATCAGGAAAAAGACGGTTTTCTGCAGGCTGACCGGATGCAGTGCCGGCGCAGCGCCCTCGCCTGTCTTTTCTACGGTGGCGATAATGCCGTCATCGGTTCCGCTGTATTCTCTGCGGAGATTTTCCGTAAAGCGGGCCGCTTCCTCTTTTAAGATTTCTTTCTCCCCGCCGTCGATTGCAAGCAGCATGCGGGTGGTACGCGGAATCGCATTGTCTTTTAAGCCGCCTTCCAGCTCGATCAGCGCGTAGTCCATCTTTCCTGCCAGTTCATACAGGAAACGGCCGGCAAGAATGTTGGAGTTGGCGCGATTTTTGTGAATCTCCGTACCGGAATGACCGCCGGCAAGACCGGAAATGGTCACTTCCATCTGCTCTCCCATCACTTCATTTCTGCGCACCGGAAGATCCATCAGAGCGGTCATGCCGCCGGCGCAGGATACGGTCAGGATTCCCTCTTCCTCGGAGTCCATATTTAAAAGCGTTCTTCCCTTTAATTCATCGCCGTTTAACGCTGCCGCGCCGAGCAGTCCGATCTCCTCGTCGGTTGTAATCAGCGCCTCGATGGCCGGCAGCTGCAGATCGTCCGATTCCAGAACAGCCAGCATGTAAGCGACTGCGATTCCGTCATCGCCGCCGAGTGTCGTGTCTTCTGCATAGATTTCATCGCCATCGATGTGAAGCTCCAGTCCGTCCTTCGTAAAATCGTGGCTGCTGCCTGGCTTTTTCTCGCAGACCATATCGCAGTGGCCCTGCAGAATCACAGTCGGAGCCGCCTCGCACCCTTTTGATGCCGGCCGGCGGATAATCACGTTGTTGGATGCATCCTGATACCAGGACAGTTCATGATCTTTCGCAAACTGCACCAGGTAATCGCTCACTTCTTTTGTGTTTCCGGAACCGCGCGGAATCCGGCTGAGCTCTTCAAAATAATAAAATACCCGTTCCGGGTTTAATCCTGCTAATACGCTCATTTTCTTCGTCTCCCATCTTCTTTTTTTCGTATCTTCGTCATACTCTATTTTATAAACCAGGGCGGAGGTTTTAAAAAACAATCATGAAAAAATCACTGCTGTTTCTCTCTTCCCTGCTTCTTTTTTTCTGTCTTCTTATCTTCCCCCGACGGACCTTTTTCTATGCCTGCGAGGGTGTCAATCTCTGGTTCCATACGATTCTGCCGTCGCTTCTCCCATCTCTGATTTTAACGTCTCTTCTTCTCGAGACCGGCGCGGCACAGCGGATTCCCGCCCGTGCGGAAGTCTTTTTTCAAACGGTTTTCGGGCTTTCCTCTGCGGGATTTTATGCTCTTTTTCTCGGCCTTCTCTGCGGCTTTCCGATGGGTGCGCGCATTACCGCGCAGCTCTATGAATCGGATACCATTGACCGGAACGAAGCGTGCTATCTTTTAACCTTCAGCAGCAGCCCGAGTCCTGCTTTTCTGTCTTCCTATGTCATTTTAAACGCCCTTTCCGGGCGTGTTCCTTCTGTTTTCGCTTTCGGAGTTCTTTATAGTTCCAATTTTCTTACCGGACTTATCTTCCGCCTTTTCTTTCACCGTTTCCATCCCGGTAAGCTATCCACACGCAAAACGCGTTCCCCCGAAAAAAAAGAGATGTCAAAACAGACTTCCAAAGGAAACCTGCTGGACACCTCTATCATGAACGGATTTGAAATCATTACACAGCTTGGCGGATACATCATCCTGTTTTCCATTCTGTCCGGACTTCTGATGGATCTGCATCCGTTTGGTTCCGCCACGCCTCTGTTCTGCGGCGTGCTGGAAATCACGACAGGAACCTCGCAGCTTGCCGCGTCATCCCTTTCGTCTGTCGGAAAAGTCTCCGCAGTTCTTGCCTGCTCCGCGTTCGGCGGTCTCTCTGTCGCTGCCCAGACAAACTGTATGATCCACAACAGCGGCCTGCCCCTTGCGCCTTATCTTGCCGGGAAGCTCTGCTGCGCTGTTATCGCAGGAACGCTTGGTTTATTCCTCTTCGCTTTCCTCTTCTGATGCCGGATCATATTCCGGTACGGAAATTTCCTCTTCCGGCTGCCGCTCTTCCTCTGCTGTACCACCCTGCGGAGCGAGTTCGCTTCTGTTTTGAACAACGGTATTGTAGCAGCTTGTCAGAGACTCTACAAAGCTGTTGTATTTCTCGCCTGCATCATTTAATGCAGTTGTCATAATATTGCTTAAGTTTGCAAGCATATCATCGGTATATCCGATGGCGCCCATACGGATGCTGTTGGCATCGTTTGTTGCAGCGTCCAGGATCTCCTGTGCCTGCTGGTTTGCATTGTTGATGGTCTCGTTTGCCTGTGCGTATGCAGTCTGCATTACTTCGCTCTGCTCTACCAGCTCTCTTGCTTTTGCCTGTGCCTCTGCGATCACAGCATCGGCTTTATTCTGTGCATCGGCAAGGATCGCATCTTTGTTGCTGATGATCTTCTGGTACCGTTTGATCTCATCCGGTGTTTTCAGACGAAGCTCACGGAGAAGCTCTTCTAATTCTTCTTTATTTACAACAATTTTGGTGGTAGACAGCGGCTGATATTTACAGCTCTCTACGTACTCCTCAATTTCTTCGATGATCTGTTCAATTCTGCTGCTCATTTTAATTCTCCTTATCTTTTAT
>CAVLAW010000229.1:0-4218 GCA_963661155.1 Tidjanibacter massiliensis | reverse complement strand
AGTCTTTAAAACAGTACTATCATAACTCTTTTTCAAAAAAATTTCAACTAAATCTTTAAATTTGTTGTAATTAAATGTCGTCTGTGCCACGATAGATATTGGTTTGCCGTTTTCGGGCACAAAACTTTCAGCTTCTTCGGCCGTATGGATCACGGTAACGGGGCCGCTCGCCCATCCCATGATGCCCTGCACCTCCGGATGGTCCGCACTTCCGATAATCACGACGTGGCGGCCTTTCCGGCCTTCCTCGTCCACGATCCGGTGGATCTTCTTGACGAACGGACACGTGGCGTCCACGATCTTCATGCCGCGCGCTTCAATCTTTTCACAGACATCGCGCGAGACGCCATGCGACCGGATCACAACGGTTCCGCCGGAAAGGTGTTCCAGTTCTTCCTCGGAATGGATCACCTGCACGCCGCGGCTCTCAAGATCTTCCACAACCTGCTCGTTGTGAATGATCGGGCCGTACGTGTAGACCGGCTTTTCGCCGTGCTCAATCTCACGGTATACCGTGTCTACCGCCCGTTTGACGCCGAAACAGAAGCCTGCACTTTTTGCAACGGTTACTTCCATCTGTTCCCTTCTCCTCTTCTGCCGCGCTTACATGCGTTCGCGAGCCAGGCTTAAGATTTTTTCTACAACTTCATCAATCGTCATGTCGGAGCAGTCAACCAGAACAGCGTCCTTGGCCTGAACCAGCGGAGAGTGCTCTCTGTGCATATCCTGATAATCGCGTACATTGATATCTTCTTCTATCTTCGCAAGATCGGCTGCCTGTCCCTTTTCTGTCAGCTCTTTCCAGCGGCGCAGAGCGCGGACATGGGCACTTGCGGTCAGGTAAACCTTCAGCGGTGCATCCGGCAGAACTGCGGTTCCGATATCGCGGCCGTCCATCACAAGGTCGGTGCTCTTTGCCATCTCCTGCTGCAGCTCAACGAGTTTTTTCCGTACTTCCAGATATGTGCTCGTTGCGGATGCCATCTTTCCGGCCTCTTCGGTGCGCAGTCTTCCGGTGACGTTCACGCCGTTTAAGTAAACCTGCTGCTCGCCGTTCTCATATGTGATCGAAATGTTCACATCTTTGCAGGCAGCTTCGATTTTTTCCTGCTCTTCCGGCGCAATGCCAAGATCGGAAAAGTAAATGCCCATCGCGCGGTACATTGCTCCGGTATCAACATAGACAAACGAAAGCTCTTTTGCCACACGCTTTGCGATCGTACTTTTTCCGGCGCCTGCCGGTCCGTCAATTGCAAGATTAAAACTCATCTTTTTGTTCCTCCTCAAATCTGTTCTCTGTCCTTTTTATTCCTGCTCTGCCTTTGCCCGGATTTCTTCCGCGGCAGCATGGGCGCTTGCCCAGGCAATCTGCAGATTGAAGCCGCCGGTCAGTGCATCGAGATCGAGCACTTCACCAACGAAGTAAAGACCTTCTTTTTTCTTTGCTTCCATCGTACCTGGACGAATTTCTTTGACTGAAACACCACCCTGCGTGATGATTGCCTCACGAAAGCCTCTCGTTCCGGTTACCGTGAACGGGAAATGGGTGATCAGCTCCTCAAAATGCTGGCGCTCTGCTTTCGATACAGCGTTGACCTGTTTATACGGATCAATTCCGCCAAGAGACAGCATAACCGGAAGCAGTTTTGCCGGAAACAGGCTATTGATTACATTGCGGAACTGTTTGTTCCGGTTCTCCTCGAATTCCCGCAGAATCCGCGCGTCAAGCTGTTCCTCTGTAAGCGCCGGCTTGAGGTTCAGATATCCTTTCAGCGGCTGCTGTTCCAGCGCTTTTCCGATATAGGAGCTCGCGGAAAGTCCCAGCGGGCCGGAAATTCCAAAGTGTGTAAACAGCATCTCACCAAATCCGTCAAACAATACCTTTTTTCCGTTTTTGATGGTCATGGACACGTTCTTTAACGAGAGGCCCTGCAGTTCGCGGATATAATCTTCTTCCGTCACAAGCGGAACGAGTGCCGGGCGGAGCGCTGTCACGGCAAGCCCCGCCTCTTTTGCAAAGCGGTAGCCGTCTCCGTCGGACCCGGTCGTCTCGTATGACATACCTCCCGTTGCGACAACAACATCGTCATACGGCAGCTCTTTTCCGTTCTCAAGCCTGATTCCCGTCACCCGGTCTTCTTCCAGCAGAAGTTCCTTTACTTTTGTATTCTTATGAACCTGAACGCCCTTTCGTTTCAGTTCTGTTTCCAGCGCACGGATAATATCCGAGGAATGATCCGATTCCGGGAATACACGATTTCCGCGCTCTACTTTCAGGCGGACACCGGCCTGTTCAAAAAACTCCTGCACCTGCGTGCTGTCAAAGCTGTAGGCAGAGCTGTATAAAAACTTCGGATTGCTCACCACGTTCGTGAAGAATTCCTCTGTCGGACAGTTATTCGTCACATTGCAGCGACCTTTTCCGGTGATAAACAGCTTCTTGCCCAGTTTTTCATTTTTTTCATAGAGATGAACCTCTGTCTTTTCGCATGCGACAAAAATCGCTGTCATTATTCCGGCGGCGCCTCCACCGATTACTGCTGTTTTTCTCATGCTTTCTCCTTTACCGGCAGGGCCGTTTTCTTTCCATCCACACGAAGGGAGGTGTCTTTTCCGTTGATTTCGTCGTTGCTGTACACCTGGTACTCATCCCAGAGTTCTTCCATGCTCTCGAGCGTCTTTTTCACATCCTCCTGCCGCTTCATGCAGAGCGCGACAACGAGCGCATTGATAACGCTTAACGGAGCCACCAGGGAATCGACGATCGACGCCATATCGCTCTTTGCAATCAGCGTACACGACGCATAGACATTCATCGGCGAGTGGACACTGTCGGTGAGCGTGATCACTTTCGCTTTGCGGCTGTGCGCAAATTCAAGTGCTTTCATGGTACGCATCGAATACCGCGGAAAACTGATGCCGATGACCACATCATCCTCCGTGATACGGATCATCTGCTCGAAGATCTCACTGGCGCTGTTCGTCTGAACCTGACGTACGTCCGGGAAGATCATGTGCAGATAGAAGGCAAGAAAGCTTGCAAGCGGTGCGCAGCTCCGAATTCCAACGATATAGATCGTCCGTGCCGCAAGAATCGTATCGGCAACACGCTCGAATGCACCGCGGTCCACCTCTTCCAGCGTCATCTTTATTTTTTCAATATCGGACTGCAGCACCGTTTCCAGGATCTCGCCCTGCGGCACACGGCCGTATGTAAACTGCATCCGCTGTACGGAGTTCAGACGGTTCATGACCATCTCCTCAAGCGCGCGCTGGAATTCCGGGTAGCCGGCATAACCGAGCTGCATGGCAAAGCGCACGGTGGTCGATTCGCTGACATCCACCTGTTTTCCCAGTTTTGCCGCCGTCATAAACACAGCCTGGTCATAGTGCGCCGTGATAAAATCTGCCAGCCTCTTCTGTCCTTTGCTCAATTTTCCGTAATTCTGATTCAGGCGAATGAGAAGGTTCTCGTTTGCCGCCTTCTGTTCCTCCGAAGAAGACTGTTCTTTTTCTTTTTTCATGGTATTTTCTTTCTTCCTGATTTGTTATTCGTTTTGCATTATAACACGAATAAATTACCGGCGCAATGGCTGAAAGAAAAAGCCGGTGTTCCGCGCTTCCCTTTCACAGGAATGCGGAACACCGGCTTATCTTTTTACTTCAGACTGATTTCAGATCTGTTTTAGACCGGATATGCGCCGTCTTTTTTGTCAGCGGCTGCCGGATCTACTTTTGTCTGCTGTGCTTCACGGTATTTGAAGAAATCTACAGCTACCTGCGGGAACAGAGCGTAAGTTAATACGTCCTCATCCTGCTGTTTCCACTGCTCGATCTCTTTCTCCAGTTTTGGAAGTTCCGGCTCAAGCAGGTCTGCGTAGCGGCAGGTGATCGGCTCGGTATCGCCGATGCATTTCTTCTGTACTTCCGGATTGAACGGTTTTACCGTTGCACCGTATTTTCCGGCAAGAACATCTTTTGTCTCTTTCGTTACCATCTTGTAACGCTCGCCCATCAGAACGTTGAATACTGCCTGAGTACCAACGATCTGAGAAGACGGAGTAACCAGCGGGCACTCGCCGAGGTCTTTTCTTACGCGCGGCACTTCTTCGAGTACGTCGTAGTATTTGTCCTCTGCGTGCTGCTCTTTTAACTGGCTTGTCAGGTTGGAGAGCATACCGCCCGGTACCTGATACAGAAGAGTCTTGATGTTTACAC
>CAVLAW010000228.1:0-4228 GCA_963661155.1 Tidjanibacter massiliensis | reverse complement strand
GAGGTATTCTTTTTGGTCAATTCCTTTTACTCTTTAAAGTATACAGGAAGCTCCTATGAATCATTTTCATGAGTGAACTTTGTGGTGCGGGGCAGAAATTTTCCGCCCCTTGTGGTGTGTGATGCCCGTTTATGCGAAGGAATGCATATCAGGGATAAAAAGGAAACAGGATCGGCAGCAGTATCATGCAGATTGCAAAAGATACGAGAATCAGAGGCAGACCGGCTTTTACGTAATCCTTGAATTTATAACCTCCGAGTCCGACTACCATCGTGTTTGCAGGCATACCAATTGGTGTTGCATAGGCGCAGGAACCGGCGATAACAGTTGCAATGACAACGGACCGCGGGTCTGCTCCAAGGCTGTTTGCAAGAGAAACAGCGATCGGAATCATAAGTGCCGTAGTGGCTGTATTTGACATAAAGTTGGTCAGTACACAGGTTACCAGGAAAATCACCAGCAGCAGCAGGATCGGATTTGGATTGGATCCGAGAAGACCGACGATTTTATCGGCGATCATACTTCCTGCACCTGTGATATCCAGTGCTTTTGCCAGGGAAAGAGAGCCTCCAAAGAGGAGAACTACTTTTAAGTCAATCGAATTCAACGCTTCTTTTTCTGTCAGAACACCGGTCAGCACCAGGAAGATTGCTCCAAGACAGGCAGAAAGCTGAATGCTGATTCCGATTACTTCTTCGAAAATCATGGCGAAAATTACAACGATCAGTACGGCGAGTGAAATGATCTGTTTCCATTTCGGAACATTGCTGAAATCTCTCTGCTCTTCCAGATTCTGGACTGTTTCGTTCTGATTCTGCGGAAGAAGTTTATATCCAAAACAGACGAAGTAGAGGATTCCGATCAGCAGCATCGGAACTCCGATTGGCGCGTACATGAAAAAGCTGGTTTTGATTCCCATCTCCTGCAGTGCATTGACGCCCATCAGATTTCCCGGCGCCCCGATGATGGAAAGATTTCCGCCGAGTGCTGCTGCGAATACAAGCGGCATCAGCAGGTGACTTCTGGAATAGCCGGACTCGTCTGCAATTCCGCAGGCAACCGGGATCAGTACGGCAGCGGTTCCTGTGTTGGATAAAAATCCGGACATCACGCCGACGATTACCATAATAGCGATGATCAGTGTTTTTTCGGTTTTGGCAAAGCGGGTTACAAGACCTCCGATTTTATTTGCCATTCCCGTCTCGAAAAGTGCCTGGCCGACAACAAACATGCCGACGCAGAGGATGACGTTGCTGTTTACGTATTGAGAGAAAGTCGTTGATACATCCAGGACTCCGGTGAGGGTCAATCCAAGTGCACAGATCGAAGCAGTCAAACCCAGCGGAATTTTCTCCAGAATGAAGCTGACAATCGCAAATACCAGAAACAGCAATGTGATTGTGGTTTGAGACATTCCCAAATCTCCTTTCGTTTTTCTGTTTTCTTTTTCTTGAAAAGCATCGGCCGAACACGTTTCTTTTGTTACTTGTATTATACGACGTGTACTGTTAAAAAAACAAATTGGCTGAATACATGACCCCATAAAAAAAATTTATAATCGCAAAACAGGGCTTCTTTTTTGTGCATTTTTACCTGGTCTGGCGGAAAACAGCAAAAAAATATAGAAACATTCACGTCTCTATGGTATCCTAGTAGTAATATAACGTTGTCTCAACGAGCATTTGGAGGAGAAAAATGACTTTAAATCAGCTTCGTTACTTCTGTATGGCAAGCCGATGCCACAGTATTACAAAAGCGGCTGAGGAATTGTACGTAACGCAGCCGACCGTATCGGTCGCCATCCGTGATCTTGAAATCGAATTCGGCGTCAGTTTCTTTTATCGAAAGGGAAATCAGTTGATTCTGACGCGTGAAGGAGAAGAATTTTATCAGAAAGCAAATTATATTCTGCAATATTGTAATGAGCTGCAGGCGGATTATTCCAACCTTTCCCGCGTGCGCCCGCCGATCCGCATCGGAATTCCGCCGATGCTGAGCACCGTCTTTTTCCCGGAGCTTCTTCTCGCGTTTTCGGAAGCGCATCCTGAAATTGCAGTGTCCCTCGAGGAGTACGGCTCGGTCCGCGCCTGTAATCTGGTGCAGGACGACACGCTGGACTTGGCACTCGTCAACATGGAACAGTATAATATTGATAAATTCCATCACGCGGTTCTCGCGGATGACCAGGTTGTATTCTGTGTAGCAAAAAACCACCCCCTGGCTGGCAGAGAAGTGGTTTCGATTCAGGACATGGCAAAGATGCCATTAATTTTCTTTAACGCTGACTCGGTGCAGAACCAGCTCTTGAAGCTGCGGTTTGAACTTGAGGGGTATACGCCGAATATTATTATGCGGAGCAGCCAGATTTACACGACCATGCAGTTTTTAAAGACCGGACGGTACGCCTGTTTTCTATATTCCAGCATGACCGACAAATTTCCGGAAATCGTCGGGATTCCGATGCAGACACCAATCCATGTGAAGATCGGCATGGTATGGAAGAAAAGCAGATATATCAGCAGTGATATGCAGACGTTGATTTCCTTTACGAAGAAGTATTATCAAACGCATTCGCTGATTCCTTCGGATAAAAAAATGGGCGGGGATTGAACATATCCCCGCCGTTTTCTTTAAAATTGAATCACTTCCGGCTCATCCGTAAAGGAGCTGATCGTCGCTGTTGCGTTCTGGAAATAGAACACCTGCGTATTTCCGTCATCCGCCGCATACATTTTTTTCAGCCCCGGATATGCTTCCAGCATGGATGCTCTCGCCTCCACACGATCGTCCTCCACCAGTTCACCGGCAACGCGGATCCATTTTCCGCCTTTGAATGCACAGATCTCCGCTTTCGGATTTACAAGGAGCTGTTTCGAAACGTCTTTTTTCTTTCCAGTCTGAATATAGAGTTTTCCTTCAAACAGATGCGCCGTTCCAAACGGACGAACTCTCGGCTGATCGCCTTCTACGGTCGCAAGATAATATGTACCTGTATTCTTTAAAAACTCCGTTACTTTTTTAATTCCTGTTGACTCTCCCATTGCATTTTCCTCCTGTGATAAATTTTATTTCTCCGGGAAATCGTACCGCACGATCTCGCAGTTTTTCACACCAAATGCCGCATACTCTTCGTTCGTCATGTCATGAAAATACGACTGCACCACGCGCGCAATGCCGTTGTGTGCAACGAGAATATACGTTTTTTCATCGGATTTCTCCCGAATCTCATCCAGCAGATTATAGATCCTCTGCGCCAGCCGCAGCGTCGATTCGCCGCCCTCATGGCTTGTCGCGAAGCATTCCTTTGCCTTTTTGAACTCCGCACCGTCGCGTGCTGTGGACTCCCACTTTCCAAAATTCTGCTCCGTCAGCCGCGGCTCCGGCCGTGCCGGGATACCGGTGATCTCAGAAATATGCTTCGCCGTATCTGCCGCGCGAACCAGCGGCGAATACAGAATCTCATCCGCCTGAATCCCCTCTTCCAGAAACTTCTTTCCGGTTTCCATCGCCTGCTGATGCCCTGTTTCCGTCAGCGCAATATCCGTCGCCCCACAGATCTTATTCTCCACATTCCAGAATGTCTGCCCATGGCGTACAAAATAAAAATGTCCCATGCAATAATTCCTCCTGATTGTCCCTGTAACCTGTTTTCTTACTTTCCAGAATATCACAAATCCGCAGCAGCCGCAACGCACCGTCAATGAAACGTCTCAACCTCCACAACCCTGTCTTTTCCCCGTGTCCCCCATATCATCAGATGTGCCTTATACTCCACGGAATCGCGTGCATAAAAGAACGGTTCTTCCCGCAGCAGTGACGCGCGTTTTCCTTCTTTTTCCAGTGCTTTCTTCCGCTTTATCGCCTGCTCCTGGATTTCCCGGATTTTTACGCCTTCTTCGCCGCCAAACCGCCGTTTCGGGTAATTCTGTGCTTCGCGGGCCAGTTTTTTCTCCAGCAGATCCACGACTTTTGCATGGCGGCTCGTGTGCAGCAGTTTTGCGATCTGTCTGGCAAAGAATTTGGTCGGGTATTTTTGATAAAGAGAAACCCACCGCAGCAGCGTCCTGTCCCCGGCTTCCGCCGCCAGTGTTTTCATCTCCGCGATCGCTTCCTCCGTCGTCTCCCACCACGCGCACGACGGCACGAGATATTTGGACGGCACGGCCGGATAACAGCAGAAATTGAGCGGCGGAAACTCTGCCAGTGCGGACAGCCGGATTTCCTCTTC
>CAVLAW010000227.1:0-4233 GCA_963661155.1 Tidjanibacter massiliensis | reverse complement strand
TTCCTATCTGCTCAAAAACACCTTTGAATAGGCTTTCCTCCAGCCCTTTCTGTCCAGCTTTTTCAAGAGCGTTTTTTGCGGCTTTATTTGCCAATGCTCTCATCTGACAAATGAGCAATGTTACACCGCCACGACTGGCCATCTCTTCCCATGTCTTTTTGCTTACTTGCTTTTTCTCATAGTCCGGCTTTGGCGGGGCTTATTAAGGTACCTCTATTCACAGAACTGCCACTCTTAAATCTAAAAAAATGGGCAGATTGGTGCTTTGGGGAGTTATATTCATTTTGAAATTACATTTTACGGAAACTCAAGATTTTAATCTCTCGACTGTACCATCAGAAGAACGCCGCCCTCATACGATACGCGCGCGGTGTCCTCGACGATCTCGTTGCTGACGCACAGGCCGCCCGAAGTGTTCGGCAGATACCGGTGGTCAAGCGGGTAGGCGAATCCATCGAGAGTGATGGACTCCACATCTTTTTCCAGCGGGAAGAACGAAACGTACTTTCCGAACTGCTCGTCTTTTTTAATTTCAAACGTATGATCCACCGGAAGTGTCATCAGATTGCGGCTGTCCACAATGTAGGCCGGAATTTTTTTCTCCCACGCCGTTTTCAGGTTCTGAAGGATACTTAAGAAGTGATCCAGCCGTCCTCCCGTCGCACCGAGGATCGTGATCTCGCTGCTTCCAAGAGCAATTGCCTGCTGAAATGCCATATCGGTGTCGGTGTTGTCCTTGATCGGGTTGAACTCCCGGATCGGCGCCACCGGGTTTTCCCGGTACCAGGCGAGAATCTCCGGGGAGAGACTGTCAAAATCCCCGAGGATGTAGGTCGGTCTCACCTTGTACTGATAGCAGAATTCCAATCCACGGTCTGCCGCCAGAATAATATCAAACTGCTGTTTCTGAAGATAAGGGAAGGCAAAATCCGGTTCGATCGTGCCTCCCGCGATAATACATGTTCTCACTGTTCCCTGCCTCTTTTTCTGTCTTATCTTTCTTTGCTGTAACTGCAGAGGCGTTCACGCAGCTCGCGGGCATTGCCTTCAATATCCCCGCGAAATACCGCAGAACCCGCCACAAGAATATTCGCTCCGGCTTCGAGCGCCTCATCAATCGTATTGTCGTTGATTCCGCCGTCCACCTGAATATTTACAGCATCAAGCCCTTTTTCATCGAGCATTGCGCGCAGCGTACAGATCTTCTCCGTCGATTCCGGAATATAGCTCTGACCGCCGAATCCCGGAAAAACGCTCATAATCAGAATCATCTCCACCTGATCCATCACAGGTTCAATCGCAGAAAGCGGCGTGTCCGGATTTACGGCAACTCCGGCATCCATCCCGCATTCGTGGATCAGACGCACCGTTCCCGCGAGGTCCTTACATGCCTCCGCGTGAACGGTCAGCATGTCTGCCCCGCAGTCGCGGAACCGCTCCACGTACCGCTCCGGGTCCTGTACCATCATATGGACATCAAAATACAGGCTGCTTTCTTTTCGGATCGACTCTACCACTGGCATTCCAAACGAAATGGATGGCACAAACGTTCCATCCATTACGTCGATATGAAGCCACTGGCACTCTGCTTTCTCTACCCTTTTGATCTGTTCCCCGAGACGGTTGAAGTCTGCGGACAAAATAGAAGGTGACAACTGATATGCTCGGCTCATGCTAGTATCTCCTTTTTTCCTGTTCTTTCAGTTCTTCATAGAACATGGTATAGTTTTCGAATCGCTCTTTGCTGATGTTTCCATTTTCGAGTGCCTCTTTGACGGCACAGCCCGGTTCCTTTCCGTGGATGCAGCCGAGGAAACGGCATTTTCCTTCATACGGATGAAATTCCGGGAAAAATTTTTTCAGCTCCTCTTTCTCCATATCCGTCGTGTAAAGAGAGCTGAATCCCGGCGTATCGCACAGATACGTCTCATGATCGATCGGGATCATCTGGGAGTGGCGCGTGGTGTGTTTTCCCTTTTTCAGCTTTTTGCTGATCTCTCCGGTCTCCATCTGGATTTCTTTCTGCATCCGGTTCGTGATCGAAGATTTTCCGACGCCGGACGGGCCGGCCACCACGGTTGTTTTTCCTTTGAGGTACGCTTCCACCTCCTGCATGCCCTGCTCCTTTGCGGCGCTCACCGTAAAGACGCGGTAGCCGCAGCCTTCATAGACGCTGCGCAGATGGTCGGTGTAATCGTCCGCCGCGAGATCCTTCTTATTAAAACAGATTGCGGTCGGAATATTCTGCTGCTCCATCATCACAAGAAAACGGTCGAGGAGCGTCAGGTTCGGGGTCGGATTTTCGAGTGCGAAAATCACGAGCGCCTGATCCACATTTGCCACGGCCGGGCGGATCAGTTCGTTTTTCCGCGGCAGAATCTTTGTCAGATTGCCGGTCTTTTCCGCCTCGTCCAGAACCTCAATCTCCACCTGGTCGCCGACGAGCGGCTTCTGGCCTTCCTTTCGGAAAATTCCTTTTGCTTTGCATTCATAAATGCCGGATTCTTCTACGTCTACGTAGTAGAATCCGGCAATTCCTTTGATAATCTTTCCTGTCATACTCAACCTTCGCTTAACGGAACAGACGGATACTGTGCAATTGCCTGATAGTTTCCGCTCGAATCCATCTCGTAGAAGACGATTCTTCCAGTCGTCGAAGCAGAGGAGGATGCGCTCCAGCTTGTGTTGACAGAATACGGCCAGCCGGTGATGGCCTGTCCGTCCATGATCGTGATGGACTTCTCATTTCCGCTTCCGTCCTCCTGGATCAGCTCGATCTTGGCGATACCGCCCTGATACTGCTCCGGTGCACTTAAGGTCTGATTGCAGGACCAGGTCACATCCGTGCCGTTATCTGCATCCGGTTCTGCCGGAGTCGGGGTCGGGGTGTTTACGTCCGGTGTCGTCGGCTCCGTGCTCGGGCTATTGACATAGATGGTAACGTCAGAGCCTTTCTTTACTTTCGTTCCGACAGCCGGGTCAATTTCCATAACCTCGCCGACGGCTACTCTGCTGCTGGTTCCTGTTTTTACAATAATATTGAAATCGCTCAGGATGGATTTTGCTGTCTCCTCATCCAGACCGATGACGTCGCGGATTGCAATCTCTTCTGCGTCCTGCGGCCCCTTGCTGACAACGAGTGTAACGGTGGATTCCGGGGAAACCTGGCTTCCCTCTGCCGGGTCTACAGAAATAACGTATCCTTCGGCAACGGTATCACTGAAATCTTCTGTCGTGGAAACCTGAAGGCCAAGCTGGGTCAGTGCTGCACTTGCCGCATCTTTCTGTGTTCCCACAATTCCGGTCGGAATTGTTACGGTTTCTTTTCCGGAACTTACATAATACGTAATCGTGGTATTTTTATCTACCTTCGTTCCCGGCGTCAGGTCCTGACGGCAGATCTTTCCTGCCTCGATGACGTCAGATGCCTCAGTTCCGCCGTTGACAACGCCAAGGTTCAGGCTGTTTGCCAGAGCAACGGCATCTGCCTCTGTCTTGTTGGACAGATCCGGAACGGTTACCTGTTCTTCTTCCTGGCTGCTCGAAGAAACGGCTGCACTACTGGATGACGATGATGCGCTCGACGACGCATCTGTGGTCGGTCCTTTTCCTCCGAAAATGCCGGCTGCCTGCGCGATGAAGTAGATCAGCATGCAGATGATGATCGCTGCAATCGCAAAGCCTCCGATCGTGATGATTTTTTCGAGTCTGTTTCCGGATTTTTCCTCATCATCCTCATCGTCGTAGTCGTAATCATCTTCGTCATCGTAGGAATCGCGGTCGTCGTCTTCTTCGTCGTCCTCATCCTCGTCTTCCTCGTAGCTGTAATCGTCTTCCTCGTCCTCATCCTCGATCTTGCTGTAACGCTTGCGCTCCGGCTCTTCTGCGGTTTCCGTATTTGCCTTTGCAGCTGCGGCTGCGCCGGAACGGATCTGGCTTAATTCCTCCGGGGAAACCATAACAGTCTCGGCATGGGAGCTTAACGGAGTTACTTTTACGAAATTGCCCTGCGGCTCCATCAGCGAATGCTTCAGGTCGTCGATCAGCTCCGCCATGTTGTTGTAACGGCGATCCGGGCTCTTCTGCGTACATTTTAAAATGATCTGCTCCAGTGCGAACGGAAGGTTCGGTGTATATTTGGAAGGCGATTCAATCTCTTCCTGCAGATGCTTGATGGCGATCGCAACGGTGGTATCTCCGTCGAACGGCACGCGTCCGGTTACCATCTCATAC
>CAVLAW010000226.1:2496-4238 GCA_963661155.1 Tidjanibacter massiliensis | reverse complement strand
CTTTGTCAGATGCAGTATTTTCCTCTTCTTCCTGTTCCGGAGACGGAACCGGCATGCCTGCTCTCCACGGCAGAAGCCGTTTACAGTTTGGATTCCGGCAGTAAACATCTTCTTCTCTTACTTTCTGCCCGCAGTAAATACAAAACATGCTCTTGTTACCCCCTTCCATAGAACATCAGCGGAAAATGATACGTTCTTCTTCTTGTCGTTCCATTTTTATCTACCGTGATGATGTTCAGCGTGCCTGCCTGCACATTTTCCGAATACTCATATTTTTTTGCGTTCGAAATCACGCCGAGTGTTCTCGTACTGCTCTTTTCTCTGCCGAAGATCATATTGCTCCAGTAATATTCACCTTCCACAATTTCGGTATCTTCCTCCATCGTCATGGTTGCCAGATTCTGAGAGCCATCGTACGATACCTTCACAATACTTTCTTTTCCGTCTCCCAGAAGCCAGACGAGCATCAGTGCTGCCGCAGTCATACAGATGTATTTCTTGACATCCGACCGGTCTCTTTTCAGGGACGGATGCGGCCAGCTCATGAAACGCATCAGAACAACCAGCATCAGAAGAATCACAGCGGCCAGACGAATGTAATCCGGGTTCCCTTTCACCGTCACACTGCTGAATACAGCTTCTGCGAATAGTGATGCAAGAAAATAATAATACGGATCTATTACTTTTCCTTTTTTCTTCAGATAGGTATAGACATAATACAAAACGGCTGCCAGTATCAGCAGCGGCCAGTATCCGATTGCAATCATGTACATGACAACGTACAGGAAGGCTGTTTCTGCCAAAAGACGCCATCTGCCATTCCATTTCCGAATCACACCCTCACTCTCTGCCTGTATTTCCTTTCTGAGAAATTTTCCAAAGAAAATGAAAACAAGAAAGTTTCCAGGAAAATACCATTCTTTCAGCGCATGCAGCAGCACCAGCACACAGGCTGCCGCAGTCAGAAGCACGGCATCACAGCCGCACCGCTTCGTCTGGAGTTCCACCTCAGCTCCGGCGAGCATAGACGCGATCAGCAGCAGGGCAAAGAAAATGGTCACCGGCCAGAAGCTAAGTGTCCTAGAAAATATTTGTTCCAGACGTGTGGCATTCGAATATATTTCTGCAGCCATAATTGGCCGAAACAAATACATTTTCAGGAAAAAGACCAACACCAGCAACAGCGTTGCACTCCCAAGACCTTTATACTGTGGAAATTTCCAGTTTGCCGCATCAATTCCCTGAAGCAGAAGAAACCACAGACCGAACAGGACAGAAATCACTACAAAATACCCAAACGGAAGCAGGCTTTGTGAGGCATTCCATCCATTCTCTGGCAGCATAATAATCCATAAAATCCAGAACTCCACTGCCATATACTGAACTTTAAAATTTCTGGCCTTTTTTGCGCCGATCCAGACAACTGTTCCCGCAAACAAAAGTCCAAAGAAGTAGCCGTTGAGATCCTGCAGAAAATATTCGAAATTTTTCAGTTTTACAACCGCCAGGGACGGATACAGCTTCACTGCTGAAATCGTAATAATATCCCAGAACGCCATCCAGACAACCGCCGGTTCACACTGCCAGTCGGGATCTTCCTCTTTCTTTCCCACAAACAGGGATGCACATGCCACGATCGTACCTGCTATACCGATGAGGTATCCAACCAGTGTCGTCTTTTTAAACAGCAGGGCCGCCATCCAGATCAGATTCAGCAGCACATAGAGCACCCGGTTTCCTTC
>CAVLAW010000226.1:0-2486 GCA_963661155.1 Tidjanibacter massiliensis | reverse complement strand
ATCTTTTTCCATCTTTTCTCCTTTCCTCCCTCACTCAGGCTAAAAATCCCCAGATGATCAGGAAAAGGAGCCACAGAAACAGATAGAGCCAGAAAATACTGTCACTGTCCTCATACGGGTAATGCTTTGTATGAACGATTCCAATTCCCCAGACAGTCAGATTGGAAAGGCCAAACAGCACTTTTCCAACCGTTCCGATCCGTACAACAGAAAGGGTACTCAGATACTGTACGGCAAAGAGCGCCGCAATCAGATATATGGTACTTAAAATATTGATTCTCTTATTAAATTTTCCATTGTTCAGGATGTCTTTTACCGCCGTTCTTCTCGGTCCCGTCAGCGGGTCTGCATCCTCTGCCATATAGTATTCATATGCCTTATTCCAGTTTTCCGGTGCCCTGGTGGTAAAGTAAAAATCTGCCAGATTTACCTTTGCATCCATTTCTCCGTTGTCTGCGGCTTTTTTCCAGTATTCCTCTGCACCTTTTTCATCTCGTTTTGTATAGTAGAGATAAACGGCATAGATATGCTGTGCACGCGAAAATCCCATATCTGCAAGCTCCCGGAGACGCTCTGCCTTTTCTTCCGCAAGCGTTTCCCCCTGCATGCTTCGTTCCAGACTCTGGATTTCCTTTGCATACTGTGCAGTATCAACGGTTTCTTTCTTTTCATTTTCTACTTCGTTTTTTGTTTCGTCCTGCACGGTTTCTCTCCCTCATTTTTTGTGTTTTATTTCCAGCCCTCATTTTTTAAGCAGTCCAGCCATTCTTCTGGAGATGCATTCTGATCCGGCGTCATCCGCAGAGCACTTTCTTTTCCAAGTGCTCTTTCAAATAAAATCTGAATCGACGCCGGAAGGCTGTCCCAGAGTTCAATCACTCGTCCATCTGCTGCAAATTCGCCGAGGTGGTTCGTCGGATCCTGCTTGTCAAAAATAAAGACCGGATTTTTATGGTACACTTCAAATTTGTGCACATGCTCAACCTCGTTGGTATCCGTGATTCCGGCCATCAGCGGTCCGTCATACGGATAGCGGCCAATCATCAGATAAAACAGCATCGCAGCCAGTCCATAGTTCTGCATGCGAAGATCAGCTGCAAGATTCTGCCCCTGTACAAGCGCAGGCTCGGCAAATTCAAACGGGTATTCTCCCTTTTTTAAGGTTCCTTCTTTGCCCCAGCGCCGAAATTTATCTTCAGCGATCAGAAGATCCGAATAAGAAAAGAAAACACTTCCATCGTCCCGCAGGTACAGATGACGGAAATCCAGATCGAGACACAAATATCCCTGCTCATTCAGCTTTTGAAAGCCTTCCAGAATCCGCAGGATCACATTCTGGATCCGCTGCTCTCTCCAGTTGATTTTATTTAACTGGGAAAGTTCATCCTGTACCGTCTTTGATACACTGTAATTCCGGCACGGAAACAGCGCGATCATCCACTCCTCCCGCCCGGTGTATTCTTCATCTCCGTTAATGCCAAAGGCTGATTCCATCCACGGCGCCTGCACAGCCGTATCGCTGATTCTCAGCAGATCCACCGGCCAGAACACATTTTCCACGTTTGCCGGATGATAAACTGCTCCACGGTACTGGCGCTCATTTTCGCCGCGGCGGATTGTTTTTACCAGAAACTCCTCATCCGTCCTGACATTCACAAAGACCGGGCATTTTCTGCTGCCGCTGACATCTGTCGGATCAATATCGCTCTCCTTGTTCCAGCAGTATACTTTATTTCCCTTAAGTTCACTGAAATACAGATCGCTCTCGTCGATATATTTCAGATCTTTTCGGTTGTACATAGATTTCTTGTTTCCCTCCTCTTTGCCTCTTCCCGTCTGCAATATTTTTTCCAGACAATAAGGCGGCTCTTACTTTCTGCCGAACAGGCTTCCCAGTTTTTTCAGTGCCTTTGCACCTACCGACAATTCTTCCTCTTCGTCATCTCTTTCCTGCTTTTCGCCTTTTTTTTCCGCTTTTTTCTCCGCTTTCAGCTCAGCTTTTTCGTCCTTTTTCCGCTGTTTGGTCTGTTTCTTTACCTCAGCCATCCACTCTTTTACAACTTCCCTGCTGGAGCCTTCCCCATTCAGGTAATCCTCTGCATAATCGGCATACGCTTCCCGGAATAGAAGATCGCTGTTCTGAACTACAATATCCGGCGACTCATTCAGAAGATTGCTGATTCCCGGGAACAGTTTTCCATAGGCATCGAAAAATTCAAACGGATTGCCATACTGTTTTGCACCAAGTGTCAGGAAAACATCCACGGACACGCTGTATATCATCTTTCCTTTTTCCAGCTGCCGAAGAATATGTTTATTGTAAAAGGACAGCAGACGCTCTCTTTTCGGGTGATCTTTCCATTTGTCCGTATTTTTACGATACTGTTTGCGGAACTCCTCGTAATCTTTCTGCGAAATTAATTTCACATAGGTTTCCGCTTCTCCAAGAAAATCCAATCCATCCAACTGAATCGCCAGTTCCAGCT
>CAVLAW010000225.1:0-4239 GCA_963661155.1 Tidjanibacter massiliensis | reverse complement strand
GTCTTTGAAGATCCCGTTCCGCCAAGGATTCCGACGGTCTGACCGGCTTTGATCTTCAGGCTGATGTCAGAAAGTGCGTACTCTTTTGCTGCTTCTTTGTATTTGAACGATACGTTGTCAAATTCTACGCTGCCTTCTGCGACTTCCTTCACACCATTTTCCGGCGAGGTGAGGACGATCTTTTCATCGAGCACCTCGACAATCCGGTGTGCACTCGCCATGGAACGGGTCAGCAGCAGGAACACGTTTGCGATCATCATCATCGAGTTCATGACCTGCATCACGTAGCTTAAGAACCCGGTCAGGTTTCCGACGGCAAGCTGTTTTTTGAGGATCATATTTCCGCCGAACCACAGAATCAGCACGATCGCCGTGTACATGACACCCTGGAATGCCGGCAGGTTCAGCACCGCATAGTGGAAGGTCTGTTCGCTTGCCGCGGTCAGATCGGTGTTGACCTCATTGAATTTGTCCTCCTCGTACTCGTCCCGCACGAAAGCCTTCACGGCACGGATCGCGGTCAGTCCCTCCTGGACGACATTGTTTAAGCGATCGACCATGGACTGCAGTTTCGTGTACATCGGGGCGACTCTTCGCACGATCAGGGAGAGAATAAAGCCCAGAAGCGGCGTGCATACGAGGAATACGAATGCAAGACGCGGATTCATATAGAACGAAAGGCCGATTCCCATAATCAGAAGGGACGGACCTCGTGTGATCGGGCGGAACCCGGCGCTCACCATATTCTGGATGACCGTGACATCCGTCGTCATACGGGTGATCAGGGAAGATACCGCAAAGTGATCGAGGTTGGAGAATGCATACTGCTGCATTTTCTCATACTCCGCTTTCCGGATCTCGGCTCCCCAGCCGTACGTTGCGCGCGCCGCAAAATGCGCGTATAAAATACCGGTCACCAGCGCAAGAAGCGCACAGATTCCCATCTGGATTCCCTTGTGATAAATGTAAGGGATGTCACCGTTGGCAACGCCGACATCGATCAGATTGGAAATCAGGATCGGTATAAAAAGTTCAAAACATGTTTCTACCAGTACCAGCACTGCTCCGAAAATCATATCCCGCTTATACGGGCCGGCATACGAGAGCAGACGCTTCATATCATTCATCTTCTGTCTTGTCCTCCTTTAGCTGTTTTTCGGAGTCCATTTTACCATACCCCGGGGCGATTTTCAACGCGGCAGAAAAATACTGTTTTCCAAACCATTTCCAAATAAAAAATCCTCCTTTTCCAACAACCTTTCTGTCGTCAGAAAAAGAGGATCTTTTTTTCACTCGCGGATGACTTTAAATGTTTTCCATTTTCCCTGTTTGAATCTCCACCAGAAGATGATACCGCGCACGGACCAGTCGAGGCACATCGCGAGGACGATTCCCATGACGCCCATGTTCATCCAGATTGCAGAAATCACGGAGAAAATCAGGCGGACGCCGATCGTTGTGAACAGGTTGATAAAGATCATATTAAACGCATTCACCAGCGACACACCGGAAACCGCCGCCTCTCCAACAAATCCGATGACAAACACATCCGCAATCCCGACCAGTGCCACCAGAAGCTGTTCCAGAAACAGCGGAACAATCAGCTTTTTCAAATCCTGATTCGAAAACATGTAAAACCCCTCCTGCCATTTTTCTTTCTGTCCTTATTTTAGGCTTTTAACATCATATTTGTCTAATGCTTATTCTAAATGGCAGTTCATACGCAGATGGCATATTAGATTTCACAGAAATCTCTGTTTACTTTCTCACACAGCTTGCTGTACACATGCTCCACGAACCACGGCTCCGTGGATTTCTCCGCGATCTGTTCCACCGGGATCCAGCCGACGGCGCTGTTTTCGTCCGGTTTGCAGCGGATCTCCTGTGCCGGGTCGGCTTCCATCAGGTAAGTTACATTCAGGTGCAGGTGCGTTGCCACGTATTTTCTGCGCTTCACATGGCCGTCCACCGACAGAATCTCGAGTGAGAAAGGCTCTTCCGACAACAGTTTTACCGTCTCGATCCCGGACTCCTCTTTCACTTCTCTTTGCGCCACACCACAGAGATCCGCATCTCCGTCCGCATGCCCGCCGAGCCACGCCCAGGAATGGTAAATATTGTGATACGCCATCAGCACCTGCTTCCGGTCCGGACTCACGACCCAGGCGGACGCGGTCAGATGTGCGACCTCATTTTTCCTCGTCAGAATATCGCACCCGCTCTCCATCCACTTCAAAAGAATCGCCTGATCCTGCTCCTCCTGCTCATTATACGGACAGTATTCCCGGATCTGATGCAATAAGTTTTCTTTTTCCATCTCTTTTTCTTCTCCTGACCAAAAAAATTTATCTATTACGCTGCAATTTCATTTTTATAATATTCCTCAAAATATTCATAAAAATAATCTGTATCAATATGATAGTCCTCTGGCACATCAAACAGAAGCTTTTCCATAAATTCATCCATTACTGCCCTTGCCTCTTCCTGTGACATCTGTGCAGTCAGATTTTTTTCAAGATACATTTTTGTTACGTAATCATAAATAGGATAATAGGTAGACTGCGGTTCTTCTCTTTGATCGTCATGAAAATCTTCATACTGTTCATTCATCAAAGACAGTATCGTCGTCGCATAATTATCGTCATGATTATATGCATCCAGCTGCTGTGCATAATAGGTCATACTGTGATTCACATAATCGGATAAGCTGTAATTATCCATACAGGACAGAATCAACTGATGGGTATTGCTCTGCAGCTGATACGCAATATCCCGTTCTTCATAATCAAACAAGCTGACAGCAAATAAAGAATTCAGCGCCTCTGCATTCGGTATGTCATAATAATTTAAACCCATGAACTGGATAGATACACGGATTCCATTTTCATCTTCATAAATAATATCCCGGAGACAGTGGCTCAGTTCATGGTAAATAACCTGATAATCCCAAGTTCCTTTTTCATATTCTTTATCCTTCAGCACATAAATCTTATCTTCCGTCCGAACATAACATCCACGGGAATCCAGGCTCCAGGATACTTTAAAGAGTTCTTCCTCTGTGCACTCAACAATTTCCAGATACTGCAGGTTTCGATAAAACTGCCGTTTTTCTACGTCCGGATATTTTTCAAACAAATCTCTGCAATACTGCTCCACAAGAGGCTTAAATTTATCAATGATCTTGTCATTTTTTTGAATCACCTGAAGAAAATCATCCAGCCCCTTTTTCTCAAAAGGAAGTGCTTCCTCAATATAATCCATATCATAAATATAAAGTCGTTTTGTGGCATCCCGATTGTCAATATAGGTGTCCAGTTCAAATTCTTTTTTTACTTCTTCACCATTTTCCAGCGCTTCCTGTATATTGTCATATTCTGCCGGTTCTTTTTCCATTGCCTCCCGAAGTTGTTTCCGAAATTCATTTGCCTGACGCTCCACTTGATAAACAAAAACAGCAAATATGCCAAACACAACAAGAACAATTCCCAACACAATGCGTTTCCACGTACTTTTTTTCTTTTTCATCTTCTCTCTTTTCACAAGTATCCCCCTTCGTGTCTGCAAAAAAAAGACCCCGACGCCCTGTATCACTACAGACCGTCGGGGTCTCCTTACGCTTGAACATAAATCATGCTACTGCATGAAAATCCTGATTCGGACAGATTCTGCTTAAATTAAGCGTTCTTCTGAGCGATAGCTGCCTGAGCTGCTGCCAGACGAGCGATCGGTACACGGAACGGTGAGCAGGAAACATAGTCCAGACCCAGTTTGTTGCAGAACTCTACGGAGCTCGGATCTCCACCGTGCTCACCGCAGATACCTACGTGCAGAGACGGGTTAACCGGTCTTCCAAGATCGATAGCCATCTGCATCAGCTTGCCTACGCCAGTCTGGTCGAGTTTTGCGAATGGATCGTTCTCGAAGATCTTAGCGTCATAGTAAGCGTTCAGGAATTTACCAGCATCGTCACGGGAGAATCCGTAAGTCATCTGGGTAAGGTCGTTGGTTCCGAAGCAGAAGAAGTCTGCCTCTTTTGCGATCTCATCTGCAGTCAGAGCTGCTCTCGGGATCTCGATCATGGTACCAACTTCGTAGGTAAGGTCGCTGCCTGCAGCTGCGATTTCAGCGTCAGCAGTCTCAACTACGAATTTCTTAACGTATTTCAGCTCTTTGATATCGCCAACAAGCGGGATCATGATCTCCGGTTTAACATTCCAATCCGGATGAGCTTTCTTAACG
>CAVLAW010000224.1:0-4268 GCA_963661155.1 Tidjanibacter massiliensis | reverse complement strand
CCTTTGTGATGAGCTGAATCGTCTCCACGCAGAGGCTGAACAGAAAGCCAAGAAGCGATGCTTTCCAGAAGCTCTCCATTTTTTTGTGCATTACCGGAACGATAAAGCCGAACGGCAGGAAACCGATCACGTTGCCCGCAAGGTTTAAAAACGCAGCCGCAAAGCCCACTTTTTCACGGTAAATCCAGAACCGCTTCATTTCCTGAAACGGCACCAGATTGTAGCGGTAATCCAGTTCAAAAAAATTTCTTCTTCCGTATTCTTCTGCAAAAAACAGAAAATAGACAAGTGCAAGAAGATAGATCAGAAAGAAAAGCCGGCCAACCACACGGATTCTCTCTTTCGTCTCCTGCTTCATATTCGTTTCCCCTTTCTGCGTTTTTTCTCCAAAAGCATTCTCCCCCGCTTCTGTAGCAGAAACGCCGGCATACCTCATCGGCGCACGCGCTTTTGAAATATCCCGGCATTTTTTCTTTTTCAGGCACCCTTAAAACATGATTTCCCCGCGCCGTTTCAGCAGACCTGCTCCGCTTACGATCATCAGAACGCCGGTTGCCACGCCAACAACAACCAGCACGGCGCCCATCGCGATATTTCCGCCGCCGACACGTCCCATGGTTTTATAGATTTTTTCATTCATACTGCAAAACTCCTTTATTTTACGCCGTACTCCTCATAATATGCGTCAATGGCAGCCTTCATCTTGTCATCAATCTGGATTTTGCCCTGGCATGGACGGTTGTACAGATAGGTGATGACATCTTCCATGGTGACAATCGCATTTGCCGGGAATCCGTAGATCTCCTGGATTTCCTCGAGTGCGCTCTTGTCGCCTTTTCCGCGCTCCATACGGTTCAAGGATACCATCAGTCCTTTGATCTCGACATCGCCCTGTGCTTGGATGATCGGGAAGGTCTCCTCGATGGATTTTCCGGAAGTGGTAACATCCTCGATGATGACAACGCGGTCACCGTCTTTGATCTTGCTTCCGAGCAGCAGTCCGGCATCTCCGCCGTGGTCTTTTGCTTCTTTCCGGTTAGAGCAGTAGCGTACTTCCACACCGTAAAGGTCATGAATTGCAATTGCGGTTACAACGCTGAGCGGAATACCTTTGTAAGCCGGTCCAAACAGAACGTCGAAATCCAGTCCGTAGTTGTCATGGATTGCTTTTGCGTAATACTCGCCGAGACGTTTTAACTGGCTTCCAGTTACGTAAGCTCCTGCATTCATGAAGAACGGGGACTTTCTTCCGCTTTTCAGAGTGAACTCTCCAAATTTTAATACCTGGCTCTCGACCATGAACTCGATAAATTCCTGCTTGTACTGTTCCATCTTCTTTTCCTCCATATTTTCAGGGGAAGGCATTTTCTTTCTGCATTTTTTTTCGCATGCCGCCCGTTTTTACTTCTATTCTGTCTTATAGTACCATAAAAGGCTCTGTATTTCCAGTCTTGGAACGGGATTTTGCGCAAAAAAGATTCCCCTGCTTTTTCACAGGAGAATCTTTTTATGTATGCAGGAAAAATCTTTTCTGTATTAGAAATCTACTTCTGTATCGTAGTAGCAGCATTTCAGCAGTTTTTCCATCTCTTCTACGGAAGGCTGTCTCGGGTTGGAGCCGGTGCAGGCATCGGCGATGGCATTTACAGCGATGTCATGCAGTCTCTCAAGGAATACATCTTCCGGAACGAAGCCCTGCTCGGTCGGATAGCTGTCTTTTCCGTAGTTCTTGATGCAGTGCGGAATGTTCAGTTTGTCGTTCATGCCGCGCAGATAGTCGATGAGGAGTTTAATCTTCTCTTCGGTGGTCTCGCCGCCAAGTTTCATCTCGTCAGCGATGACTGCGTAACGTTTTGCTGCGGTCTCGTCTTTTGCATTGAAAGCGATAACCTTCGGCAGGTACATGGCGTTTGCTGCGCCGTGAATCAGGTGAGCGCCGTAATCAGCGAATGCTGCGCCTGTTTTATGTGCCATGGAGTGAACAATACCAAGAAGTGCATTGGAGAATGCCATACCAGCGAGGCACTGTGCGTTGTGCATGCTGTCACGTTTTGCCATATCTCCGTTGTAGGAATCTACCAGGTCTGCCTGAATCATCTTGATTGCATACAGTGCCAGCGGATCGGTGAAATCACAGTTAGCAGTGGAAACGTATGCCTCGATTGCATGGGTCATAGCGTCCATACCGGTATGGGCAACTAACTTCTGCGGCATGGTCTCTGCCAGATCCGGGTCAACGATTGCAACATCCGGGGTGATTTCGAAATCAGCCAGCGGATATTTGATACCTTTTTCATAGTCTGTGATAACTGCGAACGCGGTTACCTCGGTTGCTGTTCCGGATGTAGAAGAAATTGCACAGAAATGAGCTTTTCTGCGGAGTTTCGGCATACCGAATACTTTACACATTTCTTCGAAGGTGATGTCCGGATACTCGTATTTGATCCACATTGCTTTTGCTGCGTCGATTGGAGATCCGCCGCCCATTGCTACGATCCAGTCCGGCTGGAACTCTTCCATCGCTTTTGCTCCACGCATAACAGTCTCTACAGACGGGTCAGATTCAATTCCTTCAAAAAGCTGTACTTCCATGCCTGCTTCTTTCAGGTAGTCAACTGCGCGATCCAGGAAACCGAAACGTTTCATGGAACCGCCGCCTACACAGACCATTGCGCGTTTTCCTTCGAATGATTTCAGTGCTTCTAATGCACCCTTTCCGTGGTATAAATCTCTTGGTAATGTAAATCTTGCCATTGTTCAGAACCCCTTTCTTGTTTTGCTTCTGATAAGTCAGCTCCGGCAGATCAGATCAGCAGATTTTCTGTTTTTCCACTCTCTGTTCGAGCTGCTTTCGTCGTTTTGTTCCCGACTTTGTTATTATTATAACAAGCGCTGTGAATAATTTCCAATATAAAAATCATATCCCCTGATATCAATTCTATATGGCCTTTTTGCTCCCACGTCGCCCGGAACGCTTTCTTTTCCCGATACATCGCATCGTCTCTCTGTTGTACGCCTCCTTACCTGAAGCAGATATTTTCTTTGCCTTTTCCAAAAACACTCCCCACCGCCGCCAGACTCTCCGCCAGATCCTCCCGGAAATCCTCATCCCCTACCCGCAGACTGTTTACCGTACACCCAAACGCCCCCACCTGTCCCGTACAGTGCAGATACCTCCCCTCTCCCAGATACATCCCCACATGCCCCCTCCAGAACAAAAGATCCCCCATCTTCGCCCTTTTTTCCACAAGACACCTCTCCTCCCCTTCTCTCCAGACCGCCCTCACCGGATACCCCTCCACAATCTTAGCATCCCTCCAAATCAAAACCCCATTCAGCAAATACGCCATAAACACCACCCCCGAACAGTCAAGCCCATCCGCTGCCTTCCCGCCCCACCGGTACTGACTCCCAAGATACCCCTTCGCACACGCCACAACACTCCTGCGAAATTTCTCTTCCGACCACCCCTCCGGAATCCTCTGCTCCGCAAAAAACCTTTCTTTTTTCTCCAAACCTCCCCATAAAAATTGATCCGAATCCAGCCGTTTTTTCAGCGCCGCCTCCGGCGCAAACCCCACAATCTCATTCGCCATTTTTACTTTACAATACCCATTCTCACACTCACCCATCCTTTCCACAAAACACCCTCTCCCCAGCGTCTCCAGCACCTTCGCCTGCACCCGCGGCTCCCTCATCACATCCGCAAACCCACGCGTTACCACATACGTATTCCCCCTCTCCTCTCTCATTTCCACCCACACCCGGCTCTTCTCCTCAATCAACCGCCTCTCCATCCATCCCCGATACCCATAATGCGTCCAGACCCGAATCCACTCCTCATCCCCTTCCCACATCACACCCCATCCCAAAAATACCTCATCCACCACATCCACCACATTCTCCTCATACAAAAATGCTCTATTTCCCTTAATAACACCATACTTCATTCCCCTTACCACCTTTCATCTTTCTTCTTTATACTATGCACCTCCACAACAATCTCACGCCGATCCGCCTCATTATCATTTCCGCTCGCACCGCCAGACCTCGCTGGAATTTGCGCCTGCCGTGTGGCGGGCATAGAAAAAGAGGGCGAGAACTGTGCGCATTCTACGCTCACAGTTCCGCCCTCTTTTTCTCGCCCGTCACACGGCAGGCGCAAATTCCGGTGAGGTCGTCCGTTATTTCACAGCCCCAATCAGCGAATTAATATCCTCCACTTTGTGCCGTCTCATATACTCTTCAATCCCGCGCACCGTCTCCAC
>CAVLAW010000223.1:0-4276 GCA_963661155.1 Tidjanibacter massiliensis | reverse complement strand
TAGAACACCAGCCTTCCAAGCTGGATACGTGGGTTCGATTCCCATCACCCGCTTCATTCGAAAAGAATGAATATGCGCGAGTGGCTCAGGGGTGGAGTACAACCTTGCCAAGGTTGGGGTCGCGGGTTCGAATCCCGTCTCGCGCTCTACTGGAAACCGGAATGTGTATGCATTCCGGTTTTTTTGTTATGGAAAAATAGATGAGAAATTTTGGGGATACATGATGGGGAAAGTCGTGTATAATAAAAATAGATAAAATGTCGGATTTTGGGAGGTCAGGATGTTAAAGCAGTTACGGTATTTTCAGTCGGTTGTGCAGAAAGGGAGTTTTTCGGAGGCGGCGGAGGAGAATTTTATTTCGCAGTCGGCGATTTCGCAGCAGATTCAGGCGTTGGAGAGGGAGCTGGGGGTGCAGCTTTTGGAGAGGAAGAATCGGTCGTTTCGGTTGACGAGAGCCGGGGAGTTTTTTTATCAGAAGAGTCTGGTGCTGGTGGCGGATTGTGAGAGGATGTGTGGGGAGACGGTTCGGATTGCGAAGGGGGAGCAGGCGAGTCTGAAGATCGGGTATTCGCGGTGTTATGCGGGGGATGCGTTTCAGAGGGCGCTGGCGGTGTTTGCGGCGAAGTATCCGGGGGTCGAGGTTGAGGTTGCGTATGGGAATCATGAGGAGCTGTATGAGATGCTGGTGAGTGAGAAGGCGGATCTTGTGGTGAATGATCAGAGGAGGGCTTTTTCGCATACGTATGAGAACCTGGTGCTGACGACGTGTCCATGTCTGATTGAGATTGCGGGGAGCAGTCCGCTTTCCGGGCTAGAGGCGATTACGCCGGAGGAGCTGAAGAATCTGCCTTGTATTCTGGTTTCGTCGAAGGCGCAGAGGGAAACGGAGAAGGAGTATTACTATAATATTGTCGGGCTGCGAGGGGAATTTCTGTATGCAGAAAATCTCGAGGAGGCACGGCTGATGGTACTCGGAAGAGGCGGCTTCCTGCCGGTAGAAGGAGCGCCGGAAAAAGGCGATGCCACAATCACCCGCATCCCCCTGCTGCGCGGCGGCGAACCGGTTCTGCGGAATTACTGTGCGTTCTGGAAGAAAGATAATTCGGGGTATTATGTGGAGGAGTTTGCGGAGATTCTGAAGGAGCAGTTTGCAAAAGAATAAAAAAGTTCTTGCCCGGTAGTTACTACCGTGTGGTATGCTGAGAGTAACAAAGTAAATCAGCGAAAGGGGAATGTAGTATGAACATTACAATGGAAAATTTTAAAACCGCAAAGTATGATGTATTTTCTATTTTTGATGACCGCTGGGGGTTGTGTACTGCGGGTACATCAAAGGAGTATAATACGATGACCATCGGATGGGGTACGATGGGAACGATCTGGGGACCGCCGAAGAAGGGAAAACAGATTATTACCGTATTTATCCGGGAAAGCCGCCGGACGCATCAGATTCTGCAGAAGGAAGATGATTTTACCGTCTGCTTTTTCCCGGAGAAATATCGGAAGGATCTTGGGATTCTGGGATCGAAATCGGGAAATGATGTGCCGGATAAGACCAGCCTGACCAGTCTGACACCGAAGATGCTGGGCAATGCGGTTGGATTTGAAGAGGCAGAGCTGACCTTTGTCTGCAAAAAAATCTATGCCGTCAGAATGGAAAAGGAAGATCTGCCGGAGTTTGTGCGCGATACCTTGTATAAAGACGGCGATCTTCATTATCTGTATATGGGCGAGATTGAAGATGTCTTTGGCACGATTGAGTAATGGAGTAGAGCATCTGACTGTCTGAAATGCGGAAAATGCGAAAAAGTCTGTCCGCAGCATCTGCAGATCCGCAGTCTGCTGGAGGACGTAGCGAAGGAATTCGAGCACTAAAATTTGCAACGGGAGGTTTTTACACATGAACATGAGAAAAATTGGAAACGACGAAGTATCTGCCATCGGCCTTGGCTGCATGGGCATTACCCACGCAAGCGGCGCGCCGATGACAATCGAGGATGGTGCAAAAGTGATCGAGGCTGCCCACGATCTGGGCTACACCCTGTTTGATACCGCAGAGTGCTACACCGGCGTTTACCCGGACGGAACAACCGCCTACAATGAGGAAGTTGTCGGAAAAGGAATCAAATCCTTCCGCAACGAGATTTTCCTCGCCAGCAAATGCGGCGTTCAGCACGGCGGCGATCATCTGATCCTCGACAGCAGCCCGGAGACGATCCGCAAATCGGTTGAGGGTAGTTTAAAACGCCTCGGCACCGATCATATCGATCTCTATTACCAGCACCGCATTGACCCGAAAGTGGAGCCGGAAACCGTAGCAGAGACGATGGCAGTGCTTATCAAAGAAGGAAAAATCCGCTATTGGGGAATTTCGGAGACGACAGAAGAGTATCTCCGCCGCGCCCATGCCGTATGCCCGGTTACAGCGATCCAGAACCGCTATTCCATGATGGCAAGATGGCATGAAACCATTTTCCAGGCATGCGAAGAACTCGGCGTAACGTACGTTGCATTCTCCCCGCTGGCCAATGGATTCTTAAGCGGAGCTTATACCGACAAAACCCAGTTTGACCCGGGCGCAGATTTCCGCAGCAATATGCCGCAGTACAAGGGCGAAGGATATCAGAAAGGAAAAGCACTTCTTGAAATCATCGAGGCGCTTGCAGCAGAGAAAAATGTGACAACAGCACAGATTTCTCTGGCATGGATTCTTTCCAGAAAGCCATATATCATCCCGATCCCGGGCAGCCGTAAGACAGCTCGTCTGAAAGAGAACCTGGAGGCCGCAAATGTTGTTCTGACAAAAGAGGAGAGAGATTCCATCACTGAGAAACTGGACGGAATGGAGTTTGAAATCTTCGGCGGACATAAATAAAATCTGAACATAACATAAAAAATACCGTTGATCCGAACACAAAGGGATCAACGGTATTTTTTTAATAATTCGCCTGATAAGAATTTCTCTTTTCTGCAGTTACGCGGTGCATGCGTTCTGCCATCACAACCATGAGAATCAGAATGGCCAGCAGGAACACTGGATACAGTCCAAACGTGATGTGCTGTCCGAGAAGTCCGAAGATCGGCGGCATCAGACACGTTCCGACGTAGGCGAATGCCATCTGGATGCCGATGATGCCCTGACTTAAGTCGGCACCGAAGTTTGCCGGTGTCTCGTGGATGATCGAAGGATAAATCGGCGCACAGCCGAGGCCGATCAGGATCAGGCCGATAAACAGAACGGTGTCGCCGAGCGGCAGTAGCATCAGAATCGCGCCGACGGCGATCACGGCCTGGCCGAGGCGGATCATTTTCTGATCGTTCAGCTTCATTGTGATAAAGCCGCAGAAGAACCGTCCGATGGTGATACCGATATAGAACAGGCTGGCCCAGCTTGCCGCCCGTTTGGCATCGATGCCGCGGAACAGGGTACAGTAGCTTGCTGCCCACATGCCGGCAGTGGCTTCTACTGCACAGTAGCAGAAAAAGCAGATCAGAACCTCTTTGACACCGGGAATACGGATCAGGCGGGAAAATTTTCTCTGCTCCGGAACGGTTGTCTCATCCGTGGAAGCATCTGCGGATGGCTTCTGCCACAGGGGAAGGCTGAGGAAAAGAATGGCAGTCAGGACTACCTGGAAAACTGCGATCGTACGGTAGCCATTGTTCCAGGTGGAATGATTGATTGCATACGCCATCACCATCGGTCCTGTGCTGCAGCCGACACCCCACATGCAGTGCAGCCAGCTCATGTGGCGGGCTTTGTAGTGAAGGGCAACGTAGTTATTCAGCGCTGCATCGACGCTTCCTGCACCGAGTCCGTACGGGATTCCCCAGAGACAGAGCGCGATGAAAGAGTGGCTGATCGAGAAGCCAAACAGAGCAACAGCCGTTGTCAGGACACTGAAAGCTGTAACCTTTCCTGTTCCGAACCGGGTGTTCCATCTGTCGCTGTTCAGGCTCGAGACGATCGTTCCGGCGGAGATGATCATCGAGATGATACCGGCGGAAGAAACCGAAGTTCCGAGCTCGTGGTACATCACCGGCCACGCGGAGCCGAGCAGAGAATCCGGCAGTCCAAGGCTGATGAACGCCAGATAAATAACGGGTAACAAAAGTGAAACCATGATAAAAACCCTCCTGTAAAAGTAATAAAGTAAGAGCAGACCGGTTTGCTGCGTTTAACGCAAAACCAAGATCCATAAACAGCTTAACCGTATCATAAAAGAAAAAAAGAATCAATACTTTCTTTTCAGATCCGGGAAAAAGAGATATAGTG
>CAVLAW010000222.1:0-4311 GCA_963661155.1 Tidjanibacter massiliensis | reverse complement strand
CAAATGTTACCTCACCTTTTACATCTTTCATCGACAGCGCATCCGGCTTGTCCTGGATATCCGGCGCAATGCTCATGATTTCCAGGAAACGCTCATAGCCCGAGTAACCATTCTGGAACTGTTCCGTAAAGTTAACAAGCTTTTTCACCGGGTCGGTGCAGTTGTTGATATACAGAAGAAATGTGACAAGATCCGCCGCGCCAAGCTTTCCGCCCGTCATCAGCAGTGCACCAACGATCAGCGAAATCACCGTAATCAGCGTCGAAAACGCGCCCATACCCGAGTTGTAAATGCCCATATAACGGTAGCTGACCTTCTTCGAATCGACAAACCTGTCATTTCCCGCATTGAACTTCCGCATTTCCTCCGTCTCATTGCCAAACGATTTGACGACGCGGATGCCTGAAAGACTGTCCTCAATCTGACTGTTGATATCCGCAATTCTGCGGCGGTTCTCTTTAAACGCACTCTTCATGCGGCTGTTCATCACCAGTGCAAACACCAGCATCATCACGATCACGACAAGCGGTACGCACGCCAGTATCGGATTCACGAGAAACAGAATCACCAGCGCACCGATCAGCTTGATAAACGAAATCACAATATCCTCCGGCCCATGGTGCAGAAGTTCGCTGATATCGAACAGATCGCTCGTGATGCGGGAAAGCAGATGACCGACCTTCTGATTATCAAAAAATGCAAACGACAGCTTCTGATAATGACCGAAAATCTCATTCCGCATATCATGCTCAATCCGCGCACCCATCACATGACCATAATAGGCAATGTAAAAGTTGCAGTACATCTCCACCAACACCATGACAATCATCAGAATACCGAGGCGGATAATCTCGCCCGTCGCCTGATCCAGCGGTTTTTCCACAACCGTGCTCGTGATATACCGCACAATCAGCGGAATCACCAGCGTAATGGCAGCTCCCAGCATTGCAAAAAACATATCCGTGAAAAACAGCCCCTTATAGGGAATGTAATACCGCGCGAGCTGCCGAATTCTGCTCCTGCCTTTTGTCTCTTCATTCTTTTTCATCCTGTCCTCCCTTTCCGCCCGAAGTCATCTTGTAATCCTTCCGGAACTCCGACGGTGATACGCCGCAGACTGCCTTAAAGGATTTCATAAAATGCTTGTCATTCTCAAATCCAACCTTGCTGGCAATCTCCACAATCTTATCATCTGTCTCCAGCAAAAGACGCTTCGCCTCGCTGATCCGGATTTCTTTCAGGTAATTTACGAAATTGCCCCCTGTGTACTACTTAAACGCCGCAGAAAACAGGGAATAATTCGTACAAATGTAATTGGAAAACCATCGCCATATTCAGATCTTTCGCATAATTTTTCCGGATATAGGCAACTGCCTCCTCCATTTTTTCATTTCCGGAAGTCTGGCTCTGCATCGCCTCCGGCACTCGTGCACCCAGTCCTCGAACGCTGTAAGGAACAGCTCCGCATTCCGGTACTGCAGCGGCCGCGGACATTTGTCCTGTTTTTCTTTCGCACGATACGTGCGGTCCATATCTTTACAGAGGGCTTCCGTCACAGACCGATGCTCCCTCCCTACGCCGAGACAGAACCTCTCGTCCCGCTCCGCAATAATCCGGTTTGCTTCTTCCCTCGGAAGCAGGTAAAGAACGCCGCCCTCCACGCCTTCAAGCATAATACCGCCGCAGTCAGAAAACTGCTGGCCGTTTGCCATACTCGTCACCAGAATTCGAAACGGCCCGTCCCAGACATGGCGCCGGATCCGGTTTTCCATATCCTGCCACTCGTCGTTTTCCGCCAGTTCTGCATTCATTATCAGATAGCGGAGCTGATTCAGGAAGCACCGCTCCTCTTCTTCGAGCGTCTCCTTCGTCTCCGAAAGCTCCCGTTCCAGATTTTCCAGAAGATTTTCGATGACCTCGCGCTTGATCGGCTTTAAAATATAATCCCGCACACCGTGCTTCATCATCTCCACCGCCTGCTCTTTCATAATTTCCAGTGCTTCTTCGCCATTTCTGCACTCGAGAATCTGCCCGATCGGCACGCTGCACCGGCGGATCATCGCCACAATGCCCTGCCGGATCAGTTTTTCGTCTTCTACCACCAGTAAATTATTCATTTCTTCTCCATCCTCTTCCCCTTATCCATTTTCGCGATCCTTCAGGGAATGCGTTCCCCGTGTGACCGTAAGGCAAATGGTTACCTTCGTATAACAGTTTTCTTTTGCATCCACAGACAAGCCCTACCGTGTACCAAACTGGACATGGATTCTTTCCTGCACATTGCGGAGCCCTTTTCCGTGTTTCGGCTGCGCGTCCGAGTTAAGACGCACATTCAGCTTCCTGCGCAGAATTCGGAACTGTTCTGCCGTCATTGCCACACCGTAATCTCAATTTCAAAGCAGTTCTCATTCTCAATTCCCCGGATTTCAATCACGGCATCCGCATCAAGCGCCTCGATGCCGTGCGTGATCGCATTTTCCACAATCGGCTGCAGCGACATCTTCGGAATATCCTGCCGGTACAGATTCTCCGGCATCTGAATGGAAAGCGTAATTGTAAAGTCATACCGCAGATTCATCAGCTCCACGTAATTCTGTACATAAGTAAGCTCATCCTGCACCGTCACAAGGAATGTTTTCCATCGCATATTGTAGTGAAGCATCTCCTCGAACACTGTTACGGAATCGGAAATGGTGTACTGTTCCTCGATTTCCGCCATCATTTTGATCGACTCCAGCACGTTATAGATAAAATGTGCATTGATCTGGTTCTGCATCGTACGGATTGCCGTGTCTTTTAAAAGCACTTCACGCTGCACGCTTTACTCATTCTTCCTGTGGATACGCTCAAGCATGCCGTTCAGGCCATAGCTCATCTCCCGCATCTCCTCCGACCGGTAACAGTTGCAGAATTTCTTCTCCCCGTTGTCGATCTCCCGCATCGTATAAAGAACTTCATAAAATTCCTTCAAAAGACTTCGCACAATCAGATTAACGGCAAAAATCAGAATCAGACCGAAAACAGCAATTTCAACCAGCATTTTCTGCTGCTTCTCCAACATATTTCCTGTTACATCGTCGATGCTGTTCAGCATCACAAACATGCCGTCGACCTGCTCTACGTTCCGCATCACAATTGCCACATTCTCTTTTCCGATTATCGCGCTCTGCCATCTTGTCGATAATGCTGATACTGCTGTTCCGAAACTCCTTATAATATGTATCCGAAATATCTTCCCCCATCCGGATGCGCAGCAGATAATCCTCCAGCGGCTCATATTCCTGCAGTGTATCGACAATCATCGAACACGACCGCGCCTTTGCATTGATTGAGGCGCAGGCGAGATCCGTCGATGTCACTGCTTCATTCACGCTGTGATCTACCGCATTCTTCTTAATACTGGAAAAGCCAACGCCTACCAGCCCAAAGATTGGAATAAAAACGAAAAGCAGCGTTGTCACAACAAATTTCTGATTCAGCTTCAGCCCCCGAAACCAGCCCAGCACAATTTCACCCCCTGTTCTGCTTTTTCGAGCCACTTCCATCAATTTTACCAGTTTTCTTTCTGGAAATCAAATTTTTCTGGGAAAAACTGTTTATTTTTTCTAATTCTATGATTAAGGTGTCAAAAGGTGATTTTCTACAATTTCCTAAGAAATAGGAAATTCCAATCCCAAAATCTTACGATAATTTACGACCAAAGTGGGGTAAAATACTTAAATATGATACTATTTTTAACCTTTATTCCCATATAGTGGATGGGGTAAAATGAAGTTTTATTCAAAAAGACCTTTTGACACCCATATCATTCTATTTTTATAATACGAAAGACTCATATATTACGCAAGGCATCGTTTTGGAGGAACAGCCTTCATATCGTTTTTTTATACCGTCGTCAGATCCCACGGCTCGTAAATCTTCGGCACATCGCTGATCAGACGTTTGGTATATGCTGCGGTCGGGTGAAGAATGACCTCTTCTGCCGGGCCCGATTCTACAAATTTTCCATGCTTCATAATGTAAACATTATCGGATACATAGTAGGCAAGACCGATATCGTGTGTAATAAAGATAATGGTCATGTTAATCTCATCACGCAGTTTCAGCAGCATGTCGAGGATCGTTGCACGGGAGCAGGCATCGATCATGGAGGTCGGTAGGTTCAATTTAGTAGTATGAAAATCTCTGTTATTTTTTACGTATTTTACGTATATTTTTATTGGTGTTACGCAAAATACGTGTTATTATATAATGATCTCTCGGAATTCTGATAGATCATGCCAGCGAAACTCTGGCAATGAAGTTTGAAAA
>CAVLAW010000221.1:0-4312 GCA_963661155.1 Tidjanibacter massiliensis | reverse complement strand
CTCACACCTAACCTCCCTCCAGTTGTAGATTGTGCATAATACAACTGTATGGGTATTTTTTGCACTGTTCTTATTATACCAGAAAAATCTCGTTCGTCAACAAGTTTTTTCATTTTTTTGCAATTTTTTTATGCGTTGATCTGTCCTTCGAGAACTTCTGCTGCTTTTGCAATGGCCTCGTCGATCTTATTCGGGTTCTTTCCGCCGGCCTGAGCCATGTTCGGACGTCCGCCGCCGCCACCGCCGACAACTGCTGCCACTTCTTTGATCAGCTTGCCTGCATGAGCGCCTTTCTTCATTGCATCGTCGGTTGCCATCGCAAGAAGGCTTACCTTGCCGTCTTTTGCAGATGCCAGAACGACAACACCGCTGCCGAGTTTTTCTTTTAACTGGTCTCCCAGATCGCGCAGACCATTCATATCAACTTCCGGAACGGATGCTGCAAGGAGTTTTACGCCTTTTACTTCTGTTACTTTATCCATAACATCGCCAAGAGCCTCTTTTGCCAGTTTGCTCTTTAAGGACTCGTTCTCTGCCTGGAGTGCTTTTGCCTCTGCCTGCAGATGTGCAATCTTCTCAAGCAGATCAGCCGGTGTTGTCTTTAAGAGAGCGGCTGCCTCGTGAAGTTTTGCTTCCTGCTCTTTATAGTATGCTGTAACAGACGATCCGGTCAGAGCTTCGATTCTGCGGACACCTGCTGCAACACCTGCCTCGGAAACGAGTTTGAAGAGACCGATTTCAGAAGTGTTCTTTACATGGGTACCACCGCAGAGTTCTTTGGAGAAGTCTCCCATGGAAACAACACGTACTTTGTCGCCGTATTTCTCGCCGAACAGAGCCATTGCACCGGATTTCTTTGCTTCCTCGGTATCCATGATATCGGTTACAACCGGGATCTGCTCCTGGATCTTCTGATTTACCAGCTCTTCAACTTTTGCCAGCTCTTCCGGTGTCATAGCCTGGAAGTGTGCAAAGTCGAAACGGAGTCTGGTCGGAGTTACGAGGGAACCTTTCTGCTCTACGTGTGCGCCAAGAACGGTCTTTAACGCTTTCTGCAGCAGATGGGTTGCACTGTGGTTCTTCTCGGTATTCTTTCTTGCTTCTTCATTCACCTGAAGGGTAACTTCCTCGCCGTTTGCGATCATACCGGATTTCATCACGCCGACATGGCCGTATTTTCCACCACGGAGTTTGATGGTGTCTTCTACTTCAAAGACACCGTTTGCGCCTTTGATGATACCGCAATCGCCTTCCTGACCTCCCATGGTAGCGTAGAATGGAGTTTTCTCTACGAAAATGGTTCCCTTCTGGCCTTCCATCAGAGAGTCTACGATCTCAGTCTCGGTGGTGAGAACAGTAACTTTGGAGGTATCCTCCAGATGATCGTATCCTGTGAACTCAGTTGTTACAGCCGGGTCGATTTCATCATAAACAGTGGCATCAGCGCCCATGTAGTTTGTCACTTCACGGCTCTCTCTTGCACGTTTTCTCTGCTCTTCCATTGCTGCATGGAAGCCATCCTCGTCGATGCCGTAGCCTTTTTCCTCGATGATCTCTTTGGTCAGATCCAGCGGGAATCCGTAAGTATCGTACAGTTTGAACACATCCTGTCCGTCCAGAACTTTTTTGCCTTCGCTCTGCATTTTGTCTTCCAGATCAGAAAGGATATGAAGTCCCTGATCGATGGTTTTATTGAACTGAGTCTCCTCGTTGTTCAGAACGTTGAAGATGAAGTCTTTCTTCTCTTCCAGTTCCGGATATCCGTCTTTGGAACCCTCGATTACACTTGCGGAAAGGCGGGCAAGGAACAGTCCGTCGATGCCAAGCAGACGGCCATGACGTGCTGCACGGCGGATCAGACGGCGCAGTACGTAGCCTCTTCCCTCGTTGGTCGGCATGATACCATCAGAAATCATGAATGTAGCGGAACGGATATGGTCGGTGATGAGGCGGATGGAAACATCAGTCTCATGATCTTTTTCGTATTCTTTTCCGGAGATCTCACATACTTTGTCGCGGAGTGCCTGAATAGTGTCGACATCAAAGATGGAATCGACATCCTGTACGACAACAGCCAGACGCTCAAGACCCATACCGGTATCGATGTTCTTCTGGATCAGATCCGTGTAGTGACCCTCGCCGTCATTGTTGAACTGGCTGAATACGTTGTTCCATACTTCCATGTAACGATCGCACTCGCAGCCAACGGTACATCCCAGTTTACCGCAGCCGTATTTCTCTCCGCGGTCATAATAAATCTCAGAACACGGACCGCACGGACCTGCGCCGTGCTCCCAGAAGTTGTCCTCTTTTCCGAAACGGAAAATGCGGTCAGCCGGGATGCCGATCTCTTTGTTCCAGATATCAAATGCTTCGTCATCATCCTGGTAGATGGATGGGTACAGGCGGTTCGGGTCAAGGCCTACTACCTGTGTTAAAAACTCCCAGGACCATGCGATTGCTTCATGTTTAAAGTAATCACCAAAGGAAAAGTTTCCGAGCATCTCAAAAAAGGTGCCGTGACGGGCTGTTTTTCCTACGTTTTCAATATCACCGGTACGGATACATTTCTGGCATGTGGTCACTCTTCTTCTCGGCGGAATCTCTGCGCCTGTGAAGTAAGGCTTCAGCGGAGCCATACCGGAGTTGATCAGTAAAAGACTTTTATCGTTGTGTGGAATCAACGAAAAACTCTTCATAGCAAGATGTCCTTTGCTCTCGAAGAACTCAAGAAACATCTTTCGTAATTCGTTTACGCCATATTTTTCCATGACTGTTTTTCCTCCAAATAATTCAGTGTGTCCCGGAATTTCTCCCGGGACTCCATTCTTTTATAATAGCACACTTAATTATTTAACGCAAATTTTTTTGAAATTCTTCTTACCTTTTTTCAGAACGATGCCGTCCTCACCGAAAGCTGCTTTTTCTACGGCATATTTCGGATCGGTAATTTTCTCACCGTCTACGGATACACCGCCCTGCTCGACAGCACGGCGTCCCTCATTTCTGGTCTTGGCAAGCTCTGCTTTGACAAGAAGGGTTACGATATCGATCTTATCGTCGGTGAAATCCTCTGCGATGATCTCGCTGGTCGGCATATGCTCGGAGTTTCCGGTGGAGAAGACAGCACGTGCGCCTTCCTGTGCTTTCTTTGCTTCTTCCTCGCCGTGTACCATGGAGGTCAGCTCGTAAGCCAGGATCTCTTTTGCCTCGTTCAGCTTGCTTCCTTCCCAGGCAGGAAGGTCAGCATACGGATGCATTTTAAGACGTCAGCGTCATCCACATTTCTCCAGTACTGGTAGAAATCGAACGGGCTGGTCTTGTTCGGGTCGAGCCATACAGCGTTTCCTGCGGTTTTACCCATCTTCTTGCCCTGAGAATCGGTCAGAAGGGTAATGGTCATGGCGTAAGCGTCTTTTCCAAGTTTCCGGCGGATCAGTTCGGTTCCGCCCAGCATGTTGGACCACTGGTCATCGCCGCCGAACTGCATGTTGCAGCCGTATTTCTGGAACATGTGATAGAAATCGTAGCTCTGCATGATCATGTAGTTGAACTCCAGGAAGGAAAGACCTTTTTCCATACGCTGTTTGTAGCACTCTGCGCGGAGCATGTTGTTGACGCTGAAGCATGCACCTACCTCGCGGAGCAGCTCTACATAGTTCAGGTTCAGCAGCCAGTCAGCGTTGTTGAGCATCATTGCTTTTCCGTCGCCGAACTCGATGAAACGCTCCATCTGGCGTTTGAAGCACTCTGCGTTGTGGTCGATCTCCTCGCGGGTCAGCATTTTTCTCATATCGGTTCTTCCGGACGGGTCACCGATCATGGTGGTGCCGCCGCCGATCAGGGCGATCGGTTTGTTTCCTGCCATCTGCATTCTCTTCATCAGGGTCAGTGCCATGAAATGGCCTGCGGTCAGACTGTCTGCGGTGCAGTCAAATCCAATATAGAAAGTTGCTTTTCCGTTGTTTACCAGGTCTCTGATTTCGTCTTCGTCGGTTACCTGTGCCAGAAGGCCTCTGGCGATCAGTTCGTCATAAATCTGCATTTTGTTTTTCTCCTTTTTTCGGTTGACTTCCGGGTATGTATATTACCGTCTGGGACAGAGCTTTTTGTATCAAAAAAGCCCCCGTCCTTTCCGATTCAAAGGACGAGAGCCCGTATCTCCCGTGTTACCACCTTACTTCACAGCTGTCTCACGGCAGCTGCCTTTGTCGGTATCCCAAACTTTGAATACCCTGACGCTGTAACGTTCGTCTCTTACGTCGCAGCCTACTAAAAACGGAACCCGCTGTTATCCTGCAGTCCATTTCAT
>CAVLAW010000220.1:0-4318 GCA_963661155.1 Tidjanibacter massiliensis | reverse complement strand
AAGAGGATATGTGTATACGCCCTTTCCTTCCTTGCTGCCAAAACCTCCAGCATGCCCCGCGTAAATCCGCCGGAGCCTCCGGTATTCTTATTCGGAATCAGAAAGATACGTTCCTGCAGTTCTTCTGATATCATCAGATCCGCATTTGTCATTTCACCGGCATTGTCGATGATATAGATATCCACAGCATTGGACACCTGCAGTTCTGTGCGTTTCAAAACACGTTTCTGCAGCAGTTTTATGGTTTTCAGCAGGTATTCTTCCCTCTTGTAGGTGCAGATATCCACTGCAATTCGCACATTATGAATGGCTGCTTCAGAAATTTCTCCTTCATAGTATCCGGATACCATTCTGTCGGCTTCTGTCCAGTCTCTGCTTTTTTTCAGTGAAAACCAGATTTCCGCAGCATCTGCCACCTCAGGTATTTCGAAAACATATTCCCGCTCTTCCGGCTCCAATCGAAACCGTCCCAGAACCTTCTCCGAAGAGAAAAGCTGCAATTCTTCATAACCATGCAAATGAACACGAAGAAAATACTTATCGTAGCTGCAGTATTTTCTTCTTTTTTTCAAATAAAAGCCATTGAAATATCCGTCAAAAATAATCTCATTGGCATTTTCATGATAGTACAGTTCCCGAATATCACAGACCTCCGGATCCGGAAACAGGATACTCTGTAATTGAATTCGCATTTCCTACCCCCGTCTTCTTCTCCGCTTACTTTGGAGCAATGCAATCAGCTCACAGATATTCGGATCCCGCAAAAGATACAGCACCAGGCCGTAAGTGAGAAAAAAGGCACCAAATAAGACACACAGTTCTAAAATCAATCCCGTTGTAAGAACTCTCCTAATTAGAAGAAGCACCGCCGCTGCAGCTGCAGCAGCCAACATTATCCTGGGAACCCCCACCTTCTTCATGATATTCCACGCATCCTGCCGTAATACCATGCATTGATAAAAAAGTACCGCCAGCTCTGCCATAACGGTGCCGAAGGCCGCCCCTGCCGCACCATATTTCGGAATCAGCAATGCGTTCAATAAAACATCCACCCCGGCCCCTACAATTTCGGAATACAGCACTTCCTTTTCCCGATTCAGCGGAACCAATATCTGTATACCCAGGATGTTGGACAATCCGATAAACAGCAATGTCGGCATGATGACCCGCATCGGTGTCACGGCCTGCAAATAGGCTTCCCCTGATAAAAAGATAATGCATTTGTCTGCCAATATCGTAAAAACAGCAATGCAGGGAACGGAGAGAAAAACAACAAAAGCAGCCGCCTGCTCCGCAATCTGCCACAATTCCTTCAGCAGCTTATTTTCCGCATAATAAGAAGCTCTAGGTAAAATCACCGCTCCGATAGCCGTAACAACATTCACCAGAATCACCTTGATTTTTACAGCCACATCATAGTATCCCACTTCGGCATCGCCCTTCATGAAGCCCAACATAACGGTATCCAAATTTGCGTAAATGTTGATCGCCGCTGCCATGGCAAAAAACACAAGCACCGACCGTACATGCTGCCGCAGATTCAATCCTGTCGGTATTCCCGGTTCCAGGCGTTTCCGCAAATTCAGGAAATTCAAAATGCCATAACCAGCATTGGAAAAGACAGTGATTGCCGCATACAGAAGATAGTCATCCGGCCTTCGAACAAAAAGAAAAATCAGCGCAACGGAAATTACCCGAATGATCAACGATCGGACCGTAATGTAGCTGTAGGCCTCCTGCGCCTTGTACAGCCACTCTGCGCCCATCCATGTCAGCAGCATACTGCCGCTGCAAATCAGCAGAAGCATCGCTCTCTCCCGAAATTTCGGAATGCTCAGGATCGCAATGAACAGCAGAAGATAAGCTGCTGCCGTCATGATTCCATTGATGCTGAAGATTTCCCACACTGTTTTGGAAAGCAGCTCACTGTCGTCACGCACCTTTGCACATGCCTTTATGCCGTAAGTAGGAATCCCCAGGGACGCAAACATGGAAAAATAAGCGATGACGGAGTTGCCGAAGGACACCCTTCCTGTGCCTTCCGGAAGCAGTACTCTGGTAACATAGGGGAATGTAAGCAGCGGAAACACAAATGTGGAGGCCGTCAGCAGCATATTCATTGCTGCATTAAATTTTAGAGATCTCTGTTTCTGCTTCATTTTACTGTTCCGGCTTCCACCCTGGCTTGTACACAGAGTGCATTCCAAATCGTCCGTGCATAGCATCATTGAATCCGGCTTCCAGCATTTTCCACTTCAAATTGCGTCGCCCGGAAAGGATATTAAGAAAAATTTTGATTCTAACCTTCAATGCAAAAAAAACAAAGCATGCACCGGGAAAATGCTTTCTGTAGGCATCTGTCATGTTTCGGTAAGTGTAATATAGCCTCCAGTTAATGCCCGCCAGTTCTTTGCCAACCTCATGATAAGCAGTGATAGCCGGTACGCATAAAATTTTCCCATATTTCTTCATACGCAAGCCATGCTCCAGATCATCCCAGTAAATAAAATAATCCTTGTTCGGCAGTCCTGCCTTCTGCAAATCATTCTTATTCAGAACAGCACCAACATACGTTAACGAAAACAGTTCAAATTCCTGTTCCGTTTCATATCGTCGGGAATCCGCAATGATTTCCTTGATAAAAATTCCGTTCTGAACATATCCCTTGCTATGATTCACATCCAGCTGTCCATTTTTTATCACCTTGGCACATACTGCTGTAATATTCTTCGTATCATGTGCTTCCAGATATTGAGAAGCCTGAGCAAAAGCGTCCTTGGCCGGGTAAGCGTCATCGTCCGATACCCAGATCCAGTCTGCATCCAGCGCAAGACTTCTTTTCAAGCCCTCATAAAAGCCGCCGCTGCCGCCGACATTTTCCTCCATATGAACTACAATTTTCTCAAAATCAGCAGGCTGCTCTTTCCACGTTTCCAGATACTCATGGGTTCCATCTGTGCTGGCATTATCAATCACAAGCAGATACTTGGGAAGCATTGTCATATCCGAAAAAGCGGCTAATGCCTTTTTCAGCTTTTCTATTCTATTATAGCTTACGACAACTGCACCGATTTTCATATATTTACTCTTTCGTCTTCATGTAATATCATGATCCTGCAGATATTCCATATACTTCACCGGATCAATCTGTTTGCCACGTCTGTCACCAATCCCATCTACTATTGCCTTAGTAAGAAGACAGATGCGCAGAACATGATACCGCTTCAGTGCGCTCTTCAGCATTATAGCAACAAGACGCAGCATCAGGCAGAAATATGCGACATACCTTATCGCTCTGCTCTTTTTAAATTTACGGATCATAAAAAACTGATTTCTGTTTCCGTAATACTCTTTCCACCATCCCTTGGCGTTCATGTTATCATCAAGCAACGGCGCATCCTGATGATCAATCACCGCATCCTTGATCAAATATCCCGGCATATCTCTCGTTACTCGATACGTATATTCCGTGTCATCTCCATAGATAAAAAGACTTCCGTCTGCCACACCATGCTTCTCTACAGCTTTTTTTGAAATCAGCGGTCCCACAAATGCGTCTGCTTCCAGCCGGTTAATCTCGTCAAGCTCCTCTGCATGACGCACAATCGGAATACTGCGATAAATTAATCCTGTTAATTTTTTATGGTGAAAAAGCTGATATTTTTTTCGATCAATGCCATAGATCAACGGTGCCAAAAAGCCTATTTCCTGTGGATTCTGTTTTCGAATAATTTTTTCTGCCGCTAACAGCTTTTCCAGACAATCCACTCGTGGATATGCATCATCATCCATCAGCCAATACCAGTCTGCCGGATATTTTTCCCGAGCAAGACGCATCCCCGCTTCAAACCCACCAGCACCACCTCTGTTATCTGGAAGAATTTCCAGATGAATGCGTTTATCCGTTTCTGCAAATTCCTCCAGGATCTCGCGTTCCTCCGATTTGCTGTGGTTATCGATGATCAAAATATTATCTACCGATTGCGATTGCGACAGAAGTGACCGAATACAGCGTCTCAGCGTCTCGGTTCTATTGTATGTCACTGTAATGGCTGTAATTTTAACCATATACATCCTCCAACACCCGGCGGCTCTTCTCCCACCCGAAGTGTTCCCGAACAAACTCGCGGCCTCTGCTGTGCAGCTTCTCCAGTCTCCCCGCATCTTCCAGAAGTGTCTCGATCTGTGCTGCATACTCCGCATCGCTTTCTGCCGGCACGATGACCTGATACGCCTCGTCGATTCCTTCGGCGCCGACCTGTCCGGTGATGACCGGTGTGCCCAGAGCCAGTGCCCGCAGCACCTTCACCTTGATGCC
>CAVLAW010000219.1:0-4349 GCA_963661155.1 Tidjanibacter massiliensis | reverse complement strand
GCTGACAAGTGAGCGTGTCTACAAACCGGCGTACACGCACGAGAAAGCCATCGAGATGATCCTGAACGGCGAGTGCGGTACCTTCAGCCCGCTGATGCTCGAGTGTCTGCTCGACATCAAAGATGTCATCCGCGAGGAGCTGAACACCATCTCCGAGGAAGAACAGACTTCGATTCAGTTTGAAAAGCTGAAAAAGAATCTGAAGTCGGGGGGGGGCAGAGCTGAGTTTTCTGAGCTCTGATCAAACGTTATCCACAGAACATACCTGGGATAACACACACGCTACCGACACGAAATCAGACTCAAAATAGAGAAAATCCCCGCGGATGAAAAAAGAGATCCACGGGGATTTTCTCGAGTTTCTGCAAATTTTTTGTTGTGATTCCGGCGGACAACTGCTATAATAACAGAAAATGCCGTAAAATACGACAAAAATACCGGAAGAGGGCTGTGCGGACAAGAGAAACACAAGTCTGGAAAGGATAAAACATGAATCAGTTGGAAGTATTACGAGAGAGCCTTGGACAGTGCGATGAGATTATTCTGGATGCGCTGCTGATGAGAAACCGTATTGTTGAGGACATTATGGTATATAAAGAAGCAAACGATGTGCCGATTCTCCAGCCGGAGCAGGAAGCAAAGCAGAGAGAATGGCTGAACCGCCGGATGCAGGAGAAACGCCACAAAAACGAAGTGGCAGATGTTTTCGAGAGCATCACCAGAAACAGTAAGAAAATCCAAGCAAGAAAGCTGTTCAACTACAACATTGTCCTGATCGGCTTTATGGGAGCAGGAAAGAGTACGATTTCCGATTACCTCAAAACCGTATTCGCCATGGATGTCATCGAGATGGATCAGATCATCGCGGAGCGTGCCGGCATGAGTATCTCCGATATCTTCGAGACCTACGGCGAGCAGTACTTCCGTGACTGCGAGACCAACCTTCTGATCGAGATGCAGGCAAGAACCAACGTTGTTATCTCCTGCGGCGGCGGTACTCCGATGCGTGAGTGCAACGTCGTCGAGATGAAGAAAAACGGTCGTGTCGTTCTTCTGACTGCAAAACCGGAGACCATTCTGGATCGTGTCAAAGACAGCCACGACAGACCGCTGATTGAGAACAACAAAACCGTTCCGTTCATCGCCGATCTGATGAGCAAGCGCCGTGAGAAATATGAGGCCGCAGCCGACATCATCATCGAGACCGACGGAAAGACCGAGCTGGAGATCTGCGAGGAGCTGATCCACAGCCTGCGCCAGATGGATGCAAAAGAAGAGTAAAAAGAGAATGTTACGGAGAGGCTGCTGATGAGAAGGCAGTCTCTCTTTTTATGTGTATACAGACACAGAAAATAAAACATAGCGACATTGTATGAAAAGGGGATTGACAAAAGCGGAATTTCCTTATATTCTATTATAAGTCTGGGCTAAAATTCACGTTAAAAATGTGAAAAAACTAAGACTTATTTTATGATATTGACTGAATAACAGAAAAAATTCAAGCTGATTTTCAAAAATAAGAACGCCCGTGTGCAGACAGCGGCCGGGTCACCGGAAAACAGGTCTGCCGACAACAGAAGGAGGAACATCAATGAGAAAAAGAAACAAAGTCGTTTCTCTGCTTTTAGCAGGATGCATGGCAGCCGGACTTCTTGCCGGATGCGGAAGCAGCGGAGAGACACAGGTAGCAACTGCTGACAACACCACGACAGCATCGACCAGCACCGCAGCTTCTGATTCCGCAGCACCGGAGACCGCAGGAGAGGTGGACGGACAGATCAATCTGCGTGCAACAGCTTTCGGAAACAACTTCGACGTACAGGATATGGGATGGCGCTGGATGATGGCAGAGTGCTACGAAGGCCTGATGCGTGACGTTGCAGATGAGAACGGAGACCGTTTCGAGTACGCCGGCGCAGAGTCCATGGACGTATCCGAGGACGGACTGGTTTACACCTTCCATCTGAGACAGGATGCAAAATGGTCCGACGGACAGCCGGTTACCGCAGCAGATTACGAGTACGGCTGGAAACGTCTGTTAAATCCGGACAACGGCTATTCTTACTCTTTCTTCCTGTTCAATGTAGTGGGAGCAGAAGAGTATTATAACGGACAGGGTTCTGTCGATGATATCGGAATCAAGGCAGTCGACGACTACACCTTCGAAGTTACCTTAAAAGTAGCAGACCCGACCTTCCAGTCCAAACTGGTAGCAACTCCGCTTTACCCGACCCGTCAGGATGTCGCAGAGGCAGCAGGAGACCAGTGGGGAAAAGACTGGACCAAATGTGTCTACAACGGACCGTTTAAAATGACCAAACTGGTAGAGGACAACTCCATGACATGGGAGAAGAACGACCAGTACTGGGATAAAGACAATGTAAAACTCGACCAGGTGAACTGGTACTGCGTAGCAGAAAACGCAACCGCAGCAACCATGTTCGACAACGGACAGCTTGACGTTTTCGATGCAGCAGGCGATTACATTGCAAAATACGACAAAGAAGTAGAAGCAGGCAACATGCAGACCATGACCACCGAGTATCCGGGAACGATGGTACTGTGCTACGAGCAGTCTGAGGGCGGAAAATCCGGTCTGATGACAAACGTAAACATCCGTAAGGCAATTTCCTACTCCATCAACCGTGAGGAGATGGTATCTGCTGTTTATGGAAGATACACCGCAGCTTACGGCTTTGTTTCTCCGGCTATCACCCTCGACGGAACTTCCTACCGCGAGCAGGCACCGGAGACCATGAAAGATGAGTACGACGAGTACGCAGGCGATTCTGACAAGTTAAAAGAGCTGTTCCAGAAGGGACTTGACGAGCTCGGCATCACCGACAAGCCGGAAGATATTACCATTACCCTGCTGTCCTACGGTTCTTCTACAGAGAACCAGCTCGAAAGAGAGTACCTGCAGCAGTCCATCCAGCAGAACCTTGGCGTAACCGTAGAGCTGAACACCACAGGTGATTACCAGATGTTCGCAAACGAGCGTGACAACAAGAACTACGACATCTTCGTAAGCGGCTGGTTCAGCGATTACAACGATCCGCTTGACTTCCTGAACATCATGAAGACAGGCATCTACGATTCCTATGGCCTCTACAGCAACAGCGAGTACGACAGCCTCGTTGACTCCCTGACCGGAGAGAACGACAATGCAAAACGTCTTGAGATCTATGAGAAACTCGAAGACCTGCTGATCACACAGGATTGTGGTATTGCACCGCTGTACTACTCTGATAAACATTACTACTATCAGAACTGGGTCAAAGATTTCTACACTTCCTCCTTCGGCGCAAGCCAGGAGCTTTACAGAGCATCTGTAGAGAAATAAACAGAAAATAACGACACAACATAAGAAATGAGGGAAGAAGGGCTTATGATCGTATAAGCTCTTCTTTCGCTTATCACAGGGAGAGAATTTTCATGCCGAAATATTTACTTCGCCGTCTGGCAGAAATGCTGATCACACTGTTTCTGATCGCGACGGCCACCTTTTTCCTTTTGGAGGCGGTTCCGGGAGACCCGCTGACAGAGCGTGCGAGCAAGCTCTCACCGACCGTAAAGGAAAACCTCTATAAGCGCTATGGCCTCGACAAGCCGATGATGGAGCGCTATGTGATCACGATGAAGGGAATCTGCAAGGGAGATTTCGGAGAATCTGTTGTCTATGCGGGACAAACGGTACAGAAACTGATCCACGACCGTCTTCCGGTATCTGCCCGCCTCGGAATCCAGCAGGTGCTGGTCGGCATCACCGTCGGTCTGCTGCTCGGAATCCTTGCGGCGATGAAGAGGGGAAGCTTCTGGGACTATCTGGTGATCGCATTGTCGGTTCTTCTCATCTCCATTCCGAACCTGATCTTCGGTCTGATGCTTCAGAAAATTTTCGCAGGTAACTTAAAAATTCTGCCGACGATCGGCTGGCCTGCGGGAAAGGATCTCTGGTTCGGCGGCTGGGAATACACGATTCTGCCGACGCTGACGGGATGTTTTTCCTACATCGCAACGTATGCGCGTCTGCTGAAAACGTCGATGCTCGATGTCATCAACCAGGACTACGTGCTGACTGCTGAGTCGAAAGGATTGAGCAAAGGACAGATCATCCGCCGCCATATCCTCCGGAACTCGTTCATTCCAGTCATCACACAGCTTCCGATGTCGGTTGCCATGTGTATCACAGGTTCTTTCTTTATCGAGAGCATTTTCTCAATCCCGGGAATCGGACAGTATTACGTAACGGCGGTTAATAACCAGGACCTCTCGATCATCATGGGAGAGACGGTTATCATCGCAGCGCTTTATATTGTTGTTCTTTTTATCACGGACCTGCTGTACGT
>CAVLAW010000218.1:1166-4368 GCA_963661155.1 Tidjanibacter massiliensis | reverse complement strand
GCTGGTGAGGAAGGGGAGATAATTACGGCGCAATCCCGCAGAATTTTGAAGAAACTGCAGGAATGCTGAAGTCGCCACCGGAAAAAGCGTGCAAATGCTTCGCCAGGCAAGTTTAGCTTAGCTTAATATTTTACAGCTTCTTCTGGTGGTGCTAAACAATTACAGGTAGTCAAAAATGCTCTGGACCGCATCGGTGATATCCATGATGTGATTCAGCGAAATCCTGCATAATTTTGAAAATCTTCTGGCATTCAGATCCAGCAGTGCAAGCTTTTCGCAATGGACATACCCTTGTAGCCGATCTGCTTCAATATGGATATGCAGGGCGCCTTCCTTTCCGGTCTCATAAATAGGGCAGCCGATAATTTCACCGTTCTGATTGAAGAAGTCCTTGCTTACTACGAGAACCGGGAGCTTGATCCGCTCAATTTTTAAAACATCCCCCTGATGAATTGTTTCCGGCATTACCAGACCTCTCTTCCCATCGGCTGGCCCCAGTCAAACTCACCATTCAAATCCAACTGGTCGCCAAATTTCGCCGCACGTTCTTCGAGCGTTTTATGGCGGAAGGCTTTTGTCAGTGTGATCTGACCGTTGCTTAAATTGACATCAAGGACATCATCCACAAAAATATTTGCTTCTTTTAAAATCTCTTTTGCAATGCGAATGCCTTGACTGTTTCCCCAGGTTTTTACTTGTGCCTGCATATAGATACCTCCACATATAGTATATACGTAGTATATACTATGCGGGTGTGCCTGTCAAAAGCCTACAGCAAAAATTTGCTGAGCATTATGTATTTTCAGAAAATCAACACGAAACGGCAGGAATACCGAAGCCGGCGATTTCTTTTGCAAGCTTTTGTACTGTGTCGGTGGATGAATGCAGGTACACAACGGAAAAATAAGCTTTCCAAAGCGCATCCGGTTCAATGACAAAGAAATGTTCATCCACTTTCGGCGGCAAAAATTCGGCGGGAAGAAAACAGGCGCCGCGGCCCTCCAGAAGCAGATTTTTGGCAGACAGGAAGTCATCGGCTTCATAGGTGCGGGGCGCAAAAATATGATTTCTGGCCAGAATTTCGTCTTCGATGCGCCGCATAAGAGAAGTGCTTTTCAGAAGAATAAAAGGGATGGTTTCACAGTCGCGGATGGTTGGCGCAGTATGAATAAAGGAGCGCAAATAAGCCTTGGGTACGAGGAGCACCAGGCGATCTTCAGATATGAGAATGCTCTGCATAGAAGGCTGCCTGTGCGGCGCTCCTGAGCAGGTGACGGCCAGATCAGCGAAGCCGCTGAGGATATATTCCGTTCCAACGCGGGAACCGGCGCAGAAAACATCTATGTTGTCGCAGGATGACTGCGCTTTTAAAAGCGTTGCATAGTTCTCGTAGAGGAGAGGGGTTATAGAGATGCGGCATTTTCTGAGTGTCTGCTGATGGATTTGCAGTTTTTCGTAGGTTCGCTGCTTGATGTCAAGGATCTGATGCGCTGTTTTCAGATAAGCCTTTCCTGCTTCTGTCGGCTGCATTTGGTGATCATGATAGACGAAAATTTTGTGCCCCAGATCATTCTCTTCCTTTGCCAGACATTGGCTGACAGCAGAGGGAGAAACAAAATAATTCGAAGCGGTTCTGCTGAGATTTCCAGTTTTTTCAAGATCGATCATATATTCAAAACGCAGTGTTTTCATGCTTTTCGCGTAACTCCTTGAACGCGGATTCACAGAGAATGCAGGCGCAGGCGCCTCTGCTCCAAATAATAGTCGGCGTATTGATGGATATAAAAGGGGGCCTGCCAGTGGTTGATGATCAGATGGATCAGATACTCCTCGGCCGAAGATAACGGGCGGTCTTTTCGGATGCCGATTCCCTGATAAACAATGGGTCTGGGATTGTATCGGTAAACAGAGACGGCATCATTCTCACTGTAATAGGCGGACGGCAGGAAGGCAGCGCCGACGCCGGTTTTGACAAGTTTATACAGGATGGGAACGATGTCGCTTCGGAAGATGATATTTTTACTGACACCGTGTCGCTCAAATATATCGGCAATGCGGTTCGTATAGCTGGTACCGATAGAATTGATCAGGAGCGGCGTACTTCCAAGCCGGCAAAAATCGACAGTGGGAATCAGCGTATCGGATGAAGGGGGATAGCCCAGACTGCATGTGCGGGGGACCATGAACAAAAGCTCCTCATCCAGGAACTTCAGATATTCTATTTCTGTGTCATCGGAGGTGCCGGAGCCAATGATTGCAAGTGTGACAGAACCACCTGCAACATGCTTCCGCAGGTTGGGAGCACTGTCGGCATAGAAATCCAGCTCAATATGCGGATATTCTTTTTTGAAGGGAGCATAGACGGAGGCGAAGCAGTCTGCACCGCGGATGGTGCTGCCGCCGAGGATAATGCCGGTGCTCTTTACAGAGTGCTTGAGCTGCGCCAGCAGTTCCTGTGCAGCGGACAAGGCGGCCTGACAGCCCTCAAGGTAAATTTGGCCGGCTTCTGTGAAGATGACATTTTTTTTGCGGCGTATGACCAGAGAAACACCAAGCTCTGTTTCCAGCTGGGTCAGCCATTTGGGCAATGCCGGCTGTGAAATATGCAGGAAGGCAGCGGCTGCGGACAGACTGCCGCAGGAAGCCAATGCTGCCATATAACGCTGGTCTTTTAGATTCATATATGCTCCAATCATAACTTTTGCTTAAAATTATAATGAATATCATGAAGTTGTCAATGCGCCGCGTTAAGACTATAGTGAAACCAATGATAAAGGCATCGTCCTGAAGCGGACCGGTCGCAGGATGCTGACGAAAAAATGAATTTTATTTAAATAAGGGGGTTCAAAATGCAAACCTATATAGTTTTAGGCCTGCTGATCTTTATGATCGTGATGTTCATGATTAACAAGGTTCCGTATGGTATAACCACGATGACCTGCTGTGTGCTGCTGGCGCTGACCGGTGTATTTGATATTAAGGATGCGTTTTCCGGTCTTGCCAACAAGACAACGATTCTGATTGCCAGTATGTTTACGGTGGCTTATGCCTTCGGAAAAACCAGTCTGATCGGAAAGGTCAGAGACTTTATGGAAAAAATAAAGGAAAAGAATGGATTCGTGTTTATTCTTTCACTTTTCCTTGTGACCATTGTGCTGGCGCAGCTGATGGGAAGAACGGCCATCGTTTCGATCATTGCACT
>CAVLAW010000218.1:0-1156 GCA_963661155.1 Tidjanibacter massiliensis | reverse complement strand
GTTCCTGGTGTCATTGGATGATAATGATGAAATCTGCGGTTCCAGAATGCTGTTTGCGGCATTCTCAGTTCTGGCAGCTTGGTCCTTAAAATTCCCGATCGGGCTGGGGGCCACTTCCGCAGCGACGGCCAATGCTTTCTATGAAGGCATCATCAATAACCCGGACTATATGCTTCAGCCGACAGATTTCATTAAGGTTGCGGCTATTCCCTGTACACTTTTGACAATTTATGCATTGTTTGCATGGAGACTGATTCCGAAGCATCCGATCAATACAACAGATGTAAAGGAAGTAAAGAAAGCGGCGGCGATTTCCAAGAGAGATGAATACATCATTAATGCCGTGTTCATTGTGGTTTTGCTGGGCTTTATCTTCGGCGCAAAAATCGGAAACCTCATGTATCTGATTCCGGCAGCCGGTGTCCTGGTGCTGGTTTATACAAAGGTGCTGACAACAAAGGAAACAGTAAATTCGCTGACAGGAGACATGGTGTGGATGATTGCCGGTGTTCTGGTAATGTCTGATGCAGTCGGCAAGTCCGGTGTAGGCGATCTGATCGGAAACGGTCTTCTTCGTGTTCTGGGAGAGCATCCGAACGGCATTGTTGTTCTTATTGCATTTGCTTTGGTTACGATTGTCATGACAACATTTATGTCTAATACCGGCACGGCAGCCGTACTGACGCCGATTGCCGCATCACTTTCGATGGTTTCCGGTATGGACCCGAGAGGAATTGTACTGGTTGTCAGCATTGCATCGGTAATGGCCATTGCATTTCCGTCCGGCTCGGCAGAATGTGCGCTGGCCTTTGCCATTGGACAGCATCAGCCGACAAAGCTGCTGAAGTATACGGTGCCGTATATTCTGCTGGCAGTGGTTTCACTGGCGATATCTGCCAACATTTTCTTCCCGGTATATGCTTGAGCTTTTGGGAAAATGTGGATAAATAAGGAGAGGTAAACAATATGAGATCATATCTGACGGAAGCAGTGGCACAGGACTTGCCTGCTGCGGAATCCGTAACCATAGACCGGCAGCATTATTACAGACAGTTTCTGCATGGCTATTATCAGTTTGACTGCGTGGTGTCGAAGGAGAAGGGAATTGTACGTTCCACAAAGTTTTATATCCCGGAGGGATCCATATACAACCAGC
>CAVLAW010000217.1:0-4382 GCA_963661155.1 Tidjanibacter massiliensis | reverse complement strand
ACCTTTTTTCGAATTTTCTTATTTTTAGAAAAATATAGTTAATTCTGCATATTTAGTATTTTATCTGATAATTTATAATGGTGCAAAGAACGGAACTCCGCAGAGTCCCGTTCTTTCTTCTATTATACTATAATATACTCTTCAATAACAGCAATACCGGATTGTTTTCCCGGAGCCATGCCAGTGCCGGATCGCCCTGGATCTGCTCCATGCAGATCTTGCCCCAGTGGGTTGCCTGGAAAAAGTAGATCACGGCAAAAAAGATCCAGATCCACAGCACCGTGCGCACCACGCCGATTCCTGCTCCGCCGAGGCGGTTTAAAAAGCTGATGCCCGGAATCTCCGCAATCAGTTCCACGGCTTTTACCGCTATCGTGACAAAAATCACGGCCAGCACCATCGTCAGGAAAAAGGCGATTCCCTTCATGATCTTTTCGGATACCGCCCCCGCCGCGTAGGATGCCAGACTGTGGAGCTGCTCCTCCTGGTACTCCTGCACAACGTCACTTCCGAGGATCTGATTCACCAGTTCCTCCGGCACGCCCATGCTCTCGAGCCAGTTCTTCTGCACATCCTGGTTTTCACCCGACAGAAATTCATTATTTTCAAATGTCTCCAGACATTTCTTCTCTACATACTGCGGCAGCTCCGTCCGCTCGTTCAGCATTTTCGTCACATACGGATTCATCCAGATGGACAGTCCCGTTACCAGAATCAGGAATACCATCGACAGCACCGTCTTGACCAGACCTTTTCGGTAACCTGCCAGTGCGGAAAGAAGGCATACTGCAAGTAATACGTATCTCAGCCAGTTCATTTTTCTGCTCTCCTATTTCAGCCGGATCATGGAAACGCCGTCATCCGCTGCGAGCAGATACCGGTTCTGTCCCATGCCGAGGATCTCGTGAATCTGTGTTTCACTGACCACTCCGCTGTATTTCTTTCTTCCATTTAAGGTATAGACACACAGCTCCTGCTGATTCGTCAGCAGAATCTGGTTTGCTTCTATCTGAAGATTCTGGTAATAGAAAGCCAAATCTTCATCCGCAAGCTGTTTTCCCTTCGTATTATAAATCTTCATCCGATATGGATGGTCGTCGCTCCCACCGCGCAGAATCATGACAATGCGGCTGTCTGCATAAGCATAACTTAAAATCTCTCCGCTCTCTGACACATTCACGGTTTCCTTTGGTCTGTTCGTTCCTTCGTAGATGCGGAAGCCGTTGTCAAAGAAAGCCACCCAAGAGGACGAATCAATCGCCTGAATCTCCGGGCACAGCATATCGCTGTAGCTTGCCGAGCTGGCGAGGTTGTCCACGAGATCCTCGCCTTTGCTTCCGAAATTGTAGAACGCGGCCTGTGTTTTCATCTGGCCGCCGTCCTCGTACACATAGGATACCGCCATCCAGAGGCCGTCCGGTGAGAGTGCAAGGTTCATCGGATAACCCGGGCTTTCCATGTTCGGGTGGGAGGATGCGATCTCCGTTCCATCGGTATTGTAATATTTAATCCAGCTCTCGCCGTTATTTTCCAGAATTGCCGCAACGACACCCTGACTTGCAACGGATGCTTTCACAATTGGGAACGATGCTGTGATTTCGCCGACCCTTCCATTACCATCATACACCATGATTTTCGTTCCGTTTTTATCGTAGATGGCGATCGCGTCACCACAGGAAATCATCTGTGGATTTTCCATGGTATAATAATCCGACCAGAGCGACTGGTTTTTCCGGTCGCGCAGTTCGATGCCGTCGATGCCGTAGCGCACGATGTTATCGCCGGATTTCTGAAAGATATAGGTGTCGGTGTCTTCGGCCTCTGCCGCCTGTACCGTCTCGTATTCCTGATAGGTGCGAAGCTGCGTCCACGCCGCCGTGCCGATTCCAGCCGCAAGAGCAGCAGCCACAGCGATTCCGGCGATGATGATGCGCCTGCGTTTTCTTTTTCTGTTTTCTGATTTATACTCTTCAAGATCCCGGACTTTCGTTTCGGAATCCTGTTCTTCTCTGTTTTTTCTGTTCATTTTTATTCCCCTTATGTCCTTCTGGAGGTTTCCTGACCCCTTTTTCAGGTTCGCTTTAGTTTACCATATTTTCATCTATTTGGGGAGGTATATTTTCTGACCTGCATAAATCAGGTCCTCCACGGCGATCCGGTTCAGTTCACAGATGTCTTTTACTCTGCTCATGGTTCCATAATATCTCTCACTGATTTTCGAGAGGCTGTCCCCCTTCTGAACGGTATATTCCTGCCAGACCTGCGCGGCGGTTTCTGCCGTCTCTTCACTCGAAGCACTTTCCCCGCCGGACTGCACACCGGATTCTGCTCCCGGTGTCGGTTCTGCCTGGGCGGTTTCTCCATTTTGTTCTGTACCGGCCTGCTCCCCGTCGGACGGATTCTGTTCTCCGCTGCCCAATAGGTCCTCGCCAAGCGGATTCTGTTCCCCGTTTCCCGCCGGATTTTCACTCTCAGAGCCATTTTCCGGCTCCGTTCCGCTTATTTCTGCGCTTGCCGTCTCTGACGAGGTTTCTGCTCCGTTCACAGCACTTTCCGCCGACGTACTGCTCTGCGGCTTCTCCCCCTCTGCGGTTCCTGCCACTGAAACGGTCGGCTCGCTCGTCTTGCCGGGAAGTGGAAGAATATTGCCGTATTTCTGCGTCACCGTCACAAGAAGGACGGCCGCCGCGCACGCTGTTGCGGCATAGAGCACCGGCTTTCTGTGATCCCGCTCCGGCTCCTCCTCGCCCTTCTCCTCGATGATCTTCCGAAAATCGCTGACGGCGCGGTCGGGCACGCTCTCTCCGTTTTCGATCGAGCGGTTCTGATTCTGGTCGATCAGATATGACTGCATCGGCTCATTTTTTTCATAATAAATATAAAAGCCTCCCGTACTTCGAAGTGTGCCGCCCTCGTAAGTATAGAAGGTTTCCTCTCTCTCCTGCCCGTTCACACGGAACAGTGTCTTGTCGTTTCCGCCGAAATGGCTGATATGTGTGCGGATAATCTGCTCATTCAGATCCTCGCCGTACCCCGGCAGAGAAAGCGCCCAGCCGAGAATCTGCTGATGTTTGAAATATTTTTCCATCACATCGTGCACCTCGGTCCACACGGCATCGTCGAAGACCAGGTGATCCGGCGCGGGTTCCATCGTGTGAATGGCGGCCGCGCTGCGGATAAAGAAGTAGGAAATGCCGTCCGCCCACTTGAATTCCCCGAACAGGATCGCAGCCCGTCCCTCCGGTGCGGCAAAATATTTCTTCAGAAAGGTTCCGACATAATCTTCCAGATAAATCCGTTCTCTGCCGTTACCATCACCGACCTGGCGGATGTTTTTCGGCAGATGAAAGCACCCCTCATTTCCGTTTGCCTGCTCCTTGTTTTCTTTATAGACAATCTCAATCATATCTTTCACCCCTTTTTGCCTAATGTACCACGGTTTTTCCGCGGAAATGATCGTTTTTTGGCGATGACATTGAGATTTCTGCCGACTTTTTTCCCGTTTTTCCGCACTGCCGCACCTGATGAGGGCATGTCATGTTTTCCTGAAATTCCGAATAGCTTATATCATATACGGTTAGACTGTTTATGAGTATTCAGAAAGGCAGGTACCGTCATGTTTCGAAAAAAGGACGCCGAGGTTTATTACATCAACGAGCGCAGCCACAGCGCCAGCGAGGAGCTGGCTTCGCTTTTTTCTTACTGTATTCAGAAGGACGGGCGGATGTTCCGTGAAATGGTATTTCTGTGCATCGGAAGCGACCGGATTACCGGGGACTCGTTAGGGCCGCTGATCGGGTATCAGCTTTCGCCGTACTGCAGCCGCCTCTTTCACGTCTATGGAACGCTGGACGACCCGGTGCACGCCCTGAATCTGCCCGATCGGATTTCGTACATCCATTCCCGCCACCCGGATGCGCTTCTCGTTGCGATTGATGCTTCGCTCGGCTCGCGGCGGCATCAGGGGTATATCACAATCGGAAACGGGGCGATCCGGCCGGGCGCGGGTGCGGGAAAGACGCTGCCGGAGGTCGGCGATATCTTTATCACCGGCATTGTGAATGTGTCGGGCAGTTTTGAGCAGCTTCTCCTGCAGACCACCCGGCTTGCGACGATTTTCCATATGGCGGAATCCATCTCACAGGGGATTCTTCTCGCCTGCCGGGAACTCGAGGCCGCCGGGACGAGTGAATTTCTGCTCTGAAGAAACTGTCATGCAAACGCAAAGCAGGCAGAGACTGCACCCTGTTTTTCTGGTGTAATCTCTGCCTGTTTTCTTTTGTTCTTTATTTCAAAAAATCTTATTTATCTTATTTACAGAACTCTTTTACCTGCTCGTATACGCCTTCGCCGTCCAGCTTGTATTTTGCCAGAAGTGCTAC
>CAVLAW010000216.1:0-4414 GCA_963661155.1 Tidjanibacter massiliensis | reverse complement strand
ACCTTTTTTCGAATTTTCTTATTTTTAGAAAAATATAGTTAATTCTGCATATTTATTATTTTATCTGATAATTCACATTCACATCAAAACTTCAAAAAGAAAAGGCGCCTTCCGGCGCCCTTTCCCTTGCACTTCTTATTTCTCTCGTTTGCGATAAACGACTGCTCCAACTCCTGCTGCTGCGGAGATGCCCAGCAGTACGATCCACAGCATCATCTGCGTGTGATCTCCCGTATCCGGGCTTTTGGTTGCTTTCTTCAGATAGAATACGGCATCCGCCTGTCCCTTGCTCGAAACGATGGAGATAGTATGCTTGCCTTCTGCCAGGTTCTTTGTGTACTCGGCTTTCAATGTGATCTGCGTATTCTCTTTTCCTGCTGTCACGTAGTTCTTCGCATCAATCTCTTTGTTGTCGATCAGAACTTTTTTCAGATCCTTTGCTTCGAAATCTGCGGTGAAGGAAAGTTCCTTGCCCTGCATACCCGACTGGTTTACACCTTTGATGATCTTCGGAAGACTCTGTGCAGTAATCGGTTTCTGTTTCAGTCCGGCAATGGCTTTTTCCAGTGCGGCTGCATAACCGTCGACCGTCTTCTGCTCTGTGATGTTCTTTCCGCGTACAATTGCTGCTTTTTCATCATTGACTACTTTCACGCTCTCATCCGTGTATTTCTTCAGATCATTCGGAATCTTCTTCACGGCGGCATCTACTTTGCTGTAGTCCGCATCTTTATAGGTGAGACCGGCAATCGCGTCCTCGATCTTCTTTGCATAACCGTCTACGCTCTCCTGCTCCGTGATCGGACGCTCGTTTACGACACTGTTCTTTGCATCTTCCAGTGCTTTCACGGATGCATCGGTATACAGACTGAGGTCTGCCGGGATCTTTTTCATCGCTTCTTCTACTTTGGAATAATCTGCTTTCCGGACCTGAAGACCTGCCAGTGTATTTTCAATGGCTGCTGCCCAGCTGTCCACTTCAGCCTGATCCTGAATCGTTTTTCCGTTTTCTACGCTGTTAATTGCCGTCTGAAGCGGCTGAATGCTTTCATCTGTATAAATACTCAGATCGTTCGGAACTTTGGCGAGAGCCGCGTCTACTGCACTGTAGTCCGCCGGTTTCAAGGTCAGTCCATTGATGGCTGCTGCCAGATTTTCCGCAAACTGATCTACCTCTGCCTGCCGGCTTTCATCCAGATCCCATACAATGGCTTCTTTTGCAGTCTCCAGTGCTTTCACACTTTCTTCCGTATAAACAGACAGGTCTTCCGGAACTTTTGCAAGTGCTACGTCAACTTCTGTATAATCTGCGCCGCGGACGGTCAGTGCGTTTACGGCTGCCTGGATGGCGGCTGCATAACCATCGACCGTTTCCTGCTCCGATGCCGGTAAGTTTTCTTTTACCTCATCTTTTGCCTTTCGAACGGCTGCTGCGCTTTCTTCTGTATACTTGCTCATATCCGCCGGAATCAGCGCCAGTGCTTCGATTACTTTGGTGTAATCTGCTGCTTTTACGGTGATGGTAAATTCCTGCGTGAAATCAATGCCGGTTTTCTTTCCGTCTTTGATTGTCGCCAGCAGTTTTACGGTTCCGGCATTTGTCACTTTCAGGTTTGCGCCGTCCAAAACGGCTCCTGTCGTTCCGGCATCTGTGATTTTCCATGTGATCTGTTTCTGATCTGCGTTTTCCGGAATCACTTTTGCCTGCAGTGCGGTGGTTCCCGGGATTTCCTGCGGTACTCCCTGAATCTCAGTTACGCCTACGTATTCATAAACCTTCACCTGAATTTCAACCGCATCTTTTGCTTCTGTTTCTACGATCCGCGTTATGATCCAGCTTCCGTTCCAGCTTTCTGCTTTTTTAAGCTGATAATCTGCCGGTGCTTTTTTTGCTTTCTTGGTGAGGTCCGAGAGTTTCCAGGATGCATTGCCTGCGATGGATGCCTCCTTTTCCGTTTTTACTTTTTCTTTTGTATCCGTCTGATCCTTCTTGGCATCCGGGTCTGCTTTTTCCGAGAGTATTCGGATTTCTCTGTTCTCTGCATCATTTTTGATCTCCGTATCTTTACTGAGAACATCGCCTTCTTTCAGAGAAAGCTCGCCGGACTTCCATGTTTTGGCTTCCTCTTTTGCGAATGCCATGGTTGGGAACATTGTCACAATCAGAAGCATGGACAGTACAAACGAAAGCATTTTTTTCGTTTTCTTCATAACACAAATCCTCCTTTCCTTTTGATGCACGCCTTTCGTTTTGCAGCCGCCAGGGGCCGCAGTTTCTCTTGTTACTTTCATTATACGTGTGTCAGAAAAAGAGTCAACGGGCCGTAAAAATTCGTAAGAATTCTTGTGCATTTCCGCTAAAATGGTTCCGCGGTTTTTTCGCAATACTTCCATGAATTTTTACAGCCCGTCAGATTTTCTTAAGAACTTGCAACTATTCAGAGCCATGCGAAATGGAAGGAAAGAATGCGAATCATGCTTGCATGAATGAGTATTCTTTTCTGGAATTTCATATGGCGAGAAGCCACATCGAGATGCAGCGTAGCGGAATCGAGATGGGGCTCTGAATAGTTTTTATTTATGGTGTAATACGTATTTCACAAATGCGATTCGTCTGCTGTCCGGTGCCCAGGAATTAACGTTGATGCTGCCCTGGCCGCCGAAGAGATCCAGCAGTTTTTTCCTATTCTCACCGTCGTAATCCATCATGCCGAGTGATACGCGCATGTTCGGAAGATGCTCGTTCGGCTCCAGTTCGCCTTTGGCGAAGGTCAGGTAAATGACGTGTTTTCCATCCGGGGACACGTGGCCGAACCAGTTGTTTGCATCGGAGTCGGTCATCTGGGTGAGACCGCTGCCGTTGCGGTTCATCCGCCATACCTGCATCAGACCGCTTCTGGTGCTGTTGAACCAGATGTGTTTTCCGTCCGGCGAATACTCCGGGCCGTCATTGTAGCCTTCGCCGTCGGTCAGACAGGTTTCCTCGCCGCCGTCGGATGGGATGGTACAGATCTCGATGCGCATCTTTTCTTCTTCCGGATTCTGGCGGAATGCGCAGTAGGCAAGTTCTTTTCCGTCCGGGGACCAGCCATGAAGGAAGCTGCATCCCGGACCGGTCAGATCCCTCGCCGTTCCTTTTCCCATTGGGAGCACATAGATATGGGATTCATACGCTCCGTCTTTGAGTTCCGGCGGCATGCAGCTCACGGCCAGAAGCTGATTGTCCGGTGATGGAACGTGATCGTTGTTGCACTGCACGCAGTCGCCGGTGTCGACCTCTTCGATCTGATCCTTGTCGATCATATAGCTGTAGATTTTTCCTTCGGAATTGTAGAGCAGCGTGTTTCCGTCGTTCAGCCAGTTCGGCGCTTCGATGATTCCCGGAAATTCATGGAGCACGGTCTCCTCTCCGGTTTCTACATCCAGAGTGCATAAGATGCTGTCGGTGTTGTCCCGGTCGCCGGTCCAGCCGGAGAGCATTTTTCCAGCGCGGCAGGTGTCTTCCAGCGTTGTCGCATCCATATCCACAATCTGCAGTGCGCCGTTTGCACGGGCAAACTGGAAGCAGGCTTTCAGATCAACCATGCCTTTTCCGAGAGGTGCTTCTTTTCCGGTGAATTTCATATCTTTATAATGAACTGCCTTCACAAGGTCTGCATGTGCCCAGAGGAATTCCTCCGGATCAACGCCGCCGCAGTACATCCAGCCGGTATCAACCTCTGCTCCGACTTTGCCGCCGCAGTCATTCAGCAGGTATTCGTATGCTGTTTTTCCATTGATGCGGATGCAGATGTCCTCTTTTTCATTGTGAATCAGAAGACCGGCGCCGGCTTTTTCCAGTTCATCTGCCATCTCGCGGTAGCGTGCGGCTGTCTCGTCCAGAACATCTTTCGTCAGGCGCGCAGGGCTTTTTACGACGAACCATTTGATCTGATATTTCTGTGCCAGATCTACAAGGATGGCGAGTTCTCTTTCATAATGGTATTCATCCAGAAAAATGTGGACTGCGTGCACCTCGATCTGGTATTTTGTAAGCATCGGCATTGCCTGCTCCAGATCCTCCGGGAGCCAGAAACCGTAGTCTCTGGCATCCACGCGGAAGCCGAGACATGGCTCGATCTGGCGGTAACCGGCCTCATAGATTTTCTTTAAGAACCCCTCGGGATTCTGTTTCCATTCCTGTGATACCCCATACATCTGTAATCCAAAATACATTGTGTTTCCTCCTTCTCCGGAATCCGCCGTTTTCCCCATATTTTAAGCGGATTTCTCTTCGTTTTCTTCTATCTTATCACACTCGTTTCTTCTATTAAAGATATGGTTTTCCACAACTTGAGAAACACGCTTCGCGAATTTCTCAAGTTATCGCGGCAGTCGCCAAGGTCTCGTGCAAGCACGGACTTTGGCTCGTTGC
>CAVLAW010000215.1:0-4457 GCA_963661155.1 Tidjanibacter massiliensis | reverse complement strand
CAGGGAAGAAAGAGAATCACCGCCACTTTGGCAAACTCCGAGGGCTGGAATGAGAAGGGACCAAGCTTTAGCCACCGCTTCGAGCCGTTGTACTCGCTTCCGAAAAACAGCACCGCCGTCGAGAGGGCAAGAGACGCCGCATAGAACCACGGCGCAAGCGCAAAAAGCCGCCGGTAATCCATCTTTGCAACAACATACATGCCGATAACGCCGAGTACGCTCGCAAAGAGCTGTTTTTTGAAATAATAAGCCGGGTCATGAAACCTGACCCGGCCGTTATATGCGCTGGCACTGTACAGAATCACAAGGCCGAGGCCAAGCAGCATCCATACCGTCACCAGCAGCGTTCCATCCATTTTTTTCTCTTTTTCCTTCTGCATCCGCGCCACACCCGCCGTTCGCTCTTTTTCAGCTTATGCGGGAAATTCCTGTCCTATGACGTTTTTACAGCTCTCTTACATACTCCTTAAACAGCTCGCCTCGCTGCTCATAGCTCTTGAACTGATCCCAGCTTGCGCATGCCGGGGAAAGAAGAACGGCATCACCGGAGTTTGCCTTGTCGCGGCAGATCTGTACGGCTTCTTTTAAGTTGTCTGCCATGATGATATCGTTGAATCCAACGCTTTTTGCCGCTTTCGCAATCTTCTCTTTCGTATCGCCAATGAGAACCAGGAAACGCACCTTGCCGTCGAAAGCCTGAATCCACTCTTCGTAGGTGGACTGCTTGTCGTAGCCGCCGCCGATCAGCAGGGTCGGGCGGTTCATCGCCTGGATGCCTTTGATGGCCGCATCCGGGTTCGTTCCCTTGGAATCGTTGTAATATGCCACGCCGTCCTTCTCGCAGACATACTCGATGCGGTGCTCTACGCCCGCAAACTCCTGGATGACTTTGCGTACGGTTTCCATCGGAACGCCTGCATGAAGTGCCATTGCAGAGGCTACCATGACATTTTCAAAATTATGTAAGCCGAGCAGTTTTAAGTCGTCTGTTCTCGTCAGAAGCTCCGTCTCGCCGTTCTTTGCGATGCGGATCTCGCCGTCCTGATAATAGATGCCGTCCTTTAAGGCGCGCAGGCTCGAGAAGTACATCACCTGTACTTTTTTCTCTGCCATCAGTTTCTCGCCGAACGGGCGCAGGATTTCGTCCTCGTAGTTCAGCACACAGAGATCATCCATCGTCTGATTCTCGGTGATGCATTCTTTGACGCGGATGTACTCTTCCATTGTATGGTGGCGGTTCAGATGATCCTCGGTAATGTTCGTGATCGCGCTTGCCGCTGGGTGGAATTCTTTGATCGTCTCAAGCTGGAAGCTGCTGATCTCAGCAACCGTTACAGTATCGTCGGTTGTGTCGAGTGCTGCGGATGTGTACGGGGTACCGATATTTCCGACAACTTTCACTTCCGGCTGGTATGCTTTCATGATCTCGCCGAGCAGTGATGTTGTTGTCGTCTTTCCGTTGGTGCCGGTGATGGCAAGCACTTTTCCGCGGCTGACCTGATAAGCGAGTTCCACTTCACCGATGACCGGAATTTCTTTTTCTTTCATTTTCAGGACAATCGTCAGATCCGTCGGAACGCCAGGGCTTAAAACGACAAGATCAAGACTGCCGAGCATCTCCTCCGGCAACTCGCCTAAGACAACTTCTACATTGTCGCGGCTCTCCAGTTTTTTCAAGATTTCTTCTTTCTCGAGCTTCTCATTTCCATCGTAAAGGATAACAGAAGCTCCCTTCTTGTGCAGCAGATCCTCCGCTGCGATTCCACTCTTTCCGGTTCCGAAAACCAGAACTTTTTTCCCTGCGAAAATCATATTTTTTAACCTCCATATTTAAAGCCCCATCAGTGCGATCAGGCATAATATCGCTGTGATTGTGGAGAAAACTGTCACAATCTGTGTCTCCGACCAGCCCATCAGCTCGAAATGGTGATGGATCGGCGTCATCTTAAAGATCCGTTTTCCTTTCGTCAGCTTAAAGAACGAAACCTGCAGGATCACGGAGAGAATCTCCGTCATGTAGATAAATCCCACCAGCGTCAGAAACAACGGCAGACGTAAGAAACACGCCATTCCCGCGACAAAACCGCCGAGCGCCAGACTCCCGGTATCGCCCATAAAAACACGGGCAGGAAATACGTTGAATACCAGAAACCCGAGCAGGCTTCCGATGACTGCAAGCGAGGACGGGGAAACACCGTCTCCAAGGCCGATCGAGGCCACGGAAAAGAATACGGCATTCAAAATCGTCACGCTCGCCGCCAGTCCGTCGAGACCGTCGGTGAAATTGACACCGTTGACCGTTCCAAGAATCACAAAGGCGAGAAACGGGATCGTAAAGACACCGGCGTCCAGCTCTTTGCCCGGAAGGAATGGAATGCGCATCCGGAGGGAAATTCCGGAAAACCGCACCAGATACCACAAAAAGATTGCGGTGATCACTGCCTGCAGCGCCATTTTCTGTCCCGGGTACAGCCCGTCACAACGGTGCAGAACGATTTTCAGATAGTCATCGAGAAAGCCGATCAGCCCGAAGCCAAGCGTCAGAAACAGGACTGGAATCACTTCTGCCCCCTCTTTTCGAAAGAGCAGAGAAACTGCGGTAAACGATGCCAGAAACATCACACCGCCCATTGTCGGAGTTCCCGCTTTTTTCTGGTGGCTCGGCACACCCTCTTCCCGCTCTTTCTGCCCCGCTTTGACCTTTCGCAGAAACGGAATCAGAACCGGCCCCAGCGCAAGGCTGATGCCAAAGGAAAGAAGAACCGGCAGGATCATTTCTCTTTTCATAGACGCACCTCTTCCTTTTTGTACGGATTGTGTACAGAACAGGCGTGTCAAAGTATTTTCTCCAGCCTATTCAGTATATAGCTTTTTGTTCTGTTTCGCAACCTTCTTTTATAATCCGAGTTACGGTTCGCTCAGCAGTGAAACACTTGCTGTTTCGCTGCGTAAGAAAGTGATTCAGGTGTGAGCAGCCCTCCTTTTGCGAAGCAAAACTTTAAATGAGGGCTGCGAAGGACACCGTTCTCAAGGAACCTGGGAACGGTGTCCAATCCCGAGATACGGAAGTACATTGGAAAAGATATCACGGATCACCGGCGCACAGATCGTTCCGCCGTAGTAGACACCCTGCGGATTGCGGATGATGCAGAGGCCCAGCACCGTCGGATGCTCCGCCGGAGTAAATCCGAGGAACGAGGAAATGTAGCGGTTGGCGCTTCGCGGGAGTGTCTGCGACGTCGCCGTCTTTCCCCCGATGGAATACCCTTCGAGGTACGCGTTCTTTCCAGATCCTTCCGAAACGACGCTTTCCAGAATTTCCCGCACCGTTTTCGAAGTTTCTTGCGAAAGAATCCCTTCTTTTTCCGCAAATTCCAGATGCTTCACCACATTTCCTTCTTCATCCAGCACATCCGTTGCGACGTGCGGCGTCACCATTTTTCCTCCATTCACAAGGGCGGAAACCGTCGCGGCAAGGCGGATCGGCGTGATCTGGAACGACTGGCCGAACGCCATCGTCGCCAGCTCGACCTCACCGATATTCTCCTCTTTGTGCATGATCGTCGATGCCTCGCCCGGCAGATCGATACCTGTCTTTTCCATCAGCCCAAAATTCCGGAAGTAATCACAGAATTTTTCCACACCCAGCCGCAGACCCACCTCGATAAACACGGGGTTGCAGGAATTCTGTGCTCCCTGTACAAAGTTTTCGGCCCCGTGCCCCGTCCGTTTGTGGCAGTGAATCCGGCGGTCCTCCACGATCTTATAGCCGGGACAGAAAAAGGAGTCTGACGGCGATACGACACCCTCGGAAAGCCCCGCCGACATTGTGATGATCTTAAACGTGGAACCCGGCTCATACGTATCGTTGATACAGGCATTCCGCCACATCTGGTTCTGCAGATCCTGAATCTCTTTTTCCGAAAGGCCGGTCGTGTCCTGCTGCAGCGTAAACGGATCGTTGAGGTCGAACTCGGGCACATTGACGCATGCGTAGATTTCCCCGTTCTGCGGATTCATCAGCAGAATTGAGACACTGTCCGCCTGTTTTTCCTCCATCGCTTTTTCCGCCGCCTGCTGGCAGTACGCCTGAATATTGGCATCCAAACTGACCTTCAAATCCCGTCCCGCCACCGGCTCCTGCCGGCTCTCCCCGATGCCGTTCTGCTCGATCCCTCGGGCATCCGTCGTCGTCAGGATTTTGCCGTTGATGCCCTTTAAAATCTCCTCATATTCCACCTCCAGTCCGATGATTCCCTGGTTGTCTCCGCCGGTAAAGCCGATCACACGCGACGCCAGTTCGCCTTTGGGGTAATAGCGCTTGAAATCCTCATCCACTTTCACCCCCGCATAGCCGTATGAACGAATCCTGTCGCCCGTCTCCTTGTCCACATTCGTCTTAACCCGCTCGATGGACGACCGCTTCTCCACCCTTTTCCGTGCCGTCTCCTCCGAGA
>CAVLAW010000214.1:759-4460 GCA_963661155.1 Tidjanibacter massiliensis | reverse complement strand
CCTCTGGACACTGCTTCTTATTGTTCCCGGAATCGTGAAATCTTATGAGTACCGCATGGTTCCTTATCTTCTGGCCGACTGCCCGGAGCTTTCCACAGCGGAAGCATTCCGTATCAGCCGTGAGATGATGGACGGTGAAAAGATGAATACCTTTATCCTGGATCTTTCCTTTATCGGATGGTATCTTCTCTCTGCCTTCACCTGCAATCTCGTCGGCATTTTCTATTCACGTCCCTATTACTACGCGACCGACGCTGAGCTGTTCCTGGTGCTGAAACAGAATTACTTCTCCAGCCGGAATTATGGCAATACGTATCAGACTTACTAAATATGGTAAAAAAAACAGGTGTTTCTCTTTTTCGGAAAACACCTGTTTTTTCTGTCTATGTAGATCGCTTAGATATAGTCTTTCATTTCAAAATACCGCATCAGAATATCCGCACAGTTCTCAATGCCGAGATCCGATGTATTCAAAATCATGTGATAGTTGTTTACATCGCCCCAGGTCTTTCCGGTATTTTTGTAATAATAGTCGGCACGCTGTTTATCCGTCTCTTCCAGCATAACCTCGGCAGCTTCTCTTGTCAGCGAAAACAGCTTCATGATACGGTTGATCCGGTCCTCTTTATCCGCGCAGACATAGATGTTAATGACGTTGCTCTTATTTTTCAGGAACTCCGACGCACACCGTCCAATAATAATACAAGGCTGTTTCGCCAACTCACGGATCGCATCCGCCTCAGATTCATAGGCATTTTCACGCATGCCGTGCTCTACATCGTCCTTATCATACACCGGGATATGCAGTCTCTCGGAAAGTTCTTTCGCAATAATACTCGCCCCAGTTCCAAACCGGCGGCTCATCGTAATAACTAAATTCATCTGCCACTTCCTCCTTCGCACTTCTCATAACGCAAACAAACGCCTTATGACAAATCAAAAATTTTTCTTTCGCTGTCTCTCATTATAACAAACCCCCACCGAAAACTCAAGGTTTTTCGACAGGGGTATGTACCGCTCAGGCGATGGTGATTTCTTCGATTTTCTTTTTTGCAAAATGATTGAATGCCGCGATGACTCTTCCTGTGCAGACCATGGCGATGACGGTGCCGATTCCGATTCCGACCGGGCGGCCGGCGCCGATGAGGCCGATGGCGAGGGAGATGACGATGGCGGAGAAATCAAAGAGATTTTTTCCGAATCCCATGTTCTTTCCGCAGCGTTCTCCGAGAACGCGGGCCAGACCGTCGGCGGGGTTTGGGACGATCTTGACGTCTACGGTGACGGCAGCGCCGATTCCGGTCAGGATGATCGCCAGCGCAAGGACGAGAAGCCGGGCTGTCATCGTTTCCGGGGTCGGAAGAGTCCGGTCAAAGATGGTGATAAAGGAACTGGTCAGGTAACTTGCGGCAACCTGTAAGAGCTGAAACGGCGGAAATTTTCCCTTCAGCAGTATGATCTGCAGCACAATGAAGATCAAATATGCCACAAAGACTGCGTTTCCTGTTGTAAAGCCGAAGATCTGCGCCACGGCATACGGCATCGAGATAATGGGCGAAACGCCGAGGTTTGTCTTCGTATTCAGTGTGATGCCGAGTGCCAGCACCATAATTCCAACCAGATAGAACGCAATGCGCAAAATCCATTTCTTTTGTTTTTCCTGCATAATTTTCCCTCTTTTCTTTCTGTAACAACGTCTCTATCGTAGCACAGATCGGGAAAAATGTACAGTAAACCACTCGGATATTCGGGCTATTCTTCTTCCAGTGCGCATCCTTCCGGCGCGTAGGTTTCAAAAAGCCAGTCCTCAAGGGCATTCAGGTTATCGTCGGAATGCTCAACCTCGCGCGCATAGCGCCAGGAAAGCTCTTCGATATCGTGCATGGAAAGTGTATTTCCGTTCTCCAGCCATCTTGCGATCAGGATTTCCTGGATCCAGCGGACGGAAAACAGGGCGAGTTCCATCTTGGAACAGACCATATCGTCGTAGACGGCGCCGCAGAAATACGTGTAGACGAAGAACATCAGAAGCTGCTCGCCAATGTTTTCCCACGCGGCGCGGCGATCGCTCGCTGCTCCCCAGGTCCGGTGAAATTCTTCGCAGACGGCCTGATAAGCGGCTTCTCCGTTCTGATACAGTGCTTTTTCTGTTACGTCAAGCACCGTATCCCACTCCAGGCGCAGGCGCTCGAGACCGCGGAGAACGGCAAGTTCCTCCACCTGTCGGTCAAATACATGGAAACCTGCAGCATCCACGCCTTTTCCGACAAGGCTCTCTTCCACACACTCGCTCAGCGTTCCTTCTTCCAGATGCTTCTCATAGTTCCGCAGCAGATCGTCGATATCAAACTCCCGCTGCTCCTCCATACAGATCTGGTACTGCTCCGCAAGCTGCTCCGCCGCCCTCATGCGCTCCTGCAGCGGCATTGCGCGGTTCTGCAGGATTTTGAACAGGACATCTCTCGTATCCTCCAGCTGGGAGAACATCATGAAATCAAATTCTTCGAAATCGTCCTCCTCATCGGTCTCCTCTTCCAGAAAGCGAACCGGCTCCTGGCAGGACAGGATGATCCGTGCTGCCTCCGGACAGGAGAGGGACAGGGAAAGCTCCCGAAGTCCCTCATATTCCTCTGTGTGGCGCGGATACAGGCGGCAGGTATCGCACAGTGCGTCCGGGCCCAGCGCTTTGTAGAGATCACAGAGATTTTCCTCATTCAGAAAAGCACAGCGGCGGTTATTCTGGTAGAAACACTCCTCCTCCCAGTCGATGGAATTGCGCAGGCGTTTTCCAAACTCGCCCTGTTCTTTTCCGTACCGGTCCAGGGAGTCTTCGTCGATCACAATCTGCCAGCCGGCACAGCACGTATCCGGACAGTCGCCTGCTGTACAGGTAAACTGATCGTAAAAATGTGGTTTCAAATATCTCATGCTTTTTTGTTTCCTTCTTTATATTTCTGTACAATCCACGCACTGGCTTCACCGACCGGCATGCCGCTTTTTTCTGCAATCGCTGCAGCACTCTCGTACTCCGGGTAAACCTTCTCGATTTCCCCATGACGGCAAATCTTAACAGTAGCATCGCCGTACTCGGTTGTGATCGTCGCAAACTCGCGTTTCATCACCGTACGCTCCATCCGGCAGCGGCGGATTCCGATCGTGGTCGTCTCGGCAAAAATGATGTTTTCCAGTGTCTCCCGCGTTCTGTCATCACAGATTACATCCAGCTGGTAAGCCGGGCGGTTTTTCTTCATATAGACCGGGATGTAATGGACATCTCTTGCGCCTGCCTGCAGCAGTTTTCCCATGCAGTAGCCGAGCGCCTCCCCGGTGCAGTCGTCGATGTTGCATTCCAGTTTCCAGATCGTGTCTTTTTCGTCGTCCTCTTCTGTTTCCAGCATCATCGCGCGCAGCAGTGACGGCCGCTCATACGTCCGTTTTCCGGCTCCAAGACCAGTTCTGGTGCATTTGAAGGCGGACGGCAGTTTTTCTTTCGTGCGGATAGCTGCCACAATGGCTGCTCCGGTCGGTGTAACAAGCTCGCCCTGGATTCCGGTCGGGATGAGCGTCAGGCCATGCGCCTGTACGATATTTAAGACGGCCGGTACCGGAACCGGAATCTGGCCGTGCTGGCATCTGACGAAACCACTTCCTTCGGAAAGACCGGTCACGATAACTTCTTCCGGTGCCAGGTTATCCAGGCA
>CAVLAW010000214.1:0-717 GCA_963661155.1 Tidjanibacter massiliensis | reverse complement strand
TCCAGGCAGACGGCAGCGGCAACGATATCCACAATGGAATCAACGGCTCCGACCTCGTGAAAATGCACCTGATCAAGCGGTACTCCGTGGGCTTTCGCCTCTGCTTCTGCAAGAATCTGGAAAATCTTTTCTGCCAGTGCTCTCGCACCCGGTGTCAGATCTCCGCCGCGGATAATGGTAAGAATCTCCGGCAGTCCCCTATGCTCATGATGGTGATGATGCTCCCCAGCGTGCTCGTGGTCATGGCTATGCGTGTGGTCGTGATCGTGTACATGCTCATGTGTATGCTCGTGATGATGATGCTCCTCCTCGTGATGGTGCTCATGTGTATGCACTTCCGCCCCATCCCCATGCAGATACGCCATATCATGATCATGGTTTTCATGCTCCGCGTCCAGAATCACGTTAAAGTCACAGGCATCCAGCCCCGATTTTTTCACTCTTGTAATCGCAATTTCATATCCCGGCAGATTCAGGCTTTTCAGTGCCTTCTCCAGCACCTCTCTGTCTGCTCCCAGATCAAGCAGCGCCGCAACAGTCATATCCCCGCTGATTCCGCTTCCACATTCCAGATATAAACTTCTACTCATCTTTATGCACTCCCATTCTGTTAATCTGTGTTGCAATATATCCGGCTCCGTAGCCGTTGTCGATATTCACGACGGCAATTCCGTTCGCACAGGAATTGATCATCGTGAGCAGCGCCGAAAGGCCGTT
>CAVLAW010000213.1:0-4472 GCA_963661155.1 Tidjanibacter massiliensis | reverse complement strand
CAGAATAACTATGCAGAGCGCGTAGTCCGCGGAACGATTTATTCTGCGGACGGCCAGGAGCTGGCAAAGACGACGACAGATGAAAACGGGGATGAGGTAAGAACGTATCCGTTCGGCAGCCTGTTTGCACAGGTAGTCGGTTATACGGGAAAAGGAAACAGCGGTCTGGAATCTTCCTACAACTATATGCTGATGGAGTCCCACACAAGCAAATTAAAGCAGGTGAAGAACGAGTTCAGCGATACGAAAAACCCGGGAGACGATCTCCATACGACGCTGAATACGTCACTCCAGCAGGCGGCGGCCGATGCCCTGACCGGATACCGTGGAGCGATTGTTGTGCTCGAAGCGAAAACGGGTCGTGTGCTTGCCAATGTGAGCAGCCCAGTCTTTGATCCGAACACGATCGATGCGGACTGGGAAGCTCTGAATGCGGACGACGAGAGCGGTGTATTCTTGAACCGCGGTCTGCAGGGAAGATACCCGCCGGGATCTACGTTTAAGATTGTAACTTCGCTTGCCTACCTGCGCCAGAACGGTACGCTGGACGGCTTTTCGTTCGACTGTGGCGGCGAACTGACGGCAGGAAACTATACGATTCACTGCTCCGGCGGTGAGGTGCACGGAGCGGAAGATTTCGCGGGCGCCTTTGCCCATTCGTGCAACTCTGCGTTTGCACAGATCGGCCTTGGACTTGACAAAAATGCCTTCCGTTCTCTGGCGGATTCGCTGTATCTGAACAGCCGGCTGGATCTGGAGCTTCCGACAAGCAAAAGTTTGTTTGATCTGGATTCGACGACGGCGGATGCCCTTGTGATGCAGACATCCATCGGTCAGGGAGACACTCTGGTAACACCGATGGAGATGGCATTGATCGCTTCTGCGGTTGCCAACGACGGAGAGATGTATAAGCCGCGTTACGTGGACAATATTGTATCAGCCGATGGACAGTCCGTGAAAACGTTTGACAGAGAGTCTCTCGGAACGGTAATGTCAGAGAGTGAAGCGAATACGCTGACCGAGCTGATGAAAGGCGTTGTTCAGAACGGAACTGCAGTTTCCCTTTCCGATCTGCCGTACAACATCGCCGGCAAAACAGGAACCGCAGAGCACGGAAGTGACGGAGAAACACCGCACTCCTGGTTCGTCGGATTTTCCAATGCGGATGATCCTGACATCGTCGTTGCCGTTGTGGCAGAAAACGGCGGATATTCCAGCGAAACTGCCGTACCGATGGCAAGACAGGTGTTTGAAGCATATTACGCACAACAACAATAAAAAGAAAAGCGCGTTCGGATCAGAAGAATGAGATCCGGGCGCGTTTTCAGAATTTTTAGAAAAATGTTAGAAAGAGGATGGGTTTTAAGGTTGCGCGGGGGCGGGAAAAGAGGTATACTTTTTAACAGGATAAGTGTCGGCTAAGCGGAGAATAAAAGAGCTGACAGAGAATGGAAAAAAGCCAGAAGGAGCTTGAAACGTATGATCGAAGCAGTAAGCTGCGGAGGTATCGTAATCTACCGTGGAAAAATATTGACGCTTTACAAAAGCTACCGCAACAAATATGAGGGCTGGGTCCTGCCGAAAGGAACTGTGGAACCGGGGGAAACCCATGAACAGACTGCCATCCGCGAGGTACATGAGGAGTCCGGTGTACACGGCACCATCATCAAGTACGTGGGAAAAAGCCAGTACAGCTTCAGCATTCCGGAAGACACCGTGGAAAAAGAAGTGCACTGGTATCTGATGGCATCATCCGGCTACTACAGCCGTCCGCAGAGAGAAGAGTACTTTGTGGATTCCGGCTATTACAAGTATCACGAGGCATATCATCTGCTGAAATTTTCCAATGAGCGCCAGATACTGGAAAAAGCGTATCAGGAGTATCTGGAACTGAAAAAGGCAAATTTGTGGAAAGTTCAGCTACGGGATCAGGGAAAATATGGTAAACTGGTATAAAAATCTGTACGTCGGGGATACTGCAAAAAAGAAACAGAAGAAATGGATGCGCCGGATCGAGAACAAAAAAGCGGCGCCGGGCATCTGGCTTCTTACGATGCCTTCCAATCCGCAGAACACTCTGGATGTGATTCCTGCAGACCTTCTGCTGCAGCCGGCGGTACGAAGAAACTGTCCGCCGATTGTCGGGCTCGCCGTGTCGCGTGAGGAGGCTGTGGAGCTGGTGGAAAAAATTGCATTGGAAACGTATCGGGAAACCGGAGAAGTAAAAATCCGGGAATGGCTGCAAAACCGGATTGAGGGATGTGAATGATACATATACTATTCATACTTTTAAAAGCACTGGGGATTCTGCTGCTTGTATTATTGCTTCTCGTGCTTCTTGCCATTTGCACCGTCCTTTTCCTTCCCCTGTGCTATCAAGCGCGGCTGCAGAAGGAAGAAGAAGGCTTTGCCTGCGTGAAAGTGCGGGGAAGAGTATCGTGGCTCTTTGGGGCTGTCGCGCTGATTGCTTCATATGAGGAGCAAAAACCGGAAGTGCAGATCCGAATTTTCGGGGCATCACCGGAGACATGGAAACGGCGGCTGAAAAAGATCCGCCGGGGAGAAGTGTCTGCAGGGCAGGAGGAGAAAAGCGATACAGAAAAAACGCTGGAAGCAGAAAAGGCAATGGAAAAGGAATCAGAACAAAAAACAGATGCGGAAAATAAGCCGGCTCGGCCAGTATCGGAAAAACCTTCTGCAGAAACACAGAAAACACCGGACCGGTCAGAAGAAAAACAGCCGGAAACCATAGAGCAGAAACCAGAGGAACAGCCGGAATCAGAACAGGAACCGGCCGTGCCGAAAAAAAGCGTTCTGGAACGGTTTTTCGCAATCGTCGAACACCTTACGGAAAAACTGCTGAACATCGCGGCCCGTCTGCTGCGGGTTGTATTCCGGCTGCTGGAATTTCCGTTCCGTTTCTTTGAAAAACTGGGACAGAAAATCCAGGCAGGAAAACGATTAAAGAAAAAATGTGAGAAACTGAAAAAATTCTTTCAGTCCAGGATGTTCCGCGAGGCGCTGCTTCACGTGAAAAAAGAACTGTTTTATTTCTTAAAGAAAGTAGCACCCAAAAAAGTAACCGGCGCAGTTACTTTCGGATTCGACGATCCAGCCCTGACCGGTGAGACGCTTGGAATCCTCGGCATGGTATACGGAAAGCTCCCCAAAGACCTTTCGATCCAGCCGGACTTTGAAAATGAGATTCTCCGGGGCGATGTCCAGATGAAAGGAAGCTTTCAGGCCGTGACAGCGGCCGGCATCGCACTTCGATTATTCCGGGATCAGAATTTTAGGAAAACCATACGACATTTCAAACACAAGGAGGCCTAAAAGATGGCAGAAAAGGACAACACATTTCAGAACACCGTAGAAGCACTGTTTCGCGGAATGGACAGCTTTATCACAACAAAGACGGTCGTAGGTGAGGCGATTCACATCGATGATACGATTCTTCTGCCGCTGGTAGACGTTTCCTTCGGTGTGGGAGCCGGCGCATTTGCAGAAAATGCAAAGAACAATGCTGGAGGCGGTATGGGCGGAAAGATTTCTCCGAGCGCCGTTCTGGTCATCAGCAAAAACGGAACACGTCTCGTCAACATCAAGAATCAGGATGCTGTTACCAAGATCATTGACATGGCACCGGATCTGATCAGCCGCTTCACCGGCAAAAAGGACGAGGATGCGTATACCGCGGAGGAAGTGGAGCATATAATAAATCAAGAGGCGGATAAGGAGTAAACTCGTTTGTGCAGAATTTTAGGCTTTCTGCTGTTCTGGATGGGAGTCGGGCTTCTTATTAGCCTGATGATCCGCAGCTCGTTTCTGACGGTGCTGGCGGCGGCTCTGCTGCTGTGCGTGGGCTACCATCTGTTCTGTAATACGAAAGAATAGTAAAAAATGCACAAAAAAGTCGAAAACAAACTAGCTGATTTGTATAGAGAACTACTTGCAAAAAGAAGAGACTTGCGCTATAATGAGTCCATCTTAAATGAATCAGCCAATTATACTAATATCATAGATCAAGACGAGGGCGTCTTGCCAGAACGAAAGTTTCGGTGGGATGCTCTCTTTCTTTTTGGATCGTAATCATTGGCCTGGCAGATTCCGTTTAAGAAACCACGCTATTTTTTCTCCCTTTTAAATATAAAAAATAGAGCACAACAGGGCATAAGTGAAAGCTTATGTCCTGTTTGCTCTTATTCTCTTTGTACGGAATATTTTTGGACAGCAAAAAAGCCTTCCCGAACTGGAAAGGCCTTTTAACCATTCAACTTATGCACGCTCTACTTTTCCGGATCTTAAGCAGGAAGTACATACGTACATTTTCTGCGGTACACCGTCAACTTTAACTTTGACAGATTTTACGTTAGATTTCCACATTTTATTGCTTCTTCTATGTGAATGACTTACGTTGTTTCCGAAATGAGCACCCTTCTCACAAATTGCACACTTTGCCATGATTGCACCTC
>CAVLAW010000212.1:0-4578 GCA_963661155.1 Tidjanibacter massiliensis | reverse complement strand
ACTCATTCATGCAAGCATGATTCGCACTTTTCCCTGCAATTTCGCATGGCTCTGAATAGTTACACAAATTCTTCATATCTTTGGAATTATATCACAATCCATCCTGAGACACAATCCAAAATCATAATCTCTTTCTAAATAATACAGCTTTTACGGCAATGTATACACCAGCACGCCCAGAATAATGATCAGATTTCCAATCAGTTTTCCCTTTGATACCTTTTCTTTCAGAACGCCAAAAGAAAGCAGGAGTACAAAGACATACGTAAATGTATCCAGTACCGGACCATATTTTAAGTCTACCTGCGTGTAGGCATATGTATTCAGAAGAAGCACGCCGCCGAAAATCAGATACGCCACAATCACGCGCCAGTTCAGATATTCGCGGAGCGCAGATGCATGCTCCTCATTGGCGCTCTGTTTCAGCAGAATCTGGGATACTGCTGAAAACATTGTACAGATCAGCATTAAAATTATATATTTATTCATATCGCTGCACCACCATCACTCCCACCAGCACAATCAGAAGGCCGATGATATTTTTTACGGTCAGATTCTCATGGAAAATAATCACCGCCCAGATCTGGGACCAGATCAGATAGACGCTGCGGTTTGCATACGCTGTGGACAGAGAAAATTTCTTAATAACCTTCTGCCATGCAATCGCGTAAACGCCACAGTTTGCAACCATAAGAAACAAAAATACATATAACAGAGGATTTTTGATTCCTCCTCGGTTCAGTTGAACCGATGCTGCCTTCGAAAACACACTCGTCAGGGAAAACAGCAGAATATTCAGATGAAGCTGAATATAATCTTTTGCCTTATTCAAAAACAAATCCTCCTTCTTATTCTTCTTCCACACGGTATATGATATGTTCTTCGGTTTCTCTTACCGGAACACATCCCGCTGCCTGTACATATGCCAGCGCAGTCGATGTTTTTGACAGTACCAGATACTCTGCCTTCATCGCCGCAAGGCTCCGCTGAAACTCTTTCGGGTTCAGTGAAAGATCTGTCTGCGTAATTACCTGCAGAATCTTCGTCTCATCTTCGATTTCCTGTTCCGTCAGTGCATCGGTCGATACCGTGTTGGAACCCTGATACGTCAGAACCATATCTCGGTCCAGGACCAGTTCGAACGAAGCATCGTACTGGCGCACAATCAGATTGTAGTCTGGTTCAAAGACCACTCTTGTGTTTTTCATTCCCGCCGTCTCATGCAGCACCGTGCAGACAGCCAGAAGGTCATCCGGCATCTTGTACTGGTTATCCGGCATCTGCGGCAGTCCGCCTGCCAGCACGGAGTTTCCGCCAAAACAGATCACCGCTGCCAGCGCAGCCGCAGTAAGATACCGCCTCCAGCCTTTTTTCAGGCTCATCAGAACCTTCGTACATGCATATCCGATGGTCAGTACCATCGGCAGAATCCAGAAAAACCGGTAATAGACGTTCACCATTCCAAGTTTTCCCAAAATATATTTCACGGCAAACGGATTATATACCGTAAGGGTCAGAAAGATAGCTGTTGTCACGAAAACGTACCGCTCTTCCTTTTTTCCTTTTAACGCGAGATACAGCACCGATAAGAAAAACAGCGTCAGTACCGTTGTGTTTCCTCCAAACGTCACAAAGACCTGTCTCACAAAATCGAGGCCGCTCTCATTCAGATTTATTCCACCCACGTTTTCTCCTTTCTATCGTACAACCGGAATCTGCAGAACGCCGCGCACACCAAGGAGATAAACCCCCAGTACCAGAACACATGGCAGTACAGCAAGCAGATAGAGTCCGATCTGTCCCCAGCGTTTCTTCATCACAAGATTCGGCAGAATCACCGCACTCATCGCTACTGGCACCGTCATCATCGATGACATGGTAAGATCAATGGCGGCAACACCGGTCAGGAAAAACAGCAGCCAGGCTCTTTTTTCGTTTTTCTCCTGATACAGACAAAGGCCAAGATAAAACAGAAACGGGAGAATGATATTGCACAGCACGGCTTTTCCCTCGTATCCTCTGGTCATCAGGAAGGATGCATTGGAAAAGATTGTATGGAAATTCAGATTTACAATACTGATAAAGCACAGTAGAATCCATACTGCACGATTTTCTTTCAGCAGCCTTTTTCCGATCTGCGCATAGACAAGATAGCTTAAGACTACCGTCATCACACTGAGAATGACTTTCGTTACGATAAGCGGATGAAGACCCGTCAGACGGCACAGCACCGCATTGGCTGTTGGATACATGCTGAAAACATAGCGGATATTAAAGAAATCCAGTGCTTTTCCCGTATACGGATCAAAGCTGCTGATCGAGTCCGTCGCAAGATTGGTCGTCACACTTCCCACATAATACGCCGCATCTGCACTGCCGTTTTCCTGCAGAGCCGCAACGTAATAGATCTGGATTCCGATCAGAAGCAGCATCAGATAAAAAGCGGCTGACTTCCCTTTCCAGAAATGTTCCTTGTTCTTTCCCCACTGTCTCCACATTCCAAGATGAAAGCAGACAGAACTCACAGTAAGAACAGCAATCACTGCCGCCCAGACATATCCAAGCACATGCAGTTTTACGCCAAGCAACATCATCGGCACAGAAATCACTTCAAATAAGAAATAATATGCAATAAATCCAAACAGCACCGTCTCTCCGAGATGACTGCTCTCGTACCTGTTTTCTCTGATAAAAAAAGAACCCAGGCAGCAGAACACTGCAAGCATTCCAAAAAACAGTGCTGGAATTTTTAATAAGGTAAGCATTTCACAATCCCTTTCTTTTTTCTTCCATTCCAATCTTTTTCATTCTAACATGATGGCTTTCCTGCGTCAAGTAATCCAACTCTTAATAAATATTGACTTTTCCCTGAAATTTTGTATAATCGTGATGTTGGGCACTCTCTTTTTGCCCGACATTTTTTCTATTATGTTAATGATATGCGTTATGAAAGGAGCTATTTCTATGTCTTTTACGAGGCATACCCGTAAATTCATATTTTCTCTGGGTGCGACATCTCTTGCCGCTGCCTTTCTTTTTCTTTCTCCGGAAAATACACATGCGGCTGATACCACGGCAAAAATCCATGTTCTGACGCTCGACAGCGGTTCCAATGCGATCGTACTGGAAAGTGTGGATGAGAATGGCCAGAAAATTTTCGGCATGGTAGATTCCGGCGAAGACTGGGATTACCCGGATGGTTCGGATCCCCGCTATCCGCTCCGCGGCGGCATCACAAAGTCAATCGGCTACGACGATGAGGTACTTTCCTATCTTGACTCCCTCGGTGTTACTTCGGATAATCTGCAGTTTTATGTTGCAACACATCCGCACAGCGATCATATCGGTACCGGAGATACCATCGTGCGGCAGTATTCTCCTGACCGGGTTTATCTGCTTCCCTATGATGACAGTTGTGTTTCCAATCCGGCGCGCCTCTGGGATAACCTTTACGTCTATGATCAACTGCTTGCCGCCGTTGAAGAGACCGACGGTGTGACTCTGATCCAGCATCTGAATCCAAATACCGCTTCTGTAGAAGAGGGATCTCCCGATTTCACCTTCGGAAATTTCCAGATTCAAATTGTGAACTACGATGAGGATTACCTCACCAGTCCCAAAGAGGATGCCAATCAGTTCTGTCTTGGTGTCATTGCATCCGCCAACGGCCACCGTGCTTTTCTGACCAGTGATATTGACGATGTTGAGGGCGATGCCAGCCGGATTGTTTCCAGTTATGGACTGTACAACATTGATTTTATGACCTCGAATCATCACGGCTATCCGGAAGCGGTCGACGCCAGTTATCTTTCCTCGGTCAATCCGTACTATTATATTCAGACCGGAAATTTCCGCATCATGGATAACGACACCGTACAGACTCTGACCTCACTTGGTCTGCGTGTCTTCTCTACCGCGGAATACAGCAGCGATGTTTCTGCCATTGTCACCGATTTTTCCGGTTCTGCTGTGACTTCCAATGTGGATGACACGTATGAATTTTACCGTGACCATTCGTCCCGGCTTGTTGTTTACCACGATGGTCTTCCATACAGCGGCTTTTTCACCCGCAATGACCAGAAATATTACGCGGATGGGAATCATCTCCTCGTCCGTTCCACTTCCTGGCGCGATGCAGAAACCGGAATTGAGTACACGGCAGATGAAAACGGTGTTATCACAAATGAACACCACGTCATCGGCTGGGTAAAGCAGGACGGAAAATGGTATTACTACGAAGATGATGAGACGATGTACACCGGATGGCTCACCCTTGACCACAAGACATATTACCTCGGCGAAGACGGTGTTATGGCAACCGGATGGCTTCTGCTGGACGGAAATTACTATTACTTTTCCGGTAGCGGCGCAATGCAGACCGGATGGCAGTTTATCAAGAATAACTGGTACTATCTCGCAAAAGATACCGGTATCATGTATTCCTCCGGCTGGCATGCAGACCCGGATACCGGAACCATGTACTATTTCTATTCCTGGGGCGGCGCGGCGCGCAATACCACGCTTACCTTAAACGGCTACCGCGTCAAGTTTCTTTCCTGGGGCGGTATTTCCGGCAGC
>CAVLAW010000211.1:0-4605 GCA_963661155.1 Tidjanibacter massiliensis | reverse complement strand
GAGAAGCCACATCGAGATGCAGCGAAGCGGAATCGAGATGGGGCTCTGAATAGTTTCGAAGACTAAAAACAGCGATAGAAATGACAAGGAGTGAACAACAATGATTTATCTGGACAATGCGGCAACAACAAAAACAGCCCCGGAAGTTGTCGAGGCAATGCTTCCTTATTTCAGCGAATTCTACGGAAACCCGTCGAGTATCTATGAAATTGCAGGAAAAAGTAAAGAAGCCATCACAAAGGGAAGAGAGCAGATCGCAAACGTGCTCGGCGCAAAACCGGAGGAAATCTATTTTACAGCCGGCGGCAGCGAGTCCGATAACTGGGCGTTAAAAGCTACCTTTGAAGCATATAAAAATAAAGGAAACCACATCATCACCACCAAAATCGAGCATCACGCTATCCTGCATACCTGCGAGTATCTGGAAAAAGAGCGCGGCGCAAAAATCACCTACGTCGGCGTAGATGAGAACGGCGTTGTCAATCTGGATGAGCTTGAGGCAGCTATCACACCGGAGACCATTCTGATTTCCGTTATGACAGCAAACAACGAAATCGGAACGATTCAGCCAATCAAAGAGATCGGAAGAATCGCAAGAGAACACAATATCTTATTCCACACAGACGCCGTACAGGCATTCGGCCAGATCCCGATCAATGTTGATGAGTGCAACATTGATATGCTGAGCTCCAGCGGCCACAAGATCAACGGACCAAAAGGAATCGGCTTCCTGTACATCCGTAAAGGTGTTAAAATCCGCTCCTTCGTACACGGCGGCTCCCAGGAGAGAAAACGCCGCGCTGGAACAGAAAACGTACCGGGCATCGTAGGATACGGTGTAGCAGCAGAGCGCGCAGCAAGAACCATGGCAGAGCGTACCGCAAAAGAAATCGAAGTACGTGACTACCTGATCAACCGTCTCTTAACAGAAATTCCGAACTGCCGTCTGAACGGAGATCCGGTAAAACGTCTGCCGAACAACTGCAACATCAGCTTTGAATTCATCGAGGGCGAGTCCCTTCTGATCATGCTGGATATGAAAGGTATCTGCGCATCCAGCGGTTCCGCATGTACTTCCGGATCCCTTGATCCGTCCCACGTACTGCTGGCCATCGGACTGCCGCATGAGAAAGCACACGGATCTTTACGTCTTACTTTAAGTGAAGAAATCACAAAAGAAGATGTAGATTTCGTCGTAGAGCAGATCAAAGCAATCGTAGATCGTCTGCGCAGCATGTCCCCGCTGTATGAGGATTACATCAAAAAACAGCAGGGTAAATAAGTTTAGAAAATAAGACAGGATTCCCCGCGAAAATCCGGTGCAGAAAATTTCAGGTAAAGCTGCACCTGCGGGGACTGTTTTCAAGATAGTTCAGGAGGAAGAATAACAATGTACAGTGAAAAAGTAATGGATCATTTCCAGCATCCGAGAAATGTAGGAGAAATTGAGAACGCAAGCGGTGTAGGTACCGTTGGAAACGCAAAATGCGGCGATATCATGAGAATGTATCTCGACATCGACGACAACGGTGTCATCCAGGACTGCAAATTTAAAACCTTCGGCTGCGGCGCCGCTGTTGCAACCAGCAGTATGGCAACCGAGCTGGTAAAAGGAAAAACCATCCAGGAAGCACTGGAAGTAACCAACAAAGCTGTTATGGAAGCACTTGACGGACTTCCGCCGGTAAAAGTTCACTGTTCTCTGCTTGCAGAGGAGGCTATTCACGCTGCACTCTGGGATTACGCAGAAAAACACAACATCAAGATCGAAGGTCTTGCAAAACCGAAGTCTGATATCAGCGAAGGCGAGGAAGAGGAAGAATACTAAGTATGGGAAAAAAGAAAGTAGTCGTTGGAATGTCCGGCGGCGTAGATTCCTCGGTGGCAGCGTATCTCTTGAAAAAAGCGGGATACGATGTCATCGGGGTGACCATGCAAATCTGGCAGGATGAGGCCGAGACAGTCCAGGAGGAAAACGGGGGCTGTTGCGGCCTTTCTGCTGTTGATGATGCAAGGCGCGTGGCACAGGTACTGGACATTCCCTATTATGTTATGAACTTCAAAAAAGAGTTCCGTGAGAATGTCATGGATTATTTCACACACGAATATCTCTGCGGCAGAACACCGAACCCGTGTATTGCCTGCAACCGCTATGTGAAATGGGAGGCGCTGCTGCAGCGGAGCCTTTCGATCGGCGCGGACTATATTGCGACGGGTCACTATGCGCGCATCGAACAGCTTGCCAATGGACGGTATGCGATTGCAAATTCTGTAACAGCAGCCAAGGATCAAACGTACGCCCTGTACAACCTGACCCAGGAGCAGCTTTCCCACACACTGATGCCGGTCGGAGATTACACGAAAGACCGGATCCGTGCGATTGCAGCAGAAATCGGCCTTCCGGTGGCAAAAAAGAAGGATTCCCAGGAAATCTGCTTCGTGCCGGATCAGGACTATGCTTCCTTTATCCAGAATGAAACCGGAATCGTGGCTCCAAAGGGTAATTTTGTCAACATGAAAGGCGAAATCCTCGGCACCCACGAGGGAATCACGCATTACACCGTAGGACAGCGCCGCGGACTCGGCCTTCCGATGGGACATCGCGTGTTCGTGCTGGAAATCCGTCCGGAGACGAACGAGGTTGTGGTCGGCGAAAATGAAGAGGTTTTTGCCAAAGTAGTAAAAGCAGACAAAGTAAACTATATGGCAATTCCGCCGCTCGAACTCGGAGAGGAACTTTCCTGCACGGCAAAAATCCGGTATGGACACAAAGGATCGCCATGCGTGATCAAACGGACTGGCGAGGATGAGATTACATGCACCTTCCCGGACGGCGTACGTGCACCGACACCGGGACAGGCTGTCGTCTTCTATATAGACGGCTGCGTCGGCGGAGGCGGAACCATTACGGAGGCCAAAAGATGAAAATAGCGGACTGTCACATGCACAGTTACTTTTCCAGCGACAGTGAGGCACCGACTGAGGAGATGGTAAAAAGGACAATCGAACTGGGACTCCCGGCAATCTGCCTGACAGACCATTACGATATGGATTACAGCACAGGCGAGTTCCAGCTTGATACCCCGGCATATGCGGCAAAAATCCGGGAACTGCAGAAGAAATACCGCGGCAGAATCGATATCCGTTTCGGCGTGGAGCTGGGACTGCAGCTCCATTTAAAAGAACGGATGGAAGAATATGTGAATGCATGGCCGTTTGACTATGTGATCGGCTCCATGCATGTCATCGACGGAAAAGATCCCTATTACGAGGATGCTTTCCCGGACTGGACGTCAGAAGAGTTGTACCGGGCGTATTTTCAGGCTACCGCGGAAAATATCCGTTCTTTCCACAACTTCCAGGCGCTCGGCCATCTGGACTACGTGGTGCGCTACGGCAAAGAAAAAGGCAGAGATTACAGCTACCGCATCTTTGCGGACGAGATTGATGCCATCTTAAAAGAACTGATCCGGTACGATATTGCACTGGAAATCAATACCGGCGGCTACAAGGCAGGTCTTGGCGTGCCGAATCCGACGCCGGATGTCATCCGGCGGTACCGCGAGCTGGGCGGAGAGAAGATCGCCTTCGGTGCAGACGCTCATAAGCCGGAGCATATCGCATTCCACTTTGCGGATGCCGCCGCCATCGCACGAGAAGCCGGATTCCGGTACTACGTGCGCTTTAAAGAAAAAAAGCCGGAATATATTCCTATCCCATAGAAAAAGAGCTAGAAAAGCCAGAAAAAGCCCCAGAAGAGCTGAATTCTGGCTTTTTTGCGGCAGACGGAAATTCGAAAATTTTGCGGAAATGCAGACAGTGACGCCGCCTCGCTGAAAATTTTAGAAAGAATTTCGTATTTTCTTCAAAATAGAACTTGAATTTTCCGACGAAATTAGGTATTATACAAATAAGGTTGATGTTTCTTTCACAAAGTACAGAGACTCAAAATTAAAATTCACTTTTTTAGGAGGAATTGAAAATCATGGCAGTAAAAGTAGCAATCAATGGTTTTGGCCGTATCGGACGTCTTGCATTCAGACAGATGTTTGGAGCAGAAGGTTATGAAGTAGTAGCAATCAACGACTTAACATCCCCGAAGATGTTAGCTCATCTGTTAAAATATGACTCTTCTCAGGGAAAATATGCTCTGGCTGATACCGTAACATCCGATGAAGATTCCATCACAGTAGATGGCAAAAACATCAAAATCTATGCTTTCCCGGATGCTAACAACTGCCCATGGGGAGAGCTTGGCGTAGACGTAGTTCTGGAGTGCTCCGGATTCTACACCTCCAAAGCAAAAGCTCAGGCACACATCAATGCAGGCGCTCGTAAAGTAGTTATCTCCGCTCCGGCTGGTAACGACCTTCCGACCATCGTTTACAATGTAAACCATGAGACCCTGACAGCAGAAGATACCATCATCTCCGCTGCATCCTGCACCACAAACTGCCTTGCACCTATGGCAAAAGCTCTGAACGAACTGGCTCCGATCAAATCCGGTATCATGGTTACTATCCATGCTTACACTGGAGATCAGATGACTCTGGACGGACCGCAGAGAAAAGGCGATCTGAGAAGATCCCGTGCAGCTGCAGTTAA
>CAVLAW010000210.1:0-4610 GCA_963661155.1 Tidjanibacter massiliensis | reverse complement strand
ACCGTACAGCAGCAAACGTAAGAAGCGCATTCACCAAAGGAAACGGAAGCGTTGGAACACCCGGCTGCGTATCTTACATGTTCGATAAAAAAGGCCAGATCATCATCGATAAAGAAGAGTGCGAGATGGACGCTGACGATCTGATGATGCTTGCACTGGATGCCGGTGCAGAAGATTTCGCAGACGAGGAAGACAGCTACGAAATCATCACCGATCCGGATGACTTCTCCGCAGTACGCGAGGCACTGGAGAAAGACGGCATCGCAATGGCTGAGGCAGACGTTACCATGATCCCGCAGACTTACGTAGAGCTGACAGATCCGCAGGCATTAAAAGACCTGAACCGTACTCTGGATCTGCTGGACGATGACGATGACGTACAGTACGTTTACACCAACTTGGACGAGTAAGTTTCAAAAACTTACATAGATTCTTAAGAATCTGCACATACTGAAAAAGCTATTTTGCATAGCAGAAAAGAGGGAAACCAGTATGGCAGAATCACAGAAAAACCAGACAGAAAAAGAAAATATTGTAGAACTGAAGACCAATATATATCTGCTGTCCATCATTGGAGAGGTGGAGGGGCATGAATCTCTCGGCGAGCGCACGAAAGCGACGCGCTACGAGCATATTCTTCCCTCCCTTGCTCGTGCAGAGGAGGACAAAAGTATTGATGGTCTTCTGATTCTCCTGAATACCGTAGGCGGAGATGTGGAGGCAGGTCTTGCAATTGCAGAGATGATTGCGTCCATGCGAAAGCCTACGGTATCACTTGTTTTAGGGGGCGGCCACTCAATTGGCGTCCCGCTCGCCGTTGCGGCAGACTATTCACTGATCGTGCCGAGTGCAACGATGGTGATTCACCCGGTGCGCACAAATGGTATGTTCATCGGTGTGGCGCAGACATACCGCAACATGGAAAAAACGCAGGATCGGATCACAGGTTTTGTATCGGCGCATTCAAGGATCACCAAAGAGCGTCTGGAAGAACTGATGCTTGATACAAAAACGCTGGTCAAAGACGTCGGAACAATGCTCGATGGTCCGCAGGCGGTCGAGGAAGGGCTGCTTGATGAGGTCGGCGGGATTGCCCGCGCACTTGAAAAGCTGAATGAATTAATGGGGAAAACAGCGGGAACAGAAAAATGACACTGTCGCGCGGCTTGTGTTTCGGGGGATTTTGTGTTAGAATGAGTTCGCTGTGAAAATTCGAACGGAAGTTTTATACGGACTTTCACAAAAGAGAAAAATAAGGGAACAGGATAAAAAATATGTCAGTAATACAAGCTTTGCTTATGGGCCTGATCCAGGGGATTACCGAATTCCTGCCGATCAGCAGCTCCGCACATCTGATTATCTTCCGCCATTTCATGAAAATCGAAGATACACAGATTGTGTTTTTCAACGTGCTTTTACACTTTGGATCCATGATTGCAATTCTTTTGACGTTCTCCAGAGAGTGGAAACGTCTCTTTCTCGCCCTGTGCGGAATTGTGATTGATCTGTTTCATAATTTAAAAGAACATTTTTCCAACCAGCATCAGGAGAGAAAGCAGTATCGGAAGGTGCTCGGCAGCAACTACCGCATGCTCGCTTTCCTGCTGATTCTGACCACGATCCCGACGGCGATCATCGGCGGCGCGATTCAGAGCCTTGTCGCACTGACATCCTCGAATCTGCTGGCACCAGGTGTCGGTCTGTATCTGACGGCTATTCTGCTTGTCGTTGCAGATATGCTCCCGGAGGGAGAAAAAACACAGAAGAACCTGAAACCGAAAGACGCTTTGATTGCCGGATTTTTCCAGGGATTTTCCACGATTCCGGGACTTTCCCGCTCCACGCTTTCTGCGTGTGTGATCGGCGGCATGACCCGTTCTTACGCGGTCAAATATTCACTGATCGCGAGCGTCCCGGCGATTCTCGGGGCCACGATCGTTGAACTTGCGACGATGGGAAAAAATAAGATTGTATTCCAACCGGTTTATCTTGTCGGCATTTTTATGGCAGCAACAGCCGGTTACCTTACGATCCGTGTGCTGATGCGCGTAGTGAGAAAACGGAAACTGAAATATTTTGCTTTGTACTGTCTTCTTGTCGGGACATTCTCCATTGCAGGATATTTTCTGCTGTAACATGAAAAAGGGGAGGGTTCTGCATGGCAAATACAACAAAGGGAACCGGTAAGGCAAAGAAAAAGACTTCTGCCGCCGGTACAGCAAAAAAGAAGCAGACAAAAACAACGGCCAGAAAAACAACCACAAAAAAGAGCAGTACAGCAAAACGCACTTCCGGTGCAAAGAAAAATACTGTGCGTGAGCCGATGGACGAGGGTGTACGCGCAGAGATTATTCTGCTCTGTGTGCTGGCGTTCTCCATTCTGCTGATGCTTAGCAATTTCGGCATGGGCGGCGTGATCGGACAGGCTGTCTGTGACTTTTTCTTCGGTCTCTTCGGCGTGACCGAGTGGGCGGCACCGGTTCTGATCTTTTTCGGAACGGCATTTTACATAGCAAACAGAGAAAACTTTCTGATCGTGCGGAAAACAGGAGGAGCGGTGAGCTGCTTCGTGTTTTTCTGCGCCTTTATGCAGCTTCTGACTTCGGGCTATACGAGAGATACATCGTTTCTGGATTACTATTTTGATAGTGCCTATGACCACCTCGGCGGAGGAATCCTGGGCGGCTTTGTCGTGAAACTTCTCGGTATGGGCTTCGGCCAGATCGGTGCATGGGTGATCATTGTGAGCGCAATCATTATTTCCGTGATTGTGATGACGCAGAAACCGATTTTCGCACCGATTCAGGAGAAAACAAATGACCGCCGCCGTATGGCAGAAGAGCGCCGTCAGGAACGTCTGGCGCGCAGAGCTGCGATGGAGGAAGAAGAAAAAGAACTGATCCTCGAAGAAGTGGATGAGCCGAAAAAAGAGAAGAAAAAGAAATCCCGCCTTCTTCCGCGTGTGGATCTGAAAGCGGAATTGAACGAGAACGACGATACAAACCAGATGGAGATGCCGGAACTCTCCATTCACCGAGGTTCTGTGCCGGTCGAGGAGCCCGAAAAAGCAGAGACGGCCGCAGAAGAGCCGAAAAAAGAAAAAACAGTAGCAGACCATGCACGAAACCCGAGATCCTCCCAGCAGGAGATTGAAGCGGACGTGGACGGCATTCGTCAGGAGATTGGCAAAAAGGCGGAGGAGAAGCGGCCGGAATATAAAACGCCGCCGATGAATCTGCTGAAAAAAGGAACACGCGGTGCGATGGGGGATTCCGATGCGCATCTGCGCGAAGTGGCACGAAAGCTGGAGGAGACGCTGGACAGTTTCGGCGTTAAAGTTACCGTCAACAACGTAAGCTGCGGTCCGACCGTCACACGCTACGAGCTGATGCCGGAGCAGGGCGTCAAGGTGAGCCGTATCGTCGGACTGACCGATGATATCAAACTGAGTCTTGCCGCAGCAGATGTCCGTATCGAGGCGCCGATCCCGGGAAAATCCGCGGTCGGCATCGAGGTTCCGAACAAGACGAACACCGCCGTTATGCTGCGCGATCTTCTGGAAACACCGGAATTTAAAAACTTTTCCTCGAATTTGGCGTTTGCTGTCGGAAAAGACATCGCAGGACAGCCGGTTATTGCGGATATTGCCAAGATGCCGCATCTTCTGATTGCGGGAGCAACCGGTTCCGGTAAATCGGTCTGCATCAACACGCTGATTATGAGTATTATTTACAAGGCAAAACCGGAGGATGTCAAACTGATCATGATTGACCCGAAGGTGGTAGAGCTTTCGGTATACAACGGCATTCCGCACCTTTTCATTCCGGTAGTCACCGATCCGAAGAAGGCGTCGGGTGCACTGAACTGGGCTGTTACGGAGATGACTGACCGTTATAACAAGTTCGCGGAATTCAACGTGCGCGATATGAAAGGCTACAATGCAAAAGTTGCCGAGCTGCCGCCTGATGAAAACGGCAAAAAGCCGGAAAAACTGCCGCAGATTGTCATCATCGTGGACGAGCTTGCCGACCTGATGATGGTAGCGCCTGGCGAGGTGGAGGATGCAATCTGCCGTCTGGCACAGCTTGCCCGTGCCGCCGGTATCCATCTGATCATTGCGACACAGAGACCTTCCGTCAACGTCATCACGGGTTTGATCAAGGCAAATATGCCGTCCCGTATTGCATTCTCCGTTTCTTCGAGCGTAGATTCCCGTACCATTCTCGATATGGGCGGTGCGGAGAAGCTGCTTGGAAAAGGTGACATGCTGTATAAGCCGCAGGATTACCAGAAACCGGCCCGTCTGCAGGGATCGTTTGTCTCGGATAAAGAGGTCAGCGATGTGGTTGCCTATTTAAAAAACCACTACGGCGAAAATGCTTATGATCCGGATATTGAAAAACGGATTCACACGGTAAGCCTGGACAGCGGTTCCGCCGCAGGAGGCGGGGATGACCGCGACAATTACTTTGTGGAAGCCGGAAAATTCATCATCGAAAAAGACAAAGCGTCGATCGGTATGCTCCAGCGAGTGCTGAAAATTGGCTTCAACCGTGCAGCCAGAATCATGGATCAGCTTGCGGATGCCGGTGTCGTAGGACCGGAAGAGG
>CAVLAW010000209.1:0-4630 GCA_963661155.1 Tidjanibacter massiliensis | reverse complement strand
GTATAGTTGTTCTGAATAAAGTCACGTACGTCAACGCCTTCTTTCCAGAGTCTTCCGGAAAAGCCGTCCCACTGTTCAAATTCTTTCATTTGATTTGTTCCTTTCTGGTGTTATTTTGTTTCGTCACGCTCCGGCATCTTCTTTGCACCGGGCATGAACACCTCCGCATTCATAATATAGCAAATCCGCCCGGAATCCGCAATAGATGCACGCAAAAAAATACAAAAGAAACCACAAAATATCGTATTTTTCTCTAAAATCTGCTCTATATCTGGCATCTGTTTTTCAAACAGCTTTTTTCTTTTTTATGCTTCCTGCCCAATTTCATATGTCCGCTCTGCAAAACTGCATACGACATATGTTCCGTCCGCAAAAATACTCTTCTGTACGCTTCCGTCTGCCGTCAGACACTCATGGCGCACCAGTTCCAGAAATGCTGTTTTTTCATGCAGTTCCATCACAACGCGGCATCTTTCCGCCATCTTCGCGAGGCTGATCTTTTCCCCGTCAAAAGCACCGTCGGTATTCGGATACGCTCCATCCCGTACAAGATACGGCGCACCGCCAGCGAGAAGCGCATACAGCATATAGTCCTCGTCTTTGGAAGCACGGTCCATCATCCACGGCTCAATCACACAGTCATGGTACACAAGATTAAACAACGGCACCAGAATTCCTTTCTTCGGTGTTTCCGCCGGGCGCAGCATAAAATCGTACGGCGCATAATGACAGAATACGAGATACGGAATCGCCCAGTCGCTGACTTCCTCGGAGCTTGAGAGGATCCCCTGTGAGAGCAGCCAGGAAAAACAGTTTCCGCGATAGGTATAGCAGTCTCTTCTTGTCATTACATGCTCCGGATTGGCGCACTCATCACCCTCGTTGCATGTAAACACATCAAGATAGGCACCGTCAAGCTGAATCCCGTTTTTCTTCAGTTCGGCGAAGTTGCGTTTTATATAGAACGGTGCCTGCGTCGCACACAGATAGCTCTGCGGGCCGCCCGCCCAGTAGCTGTGTCCCGGCACGCTTCCGTCCGGAAGACGGCACGCATAATTTTCATCATAGCTCGGCGCCGCATGGTAGTAATCGCGGTACTGATCGTGGATGCCGAACTGGTAACCGAAATCATGCATCGTATCCACAAGTGATTTCATACCTTCCCATCCGCCGGCTTCTTTACATGCCGTGGTATAGTCCGGGTGCTGGTTGTCATAGCCCGGCTCTGCCCAGCCGTCCAGATGGAGATATACTTTCTCAACACCGAGATCATGAATCTCTCTGATCTCCTGTTCACGCACGGCAAACGGTACGACGCGGTTGTTTTTCTCCGGATTCTGCGGATCAAAAAAGCCGGACTCCGGCTGTACGACCGTCTTGATTCCCGTATGCACAAAACACGTTCCCACAAGATCGTGAATCGACGGGTTCTGCACGGCCTTTTCTTTTAATGTACGCAGACGGCCCTGTTCCCGGACATACTGACGGTACGTTTTGCAGAGATCGTTGTAATCGCAGTCATTTAAGAATGTATAGCGGAAAATTCTGCGGTAATTCATTGTTCCAAGGCTCGGCTCCAGCCAGGCATCGACACTGGTATACGGGCCGCCGGCCGGATGCTCTGCCTGGTAACCGGCATTCCACGGTGTGGTACAGATTGCAATATAGCCATTTCTTTCCTTCACCTGACCATACCACGGCATATAGCCGCCGGATGTCTCAAATCTGCCATCAAAGGAAAGCTTTCCAAGTTCCGTCTCCCACGTATTCGGGATCAGAAGTCCCTGTCCCTCGGTCAGAAGGGTATACCAGTCCGCACGGCCGCCCACAAACTCCATTGCCGTCGGCCAAAGCACCTTTTTCGGATGCAGCCCCTCCTCACAGAGCGGAATCCATTCCATCCAGAGTGTCTCATTTACATGTTCGATCCAGACGATCGTCTCGAACGCATACGGCGTTCTCGCAATCCCCGTATAGCGGCTCCGGATTCCACAGCCCACGCCGAAAGAATATACCTCATGCGAAATCTCCTCCGCATCCAGAAAACGATACGTTCCTTCCTCAAAAATCAATTCCGGTGTTTTCGCCGGATCCGTGTTCCATTTCACGCCGTCTTTTTCAATCCGAAGTCCCAGCGTTTCTTCATCCAGCATTACTCTAAGCGATCCGCTTTCTATTTTTTTCATGCTGTCCTGTCCCCCTTTTCTTTTGCTCTGTCATGCAAAAAAGCGCAGAAATCGGAACCTGTCTTTTTCTTCGCCGATTCCGATTTTCTGCGCCTCATGTTTTACATAATTTCTTCTTTTTCTACAACTTTACCGTCTCTCCAGATTCTCTCCAGATCATAGAACAGGCGGTTTTCCTCATCAAAGATGTGGATGACAACATCGCCGTAATCCATCAGAATCCAGTTTGCAGTCTGATAGCCCTCGATCTGTTTCGGATGTACGCCGGCTTTTCCGAGTACCTCTTCTACGTTGTCAGCCATCGCCTGTACCTGGTTGCGGTTGCTTCCGCTGGCGATCATGAAATAATCTGCCAGAGTAGAAACATGGGTAATGTCCAGAATGCGGACATCCATTGCTTTTTTATCTTCCAGTGCTTCCAGTGCAAGTTTTGCAGTCTGTTTTGATTCACTCATTGTTTCCTTCCTCCTTTGCCTTCCGTTCCCGGTGCAGCGCTTCATAAAACGTATACGCCTGCTCCGTCATCGGGTCCATCGTCTTTGGGTTTTCCGACAGATACGCCATACTGTCTTTTAATATTTCATACATACATTCGTCGATATCCGTGAATGCCAGTTTCCGGAGGCGGGCAAGATGCGGCGCCTTGTTCCGTGCCGGTTCAATATAATCTGCGATATAGATAATCTTCTCCAGCAGCGTCATATCTTCTTTTCCTGTCGTATGCCAGGTGATGGCGCTCAAAATGTCCGGATCATCGACCTTGTATTTATCCTTTGCCAGAAATGCACCGAGCTTTGCGTGAATCAGAAACGGATTGTTCCGCTCAAACTCGGTGATTGCAATCTTGTTTTTCTCACACATGGTGATTTTTTTCTTGTTCGGAATGCATTTTGCACAGTCGTGAAGCAGTCCGGCCACGCAGGCTTTCTCAAGATCCTCGCCCCACACCATTGCCATTGATGCTGCGGTAAACATGACACCGAGCGTATGATGATAGCGGTCTTCATCGACTTCTTTCTGGAGTTTTTTGTCCAGTTTCCATAAATCGTACTGTTCCATCCTGCTTTTCCTCTAGTCCTTATAGATCTTCTGCTCCTGAATGTAAGAAACCACGGAATCCGGAAGATAATATTTCACGGATTTCCCTTCCCGGACCCATTCCCGCAGTTCGTGGGAAGAAACATCGAGATTCGGTGTATCCAGTTTCAGAAAGGTGCCGTGAAGTTTTTCCGCATTTCGTTCCATGCAGGCCTGAAGTTCTTCCTCTTTCGCATGATCCCTGGTTGCCACCAGAATCTTTGCGGCAGCACAGATCCGTTCCGGATTTTTCCACTCATCAAAATAGAACAGGGAATCTGCCCCGATGATAAAATAGAATTCCGTTCCCGGATTTTCCTCGCGCATCGTCTCAAGTGTCCGATAGCTGTAGGTATACCCCTGGTCTTCCATTTCTTTGGTGCAGAGTACAAAGTGCGGATTGGACGCAATGGCACGGTGCACCATCTCAACACGTTGTGCATCGTTTGCCCGTCCCGCCCGGTTCTGCTTATGCGGTGGATTTCCTGCCGGCAGAAACCAGACTTCATCGAGTCCGAACTGCTCGTACGCTGCCTCGCCAAGAATCAGATGACCGATATGAATGGGATCGAATGTTCCTCCCATAATACCAACTTTTCTGTTTGTCTTTTCCATACGTTTTCCTCAAAAAGCGCCGGAACAGCAGCGGTATGCTCCGGTCCCGGCGATTCTTTCCTGCGGATTATTTCGGAAGCTGAATTTTCTTTTTCTCTTTTTTGCCCTCTTTATACAGCACGATCTTTTTGCCGATCACCTGTACCACCTGGGAATTGGTGCGCTCTGCCAGAACCTCTGCGATCTCTCTTGGATCATCTACGCAGTTCTGCAGTACGTTGATCTTGATCAGCTCTCTCGCCTCAAGTGCCTCTGCAACAGCAGCGGTATGCTCCGGCGTGATGCTGCTTTTTCCTACCTGCAGAATCGGCTCCATGGTCATGGCAAGGCCTTTCAGGTATGCTCTCTGCTTGCTGGTCATACGTCTCCTCCTTCGTTTTCTTTATTTATAATAATCAAATTCAAATCCATACATCTTGACGGTGTCACCTTCCTGGATGCCCGCCTGTTCGAGTTCGTCTAAGATGCCGGTATCTTTTAAGAACCGTTGGAAGAACGCAAAGCCCTTCTCGGAATCCAGATTAGTGTAGCCGAGCATTTTCTCGATCTTCGGTCCCTCGATGATGAAGCGGTGCTCGTCTTCCGGATCCTGCTCGACGGTATACGGCAGGTTCTCTGCAAGAAGCATATCCTCCGGGAAGAACTCCTGCTCGAAGACCATGCGCTCTTTCGGAAGCTCATCAAGTTTTTTCTGTACGGCATATAAAAGCTCTTTTAAACCTTTTCCGCTGACAGCAGAAATCGGGAAAACC
>CAVLAW010000208.1:0-4630 GCA_963661155.1 Tidjanibacter massiliensis | reverse complement strand
GTTTTTCACCGTTGTGGGAGCAGTTGTCGGTGCTGACCATCGCAACTGGCTTTTCTCCGGCAAGAAATCTTTCATATAAAAGAGAAGCAACTTTTCCCATATAGCTGGTGACCGCGGCTGGACCTGCGGCAAAGTCGGCAGCGACAGCCGGGAGCAGCTCGCCCGCGCCGTTTTTCAGGGAATAGCCCTTTTCGGTGATCGTAAAAGTTGCCATCTGCAGCGAATCCTTCGTAAAGATTTCTTTTAAACGGATAAAATCAGCGGAATCCGCTGTGTCGGCGGCAAGTGACTCCGCAATGCTTCCGACGACCGTTTTCTCGACAGACCCATCCGCCTTTAAGGTCACGAGAATGCTTAAGTTATCGTGCGGCTGGTACATATCGCGGATGATTTCCGTATCAAATCCCTCTGCGACAACGACACCGCGGTCAAACGTTCCGTTGTTTAACAGCTCCTGCGCCGTATTCGCCTGGAAAGCGCGGAAAATATTTCCGGCACCAAAGTGTACCCAGCACGGAGCTTCTTTCGTGCGTGTGATCATCGCCCCGCGGTCATAGGACGGAAGCGCATACCCTGCGGCTTCCCATGCTTTTTGATCTGCCAGTCCGGCAGTTGTTAAAGAAAGAGACATCAGTAAAAACCTCCTTTAAATTCCACGTTTGTGACTCTTGTCGATGGCCTCCCAGAGTCCGTTTAAGTAAGTCGCACCGAGTGCGCGGTCATACAGTCCATAGCCAGGCATCGCTTTCTCGCCCCAGATCATGCGTCCGTGGTCCGGGCGGATCGGGCCGTCGAAGCCGATGTCGTACAGCGCCTTCATAATCTCATACATATCGAAACTGCCGTCCGAGGAAAGGTGTGCGGATTCCTCGAAATCCTGCTGGCTGTGGAACTTCAGATTGCGGACATGGGCGAAATGGATGCGGCCTTTTAAGGAGCGGATCATATCCGGCAGATCGTTCTCGAGGTTTGTTCCGTAGGAGCCGGAGCAGAAGGTCACGCCGTTGTGCGAATCATCAACCATTTTCATCATGCGCAGAATGTTTTCTTTATTAATGATGATTCTCGGAAGTCCGAACACACTCCACGCCGGGTCGTCCGGGTGAATGGCCATCTTGATGTCATACTCGTTGCAGACCGGCATGATGCGCTCAAGGAAATATTTGAGGTTGGCAAACAGCTTCTCATCATCCACATCGCGGTAAGCTTCGAACAGCTCCTTGACCTTTGACATGCGCTCTGGCTCCCAGCCCGGCAGAATGGCGCCGTTTGCATCACCGGCGATGGATTCAAACATTTTTTCCGGTACGAGGGCATCGACAGCAGACTGGGTATAGGCGAGCACGGTTGATCCGTCTGGGCGGACACGCGCCAATTCCGTTCTGGTCCAGTCGAAGACCGGCATGAAGTTGTAGCAGACGAGATGAATGTCCTCCTCGCCGAGATGCTTTAACGTTTCAATATAATTGTCAATGTATTGCTCGCGGTCCGGGCTGCCGATCTTGATGGCATCGTGGATGTTGACACTCTCAATGCCGGAGATGTGAAGACCGGAGGCTTCCACTTCCTCTTTTAAAGCATGAATGGCTTCTCGTGTCCACACCTCACCAGGGGTGGTGTCATATAACGTTGTGATTACTCCGGTTACGCCCGGAATCTGGCGGATCTGCTCTAAGGTGACGGTATCAAACTTGGAACCGTACCAGCGAAATGTCATTTCCATAAGAAAAACTCTCCTTTATGTTATATTTGTAAGTGATGTTCTTTGCTTTTTATTGTATCGTTTCCCAAAAAAAAAACCATGGCAAGAATTGTTGAGCACATTGCAAAAGTTGCGGTGGTCCCGGCAGAAAAAACAAAATCACGCCACAGGTGTGATAAGTAATATCTTTCTGGTATGATCAATTAATAGGAAAAACCTATAAGCGCTTCTTCGAAATAACGATTACCAGAAGGCGTTTTTGGGGTTGCATCTTGAAAAAAAGTGCATTATAATAAGCCATGTAATCGAGAAACACATAAAACATATCGAATTAGTAGGAAAGGAGAACAGCAAATGAAAAAAACAGACAACAGACGAATGCAGGAGAACAGAATGATGGAGATGTGTTGTTGCTGTTGCTGCAGCTCCAATAAAAATAGAGAAAACTAAGAAACATTCGCAGGCAGAGAAAGCATGACAGAAAATGCATGTGCGGGCAGGCCGGAACGAATGCCTGCTATTTTTTTAATCTTTTTTAAGAAAAATGCGAATGAATAACATAAAAACAGTAAGAAAACAGACATAGAAAATGCAAGACGAAATACAGGAGGACAGATACCATGAGCGGATGCGGATGCAGCTTCACCCCAGTTGAAAATAAAGAAACCGAAGAAATCAAATACACCGACGAGCTGGCAGAACAGTTTGCAGCAGAGGTCGGAGTAGACCCAAGACCAAATGAAACACTCGTAGAGATCGATGAGCGCGGCGCTTTCATCCGTCAGCCAAATGCATTTATCCAGCCGTTCGGCGATAAAGAAGGCGATCTGAAAGCAGAGGCAAACCGCTTCGGCATCTACTGGGCAACCGGATGCAACTGGTCCAACCGACCGATCATTGTACGGGAGCTCTTGGGACTGCAGGATGTGATCTCCGAGACGAGAGTTTCCCCATCCGGCGAGACGAACCGTTACGGACACGCGTTCGGACAGTACCCGGACTTCAAAGACCCGGCAACTGGCGCTTACTTCTTAAGCGAGTTTTATAAAAGAGCAAATCCGGACTTCAAAGGAAGAGCAACGACACCGACGCTGGTAGATGTCAAAGAGAAAAAGGCTGTGAACAATGATTATCACCGCCTGACGAACTACCTCGAAGTGCAGTTCCGTCCGTTCCAGCCGAAAGATGCGCCGGACCTGTACCCGAAAAAATTCCGGAAAGAGATCGATGAGTTTAACGACTGGCTCTTCCCGCATGTGAACAACGGTCATTACCGCATGGCATTCTGCCAGTCGCCGGAAGCATACGACGAGGCGTACGAAGATTTCTATGAATCCCTCGACAAGCTGGACAAACGACTGGAAACCAATCGTTTCCTGTTCGGCGATTACATCACCGACAGCGATGTCCGCGCTTACGTTACTCTGATCCGCTGGGATGTCAGCTACTTCCACAACGTAGGACCGGTGAAAAAGCCAATCCGTGATTACAAGAATATCTGGGGCTACTTAAAAGAGCTGTATGCGATCCCGGCCTTCCGTCACGGAAGCGATCCGCAGGTGCTGGCACTTTCCAGACCGGGCAAGAAACTGGGCGAGGTTCTCTTCCGCGGATACAACGAACGAATCCTTGCAAAAGTAGATTTCGAGAAGCTGATGGCAGACGACGGATCGAGAAGAGCACTCAGCAAGACACCGGACGAAGTATTCCTTCGCCATCCGGAAGGAGAAACCTACGAAGACTACGCAGGAGAAATCTCCAAAACCATCTGGAACAGCCCGAAATGGGAAGACAGAAATCCGAAGAACGGCGTACTTTCCGTGGATGCATCGATTAATCCGCTGAAAGGACTTTTATAAGAAAACAGGACAGAAAATCCGGGGCGCTTCGGCGGAACACTCTCAGGCAGCCGGGGCGCGGCCGGAATACAGGACAACGAGGAAATGAGGAGGAACTTATTATGAAAAAGAAAATCTGGGCAGTATTAGCAGCGGCAGGACTTGTGGCAGCGAGCCTCGCAGGATGCGGAAGCAGTGCATCAAGCAGCACAGGCAGCAATTCCGGATCATCCGCAGCATCATCCGCGAGCAGCAACTCCGCAGCAGATTCCGGTGAGAAGAAAGTCATCAAAGCCGTAACAAGCGGTACTCTGGCACCGTACTTCTACGTAAACGATGACAATGAACTGACCGGTGTCGACATCGACATTGTAAAAGAAGTTTTCAACCGTCTTCCGCAGTATGAATTGAAGATCGAGCAGGCAGATGCCCTGCAGGGTGTGCTGAGCGGTCAGTACGACATCGCAGTCAACAATTACGGCTACACCGATGAGAGAGCAGAATCCTACTACTTCTCTTTACCATATAAGACAAGCTTCAACGAGTACATCCAGAGAACCGGCGATGATCCGCTGACTTCTCTTACCGATCTGGCAGACCGCGGATACAAAATTGAGCTGAGTGCAGGAAGCCTTACCGCAAACGCACTGGAAAAATGGAACACCGACAACCCGGATCACCAGATTAACATTGTATATTCCAACGCAAACTTCCAGGTTCGCTACCAGCACATCGTAGACGGAACCGCTGATGTAGCAATCGACGACGGACCGATCATCGACAACCTGCTTCCGCAGTTCGGACTGGAAGGACAGCTTGAAGCAAACGAGATCGACGAGGAAACCGAAAATTTCCTGTTCCCACAGAACAACACCTACTTCCTGTTTGGAAAGAACGAAGACGGCGCAACACTCCGCGAGGATGTGGACAAAGCTTTAAAAGAGATGAAAGAGGACGGAACTCTTTCCAAGATCACAACCGAATACCTCGGCGTGGACACCAGCCCGGACGAGAAATACTTCGATGAGACTCCAAACTAGTACATCGTTTTCGAAATAACTATACCACTCACTTGTCTGCGAATCCGATT
>CAVLAW010000207.1:0-4655 GCA_963661155.1 Tidjanibacter massiliensis | reverse complement strand
GAGCATGTGCTGGCCGAAGGAAAGCAGGTCATCGTGCTGATCCCGGAAATTGCACTGACGTATCAGAACGTGGAGCGGTTCTGCGCGCGGTTCGGAGGGCGGGTCACCGTCGTCAATTCACGGATGACACCGTCCGAGCGCGCCGATCAGATGGAGCGCGCACGGCGCGGGGAGGTCAGCATTATGATCGGCCCGCGGTCGGCGCTTTTTGCCCCGTTCCCGAACCTTGGTCTTATTGTGATCGATGAGGAACACGAAACTTCGTATAAAAGTGAAGTGACGCCGCGTTATCATGCAAGGGAAACAGCCGTGCGCCGCGCCGAGCTGGAACACGCCCACATCGTGATGGGATCGGCTACGCCGTCGGTGGATGCGTCGTATGCCTGCGAGACGGGGGCATATGCTTTATTCCGGATGGATGCACGATACGGAAACGCCGTTCTGCCGTCAGTATGGATTGCGGATATGCGGGAAGAATTACAGAAGGGAAACCGCTCAATTCTGTCTGAAAAGCTGCAGAGCGAGATCGAAACCCGGCTGGAAAGACGGGAACAGACGGTGCTTTTTCTGAACCGCAGAGGCTATGCAGGTTTCGTCTCGTGCCGTTCCTGCGGCCATGTGATGAAATGCCCGCACTGCGATGTCTCGCTGACGGCGCACAACAACGGCATGCTCGTCTGTCACTACTGCGGCTATGAGCGGCCGCAGGTCAGAAGCTGTCCGTCGTGCGGATCGCCGTACATCGGCGGTTTCCGCGCCGGAACGCAGCAGATTGAGCAGAACGTGAAAAAGCTGTTTCCGAAGGCGCGCGTCCTTCGGATGGACGGCGACACGACAAAAACGAAAAACAGCTATGAAGAAATCCTCTCGTCCTTCGCGGCGGGAGAGGCTGATATTCTGATCGGAACGCAGATGATTGTAAAAGGCCACGATTTCCCGAATGTAACACTGGTGGGAGCGCTGGCCGCGGATCTCTCCTTAAATGCGGTCGATTACCGCGCCGGGGAGCGGACGTTCCAGCTCCTGACCCAGGCGGTCGGCCGCGCCGGAAGAGGCGAAAAGCAGGGCATGGCGGTCATTCAGACGTACCATCCCGAGCATTACAGCATTCAGACGGCAGCGGAGCAGGATTATGAGACGTTTTACGAGAAAGAGATGGATTACCGCCGTCTGATGGGCTACCCGCCGGCCGCGGAGCTTCTCGCGATCCACGGAGCGGGAGAGGACGAACAGCACCTGGCACAGGCGATGGAATATATCCGGCGATATCTCGTCCGCATCCAGGGCAGCCGCGAGGTCCAGATCATCGGGCCGGCAAGCGAGGCGGTGTCGAAAATCAACGACCTGTACCGCATGGCCGTGTACGTGCGCGCCCCGCGGGAAGAGGTGCTGACGGATCTGCGGGAAAAGCTGGAGCGGTATATCGAGATCAACAAAGGATTCCGAACCGTCTATTTACAGTTTGACTTCAGCAGAAAATACTAAGTTTTCATAAAATTTACACATAGATTATTTATAATAGAAAAGCAAAAGAAAGGAAAAGAATTATGGCAATCAGAGAAATCAGAGTCGTAGGCGACCGCGTATTAACGAAAAAATGCAGACCGGTGGAGGAGATGACACCGAGAATCAGCGAGCTGATCGATGACATGTTTGACACCATGTACGAGGCAAACGGCGTCGGCCTTGCCGCACCGCAGGTCGGCATCTTAAAGAGAATCGTAGTCATGGATGTGGACGGAACGCCGCATCTTCTGATCAACCCGGAAATCCTCGAGACTTCCGGCAGCCAGACAGGAGCCGAAGGATGCTTAAGCCTTCCGGGAAAATCCGGTACTGTAACCCGTCCGAACTACGTGAAGGTAAGAGCACTGGACCGCAACATGCAGCCGTTTGAACTGGAGGGAACCGAGCTTCTCGCCCGCTGCATCTGCCACGAGTGCGATCACCTCGACGGACATATGTATACAGAAAAAGTAGAAGGTGAACTCTGGGACAACACGTACGATGAGTATGACGAGTACGAGGACGAAGAGTAAGCAATTGAATTTAAAAGGAGATGACCCAAGATGAAAGTGGTATTTATGGGAACCCCGGATTTCTCCGTGGGAACACTTGAGGCACTGGTGGAGGCCGGCTATGAGATCACAGGCGTTGTGACCCAGCCGGATAAACCGAAGGGCCGCGGAAAACAGATGATGCCGACACCGGTCAAAGAGGCAGCCGAGAAACACGGCCTTCCGGTTTACCAGCCGCGCCGCGTGCGCGATGCCGAGTCGATCGAGGAGATCCGGAAAATGGAGCCGGATGTGATCGTCGTGGTAGCATTTGGCCAGATTATCCCGAAAGAGATTCTGGATCTGCCGAAATACGGCTGCATCAACGTTCACGCCTCCCTGCTTCCGGCCTACCGCGGAGCAGCGCCGATCCAGTGGGCGGTAATGAACGGTGATGAAGTGAGCGGCGTGACGATCATGAAAATGGACGAAGGTCTTGACACCGGCGATATGCTGGCGAAAGTGGAAGTTCCGCTTGCAGCAGATGAGACCGGCGGAAGCCTTTTCGACAAACTGGCAGATGCCGGAGCAAAACTGCTGGTAGAGACCCTGCCGAAGATCGCAGCCGGTGAAGTGACACCGGAAAAACAGCCTGAGATAAGCACCACAGAGTATGCGCGGATGATCAAAAAAGAGGATGGAAAGATCGACTGGACGAAGAGTGCCGTTGAGATCGAGCGTCAGATCCGTGCCATGAGTCCGTGGCCGAGTGCGTTTACAAAAGTAAACGGAAAGAACCTGAAAATCTGGGATGCAAAAGTGATTGCCATGCTGGGCGGTAACTTATTCGACAGAATTCCAGGTCAGAATCCGACAAAGAACGCCGGAAAAGTCTGGGTGGCAGACGAGACCGGTATCCATGTCAAGACGGGCGACGGCATTCTGGTGATCGAGGAGCTGCAGCTCGAAGGAAAGAAACGGATGAAGGCCGCCGATTTCCTGCGTGGCTATGCGATTGAGCCGGGTACGAAACTTGGCGAATAAAAAATAGAAACCTGAAGTTGAGGCGGGGAACTGCACGGCGGCGTTTTCGTTGCTGTGTGTGAGAAAAGGAGAAAAACGATATGGGACTTTTTTATGACAGTACGTATCTGCTGGTGATTCTTGCCGCACTGATTTCCATGGCGGTATCCGCCCGCATGAACACGATTTTCAGCAAATATCAGACCGTCCGCTCATACAGCGGCATGACAGGACGCGAGGCAGCGCTCTGCATCCTGCATCAGGCCGGCATCTACGATGTGACCGTCCGCCACGTATCGGGCAAACTGACCGACCATTACGATCCGCGGACGAAAACGGTAAATTTATCCGACGCAGTATACAATTCGACCTCAGTTGCGGCGATCGGTGTCGCAGCGCATGAGTGCGGTCATGCCGTACAGCACAACACCGACTACGTGCCGTTAAAGGTGCGGAGCGCGATCGTTCCGGCAGCGAACTTAGGATCCCAGCTTTTCTGGCCTCTGTTCCTGATTGGACTGATTTTCAGCCTTCCGATGCTGGTCAAGGTCGGAATCTGGCTTTTCGTGCTGGCGCTGGCTTTCCAGGTGGTAACACTTCCAGTCGAATTTGATGCGTCGAGAAGAGCATTAAAGATGCTCAGTGAGGGCGGTATGGTGACAGAGACGGAACACGACGGAGTCAAAAAGGTACTCTGGGCTGCAGCCATGACATACGTGGCAGCGGTAATCGGTTCCCTGCTGCAGTTACTCCGGCTGCTGATTTTATCCGGAGCATTTAGGAGAAACGATGACTGATACGATAAATACAAGAGAGCTGATCATGAACATTCTGCTGGAGATGGACAGGGAGAAAACGCCCTGCCATCTTGCTGTAAGGGATGCGCTCGATAAATACCAGTTCCTGCCGCGGCAGGACCGTGCTTTTATCAAGCGGGTCTGTGAGGGTACCGTGGAGTACGGCATCCAGAACGACTACATCATCAATCAGTATTCTAAAATCAAGATCAACAAATGCAAACCGGTGATCCGCGCGATTCTGCGGATGTCGGTGTACCAGATCCGTTTTCTGGACGCAGTGCCGGATTCAGCGGTCGTCAATGAGGCGGTCAAGCTGGCGGAAAAGAAGCATTTTTATAACTTAAAGGGCTTCGTCAATGGTGTTCTGCGCACGATTGTGCGGGAGAAAGACCATCTGCCGATGCCGAAAGAAAGCGATACACGAAAGTATCTCTCCGTGAAATACTCCATGCCGGAATTTCTGGTCGAAGAGTTCGTCTCTCAGTATAGAAAAGAGACGGCGGAGAGGATGATGGCGGATTTTCTGAAAGAAAAACAGGTGACGGTCCGCGTCAACCGTCTCCGCAATACAATCGAGGAAACGAAAAAAAGCCTGGAAAGCCAGGGTGCAGAGCTGGAGAAAGCACCGTATCTGGAAGAAGCATTCTATCTGAAAAACTTCGAGACGATTGCTTCACTGCAGGCATTTCAGGAAGGCCGGTTCCAGATTCAGGATGTGAGTTCCATGATGGCGGCCCATCTGGCGGATCCGAAGCCTGGTGATCAGGTGCTGGATCTCTGTGCGGCACCGGGAGGAAAGAGCCTCCATGCCGCAGACAAAATGATGGATCAGGGC
>CAVLAW010000206.1:0-4684 GCA_963661155.1 Tidjanibacter massiliensis | reverse complement strand
TTCCGATGCCGCTGTCGCCCATGATCAGAACGCCCTCGCCGAATACATCGACCAGCACGCCGTGGATCGAGATCATTGGGGCAAGCTGTACGTTCAGCCAGCGGATGATTTCGGCCATGAAAACGGAAGTGGATTTATCTACCGCAAAGGCCGGTACTTGGTAACGGTTGCACAGCTCGAGAATTTCCGGTCCCGGGATCATCTTCGTTGTGAAAATGACGCATGGGATCTTGCGGCTTACAAATTCCTCAAACGCGCAGACTCTCTCGCTCTCAGCAAGATGCTGCAGGTACGTAAACTCTACATAACCGATGATCTGCACACGCTCATTGGCAAAATGCTCATAGTAGCCGGTCAGCTGCAGTGCAGGACGGTTGATATCCGGTGTGGCAATGACAAGATCTGTCATATCAACCTCTGGTGTCAGGTTGCGGAGATCCATTGCCTCAACCATTTTGGTCATTTCAATTTCTTTCATTTTCCTGTCCTCCGACTTCATTCGACGTCATATAATTCCGTCTCTTCTATGATTTTAGCACAATAAAGCAGGCGGGGCAACCTGGAAATTGCCTATTTTGTAACTATTCAGAACCATGCGAAATGGAAGAAAAGAACGCGAGTCATGCTTGCATGAATGAGTGTTCTTTTCTGGAATTTCATATGGCGAGCAGCCATATCGAGATGCAGCGTAAGCGGAATCGAGATGGTGCTCTGAATAGTTACCCCTCCGGTGCGGGCGCATGAAAGAATATGTAGACCTGCTCTGCGGCACGTTTATTCATGCCGGGAAGTTCTGAAAGCTCCTCTACACTTGCCGCTTTAATATCATCGATACCCTGATAATGGCGCATCAGCTCTTTTCTTCGTGTCGGTCCGATGCCCGGGATGTCGTCGAGGATCGAGTGGACCTGTCCCTTGCTGCGCAGCAGGCGGTGGTACTCGATCGCAAAGCGGTGCGCCTCGTCCTGCACGCGTGTGATCAACTTGAAGCCCTCGCTGTTCCGGTCGATCGGGATTTCCACGTTTCGGAAATAGAGGCCTCTCGTGCGGTGCTTTTCGTCTTTTACCATACCGCAGACCGGAATGTTAAGATCCATCTCTTCAAGCACCTCAAGCGCAATGTTGACCTGGCCGCGTCCGCCGTCCATCATGATCAGATCCGGCAGCCGCTCAAAACCGCTGTCCTCCTGAATGCCGCGCAGAAATCTTCGACTTAAGACTTCTTTCATGCTGGCATAATCGTTCGGTCCCTCGACAGACTTGATCTTGAATTTGCGATAATCAGCGCGCTTTGGCTTTCCTTTTTCGTAGACGATCATCGATCCGACCGACTGGAATCCGCTGATATTTGAGATATCGTACGCTTCGATGCGCTCGATCGACGGCAGATTCAGCCATCTGGCAATCTCTTTTACGGCTCCGATCGTTCTTCCCTCTTCCCGCTTGATCCGCTCGCGGTCCTGATCGAGGACAATCTGCGCATTCCGCTCCGCCAGTTCCACCATCTTTTCCTTGCTTCCCTTTTTCGGTATGCGGATGCGGACCTTCTGGCCTCGTTTGCTGCTTAAGTATTCCTCCATCAGCTCCTGCTCCGCGATCTCCTCGGAAATCATGATCTCACGCGGGATGAACGGCGTGCCGGAGTAGAACTGCTTCATAAACGTGAGCAGTACCTCGCTCTTCTGCTCTTCCTCACCGATCCGCAGATAGTAATGCTCCCGTCCGATCAGTTTTCCGTTCCGGATAAAGAATACCTGCGCCACCGCATCCTCTTTGTCCATCGCAAGCGCAATGACATCTTTGTCCTCGCCGTCACTGTTCGTGATCTTCTGCCGTTCCCCGATCCGGCGCACGCTGTCGATCCGATCGCGGTACTCCGCCGCCTGCTCGAAGCGCATCTCCTCGGCGGCCTCCGTCATTTTTCCGGTCAGTTCCTTGATAATATCGTTATAATTTCCATTCAGAAAGCTGATCGCCTTTTTGATCTGCTCCCCGTACTCCTCTTTGGAAATATATCCCTGGCATGGTGCCTTGCACTGGTGAATGTGATAATAGAGGCACGGCCGATCTTTTCCAATCTCCTTTGGCAGGCTCTTATTGCAGGAGCGGATATCGTACAGCTTCCGCAGCAGCTCAATCGTGTCTTTCACGGCCCCGGCGCTCGTGTACGGGCCGAAATATTTTGCCTTGTCCTTTTTCATCTGATGGGAAAACAGGATGCGCGGGAAATCCTCGTTGACCGTCACTTTGATGTACGGATACGCCTTGTCATCCTTCAGCATCGTGTTGTATTTCGGACGGTGTTCCTTAATCAAGTTGCACTCGAGCACGAGTGCTTCCAGCTCGGAGTCTGTCACGATATATTCAAAGCGGGCAATATGCGTGACCATCCGCTCGATCTTCGGCCCCTTGTTGCGGCTCGTCTGGAAATACTGACGAACACGGTTTTTTAAGGAAATCGCCTTTCCCACATAGATGATCGTGTCGTCCGCATCGTGCATCAGATAGACACCGGGTTTGCCCGGCAGCTTTTTTAATTCTTCCTGGATATCAAACGCCATATGACCCTCCTCTTTTCAAAACTGTACTGTCGGAAACGCCCGGCGGACAGAGATCGCTTTCTCTGCTCCCGCCGGGCCTTTTTATGTTTCCTCTTTATGCCTCCGGGTTTACGGTAAGATCCGCCTCCGGAAGTGCTGTATTTTCTGTCTCTGCCGTTTCTGCTTCGGCACTTTCTGCCTCCGCTGCTCCATTCCGTTTTGCAATCACCTGATGGAAAATCTCCATAAATTCTTTTCCGGTGATCGTCTCTTTCTGGATCAGGTATGCTGCGATTTCATCCATCGCATCACGGTTGGCAGCCAGAAGCTCTTTCGCCTGCTCATACGACTCTTTCAGGATCTTCATGACCTCGTGGTCGATCTCGGTCGCTGTGGCATCGCCGCAGTTCAGGACCATTCTTCCATCGAGATACTGGTTCTGCTGGGTCGCAAGACCAATCAGTCCGAACTTCTCCGACATACCGTACTGCGTGATCATCGCGCGGACGATCTTCGTCGCTTTCTCGATATCGTTCGAAGCTCCTGTCGTCACGTTACCGAAGACGATCTCCTCTGCGGCTCTTCCGCCGAGGCACTCGACGACCATCGCCTCGAGTTCGCTCTTCGTGTTGAGGTATTTCTCCTCCTCCGGCACCTGCATCACGTAGCCGAGCGCACCCATCGTACGCGGCACGATCGTGATTTTCTGTACCGGCTCGGAATCTTTCTGCAGTGCTGTGACAAGCGCGTGGCCTACCTCGTGGTAGGAAACGATCTTTCGCTCTTCCTGGCTTAAGATACGGTCTTTCTTCTCTTTTCCGACCAGGACAACCTCGACTGCTTCGAGAAGATCCTTCTGGGAAACGGCTTTTCTTCCGTTCTTGACGGCAAGAATCGCTGCCTCGTTGATCATATTCGCAAGATCGGAACCAACGGCTCCCGATGTTGCAAGCGCGATGCCGTCAAGATCGACAGTCTCATCGAGCGATACGTTCTTGGCATGTACTTTTAAGATTTCCACACGGCCTTTCAGATCCGGTCTTTCCACGATAATCCGGCGGTCAAAACGGCCTGGACGCAGCAGTGCCGGGTCGAGAACCTCCGGACGGTTGGTCGCAGCGAGGATCAGAATACCTTTCGAGCTGTCGAATCCGTCCATCTCGGCGAGGAGCTGGTTTAAGGTCTGCTCCCGCTCATCATTGCTGTTGTAGCTGTTGTCACGGCTCTTTCCGATCGCATCGATCTCATCAATAAAGATAATGCACGGTGCGTTTTTCTTTGCTTCCTCAAACAGGTCGCGCACACGCGATGCACCGACACCGACGAACATCTCGACAAATTCCGAAGCGGACATCGAGAAAAACGGTACGTGCGCCTCGCCGGCAACGGCTTTGGCAAGCAGGGTTTTTCCGGTTCCAGGAGGTCCCACAAGAAGGGCACCCTTCGGAAGTTTTGCACCGATCGTCGTATATTTTCCAGGGTTGTGCAGGAAATCCACAACCTCCTGGAGAGATTCTTTCGCCTCGTCCTGTCCCGCAACGTCGCGGAATGTCACGCCGGTTTCTTTCTGTACGTAGGCCTTTGCTCTGCTCTTTCCTACGCCCATGACTCCGCCGCCTTTGTTCATGCTGCGCATCACCCATACCATAACAGCCACGAGCATAACGACCGGCAGGATCACCGTGAGCAGTGTGTAGATAATGGTTCCGGTGGAATCCGGCGGATCCTTGTGATACGTAATGCCTTTGTCCTGTAAAAGTTCAACCAGTTCTTGCTCATCTCCCATCATCGTTACCTGGTAGGTGATGCCTTCCGATTTCTGGTCTTTCGGCGTTACCGTCAGTGTTCCCGATTTCAACACAACTTCCTGTACTTCATCGTTGTTTACCATGTCCAGGAATTTGCTATAGTCAAGATCCTCGGAAGTGATTCCTCCAAGGGCATTGTTCAGAAGTCCCATGACCATCAGGCTCGCGAGGAGGCAGATCAGAATGATGAGTATCGTCTGTCTGTTCTTCGGTCCTCCCCCGGAGCCGTTTTCCGGTTCCCGGTTCTGATTTTTTCTATCGTCCATGCTTTTCCTCCTTGTGTGTCAAACCGTCCCCTCTTTTTTACGGACACTTTAACTCTTATATTATATCGGA
>CAVLAW010000205.1:0-4689 GCA_963661155.1 Tidjanibacter massiliensis | reverse complement strand
GTGGAGCGGCATTCCGGGTACGTTATGGATCTGGGCAGGTGAGATGAGTGTTCATCCGTTTGCAACGGTTGTAAAGGTGGAGCTCGAGGATGAGATCACCTACAATCTGGGCCATGGTGAGGTCGTAACCTTTAATGAATAGAAGAGGGGTAGAATAATATTATGAAGAAAATTATTGGTTATGTGAATACGGCAGATCTGAATCATATGCGCGAGGAGGATGTGCGGGCACTTTCTGTGATCAACATCGCGTTCGGTCTGATCCGGGACGGTGAGGTTGTCTGGGATGCGAAGGATGCGAAAGACGGGATTGCATCAATCCGTGCGATTCATCCGGAATTGAAGATTGTGCTTTCGGTCGGCGGCTGGGGCGCAGACGGATTTTCTCAGGCGGTGAGAACGAAAGAAGGCAGAGAGAAGTTTGCGGCGAGTGCGCTTGCGATCGTGAAGGAGTATGGACTCGACGGTATTGATATTGACTGGGAGTATCCGGGAACTTCGCTTGCAGGGATTGCGTCGGATGTATCGGACAAGGAGAATTATACGCTGCTGATGAAGGAGCTGCGGGAGACTCTGGATGCATATAAAGATGGTATGTTTGTGACGACGGCTGTCGGCGGGGATGTTTATTTTGCGCTGCAGACGGATATGAAGGAAGCATCCAAGTATCTGGATTATGTGCAGTTGATGACGTATGATCTGCAGGGCGGTTTCCAGATGGTGACGGGACATCATGCGGCGCTGTATCACAGTGAGGGGAATCTGTTTGATGCGTGCGTGGAGAAGGCAGTCAATGGATTCTTTAATGCCGGGGTGCCGATGGAGAAGCTGATTCTTGGGGTGCCGTTTTATTCGAGAAAGTGGGATGGCGTGAAGGGCGCTGGATGCCGCAATGGACTTGGGATGGAAGCGTCGACTGTTGGCGGTTATGGCGGAGATTATGGAGAGCTCAAGGAAAGCTGGATTGGGAAGAATGGGTTTGTCCGGTATTGGGATGAGCAGGCGAAAGTGCCTTATCTCTTTAATGGGGAGACGTTTATCAGTTATGAAGATACGGAATCGCTGGGAATTAAAATTGAATACTTGAAAGAATGTGGTATGGGGGGGATTATGTTCTGGGAGTATAAATGCGATCCTAGCGGGGAACTGCTTTCGTTTATGAAAGAGAATATGTAGAGTAGTGGCCCACAGCCGACAGCCGGCATGTGAAAAGGCTCCTCACTCCGTTGCAGGGACACCGGCATCTGTCTGGTACGCATTCGGCGGACTTTCTTTGAAAGTTCGCCGCCTGTGTACCAGGCAGACACCGGTGTTCCTGCAAAGTCGCAAGGAGTCCTTTTTCACATGTCGTCTGCCGGCTGTGGGCGGATGTACGTTGTGGGGACGGATAGAGAGAAAAAGAAAGGGATGTTGGGATGATTTCGGATAAATTGAGACAGTATGCAGAAGAAAGATTTGATGAGCGGAAAGAATTACTGGCTCCGGTGATGGATAGGATTGAAGATGGACTGGCACGGTGCAGTGAAGAAGAGGCTGTGCTGATGAAGTTTTTGTATGGTACGATGCCGGTGAGGGATGCGGGGGAGTATGGGGTTGATATTTTCCTGTCTTATGTGAAGCATGCGCTGATGCTGCGGGAGAATGTGGCGTGGTGCAGGGAACTGCCGGAGGATGTGTTTGTGAATTATGTGCTGTATGACCGGATTAATTCGGAGGATATTACGGACTGCAGACCGTTTTTCTATGAGCAGATTATGGAGCGTGTGACTGGGATGTCTCTGAGGGAGGCGATTCTGGAGATTAATTACTGGTGTGCGGAGCATGCGACGTATGAGGCGACGGACGGCAGAACGGCTTCGCCGATGACGATGTACCGGAGCGGTAAGGGACGCTGCGGGGAGGAGTCGACGTTTGCGGTTACGGCGTACCGGAGTGTTGGTATTGCGGCGCGGCAGGTTTATACGCCGAGATGGGCGCACTGTGATGATAATCATGCGTGGGTTGAGGTGTTTGTCGATGGCGAGTGGCATTTTCTGGGTGCGTGTGAGCCGGAAGAGGTGCTGGATATCGGCTGGTTCTCGGGTCCGGCGAATCGGGCGATTCTGATTCATACGCGGAATTTCTCGGACTATGTGAAGAAAAGTGAGGAGGAGTACCTTGGCAAAGAGGGTGCGCTGCATTACTTTAACCATACGGCGTTTTATGGAAGAACGAAGCTGGTGAGGATCGGTGTGAAGAATGCGGATGGAAAATCGGCTGCGGGTGCGCATGTGGCGGTTGAGATTCTGAATATGGCGGAGTTTTTCCCGGCAGCGGTGCTGATTGCGGATGAGAACGGGGAAGTTCAGGTGACGCTTGGGCTTGGTGATATCCGGGTACGGGCGTTTGACGGAACACGCCGTGCGGAAGCGATGATGCGTGTGGAGGATGAGGATTCCCTGGAACTGGTATTGAAAGAAGAGGCTGTTCCGGCAGCGGATAATACATGGCAGACGCTGGAGATCCGTGCACCGAAAGAGGTTCCGGTGCGGAACGTGGTTGTGACAAAGGAGCAGAAGGAGCGCAATGCAGAACGGATGGCTGAGGCAGAACGGCTTCGGAAAGCACGGTTTGCGGCATGCTTTGATGAGAAAAAGGCTGCAGAGTATCCGGAAGCGGAAGAGATTTTCCGCCGTGCAGGGGAGAATTTTGGAGAAGTTTATGCATTCCTTTCCAAAGATGAAAACCCGAACCGGAAGAAGCTGCTGTTTTCTCTGGCGCTGAAGGATGCGAAAGATCTGAAGGCATCCATTCTGGAAGATCATCTTGACTGTGAGCAGGGAGATCTGCCGGAGGAGATTTTTGAGAAGGATCTTCTCTGCCCGCGTATTTTCCTGGAGGAGCTTACGACGTACCGGAGTATGATCCGCGGATACTTTGATGAGGAGACAAAACGCAGCTTTGTGGAGCAGCCGGAGCGGGTCTGGGCTTATATTCAGAAAAATATTACATTCCATGAAAAAGAAGAGTATGACACAACGATGGCGACACCGGTCGGTGTTCTGACCATGGGACAGGGAAGCCCGCTGGCGCAGAAGATTCTGTTTGCGGCAATCTGCAGAAGCCTCAATGTGGCAGCAAGACTGAACCCGGTGACTCTGGAGCCGGAGTATTACCGCGATGGGGTATTCCACGGTGTGGAAGCAAAAGAAGCTGCCAAAGAGGAGAAAACAGAGAGCGCTGTTCTGACGCTGAACGCAGAGGACGGAAGTGCATGGAAGTATTATCAGACCTGGACCATCGGAAAGTGGAATGGAACGGTGTTTGAGACGCTGAATTACGAAGAGACTGCATTTGACGGCAAGACACTCTCCCTCGACCTGGAGCCGGGCTGCTACCGTCTGATCACGACGATGCGTATGCCGAACGGAGATCAGCATGCGGCGTACCGTGTGTTTGAGCTGAAAGCGGGAGAGACAAAAGAAATTTATCTGGAGACCGTGAAGAAAGAGCTGGACGAGCTGTTAGAGCACATCGAGCTGCCGGAGATCAGACTGGAAGATATGGATGGAAACAGCCATACCCTGAACGACCTCACGAAAGACGGCCCGATCCTTCTGGCCTTCCTCGGAACCGGCGAGGAGCCGACCGAGCACGTGCTGAACGAGCTGATCGAGATCGCAGAAAAGTGGAACGCAAAAGACGCTGCAATGGCAGCCGTCCTCCGCACGAAAGCTGACCTGGAAAACACCACCTTCCAGAAAGCCTGCGCAGCGATCCACAATATGTCCCTCTACCTCGACCCAACCGACGACGCCCCGGCGATCGCCGAGAAAATGGGAATCGACGCAGAAAAACTCCCACTGCTGATCCTCACCCTGCCAGGAAACATCGGCGGCCGTGCGTATGCCGGATATAACGTCGGCAGTGTAGGACTGATGCTGCGGCTGATGGAAGAGGCGGCGAAGGCGTAATTTCATATAGAATAAAAAACAGGCTGCCGCACGAGTGTGCGACAGCCTTATTTGTTACTGAACTCCCAGTTTTTTCAATTGATCTACCCCATCCTCATACCTTGTAAAATGAATCCCATGGATTCCGGCCTGTTCTGCGGCTTCGATGTTTGCTTTTGTGTCATCAAGAAAAACGCAGTGGTCTGGTTCGAGGGAGAATTTCTGAATGAGGTACTGGTAGATTTCCGGTTCTGGTTTGGTCAGGTGGCAGGTGTAGGAGAAGAGGGTTCCGTCCATGTAAGGGAGGAAGGCCATTTTCTCTTTGGTCCGCTCGAAGAGGTCGCCGGAGTAGTTGGAGAGGATGTAGAGGCGGTAGCCTTTTTCTTTTAGGGAGCGCACCCAGTTTTCCGCATACGGCAGCGGAGTGATGGTTTCTTCGCAGTGGGCGAAGACTTCTTTGATTTCCTCGGTGTATTCCGGTGCGAGGGAGCAGAAGCCGTTCACAATCTCCTCCGGTGTGAGGATTCCGCGGTCGAACTGGCGCCAGTAGGGGCTTTCGAAGGTTGCGGCGGCGATTTTCTGCGTCTTTTCCGGATCGAAACCAAAGCGGTTCAGATAAGATTCATAGTCCCAGTTGACGAGCACGCGGCCCACATCAAAAATAATAGTATCGATCATGACTGTTTTCCTCCCTTGTCTGATATGATCTCTCGGAATCTTTAGCCCACTAAAATCAAGGCTTTCAGATTCCTCTTTT
>CAVLAW010000204.1:0-4702 GCA_963661155.1 Tidjanibacter massiliensis | reverse complement strand
AAAAATCGTCAAAGCCTGTAAAATCAATAAATTTAGGCTTGACAGAATAGGAAGGTATATTATGACAAACGAAAATGGAGTAAAAGTTTTAACAGACATGGTAGCTGATTTTGTTGCCCACATCGGCAAAAAGCTGCCGGATGACGTAGTTGCAAAACTGGAAGAGCTGGGCTCCCAGGAGACGGCAGCACTTCCGAAAGCACTGTATGAGACGATGACAAAAAACCAGAAACTTGCGGTTGAGTTAAACCGTCCGAGCTGCCAGGATACCGGCGTGCTTCAGTTCTGGCTCAAATGCGGAACCAATTTCCCATACATCAACGAGCTGGAAGGCCTGCTGAAAGAAGCTGTTGTACAGGCAACCTTTGCAGCACCGCTCCGCCACAACTCAGTAGAGACTTTTGACGAGTACAATACCAAGAAAAACGTAGGAAAAGGAACCCCGACCGTATGGTGGGATATCGTTCCGAACAGCGACAAATGCGAAATCTACGCTTACATGGCAGGCGGCGGATGTACGCTTCCTGGAAAAGCCATGGTTCTGATGCCGGGTGCAGGATATGAAGGAATCACCGATTTCGTTCTGGATCAGATGACAAGCTACGGACTGAATGCTTGTCCTCCGCTTCTTGTCGGCGTTGGAGTTGGTACTTCCATCGAAACCGCAGCATTAAACTCCAAGAAAGCGCTGATGCGTCCGATCGGTTCTCACAATGAAAATGCAAATGCAGCAAAAATGGAGCGGCTGCTGGAAGACGGCATCAATGCCATCGGCCTTGGACCGCAGGGAATGGGCGGAAAATATTCCGTTATGGGTGTAAATATTGAGAACACCGCCCGTCATCCATCCACCATCGGTGTTGCTGTGAATGTGGGCTGCTGGTCCCACCGCCGCGGCCATATCGTGGTAAATCCTGACCTGACTGTAACTTGTGATACACATTCCACCTGGAAATTTAATGCATAAACGGAGGTACGAATTATGATCGAAATTAGAGGAGATAAAAAAGTTCTGATTACACCGGTAAGCGCAGAGGATCTGAAAGACATCCACATCGGAGATATCGTATGGCTGGACGGCGATCTGATGACATGCCGCGATGTTGCACACCGCAGACTGGTTGAGTATGGAAGAGAGCTTCCTTATGATATCAAAGACAAGGCGATTTTCCATGCCGGCCCGATCGTGCGGAAAATTGAGGGAACGGAAGATGATTACGAGATGGTTTCTGTCGGACCGACCACTTCCATGCGTATGGAGAAATTCGAGTATGAATTTACAAAACTGACCGGTGTACGTGTCATCGTCGGAAAAGGCGGCATGGGTCCGAATACCGAGCGTGCATGTAAAGAATTCGGCGCAATTCACTGTGTCTTCCCGGCAGGCTGTGCGGTTGTTGCAGCGACAGAGGTAGAAAGAATTGCAGAGCATCACTGGGATGAGCTGGGAATGCCGGAAACCTTATGGTGCAACAAAGTAAAAGAGTTTGGTCCGCTGATCGTTTCCATCGATGCAGAAGGACGCAACCTGTTCGAGGAGAACAAAGTTGTTTTCAACGAGCGCAAAGAGGCTGCAAAACAGGCTATTTATCCGGAAGTGAAGTTTATCAAATAATTGATCAAGTAAAAAGAGTTTCTGACAGGAGCAGCCTATGGGACCACAGGATATACTGGACCGGGCGGAGGTGAAAAACAAGTGGCAGCTCACGCCGCTGAAAGATTTCAAATCGCCCCGCCTGACGGAACGCATATGGCGGACAGCAGTGGTTGTTCTGCTGACTGCTCTGATTTACGAGTATCTGATTCCCGGCGGCCGCAACCCCTGCTTCGCACTGATTGGCGCGGTGTATGGGGTGGGAAGCCGGTTTGAAGAGGGATTCCACAATGGAATTAATCGTTTGATTGGAACTTTTGTGGGAGGAATTCTGGTGATTCCATTCTATATGCTGTATCAGAAGCAGCCGTTTGGAATTCCGGCTTTTCTGTGGCTGGTGGCGGGGCTTTGCCTGGTCTTGTGGTGCAATCTGGCACTGCAGGCGGATTCCGCGATTCAGCCGGGAATCGTTGTCTACTTTGTGGTGCTTTACACGGTTGGTGAGGAACGAGTTGTTTTCTATACGCTTGCCCGGATTCTGGATACCGGTATCGGCGTACTGATTTCCCTTCTCTGCTATCTTTTACTGCCATCGAAATATGATAAAGAACAGGGGCTCTCGTTTCGAACCATGTGGAAAGCGACAAAACATGCGTTTCAGTCTTATAAAGATAAAAACCGTCTGTTCCGTGAGGATGAACAGAAGAACTTTGGAATGAAAGACAAAAAATAAACAGGATACAAAAAAGAGATGATCTGCTCTGTGCCGGCAGGTCATCTCTTTTTTGCATGAAGTTTATGATACTTTCCTAATGAATTATACAACAAAGAGTCTCTGCCGAACAGAGGAAGTTCTTGTCGGTTTCGGGACAGCGTGATAAGATAAAAAACAGAGAAACCGCAGTCAGAGGAGGACATTATTATGAGCACGATTACCGTAAGGGATGCAAAAATAGAGGATGCTGCACGCATTCTGGAGATTTACGCTTACTATGTGGAGCACACCGTGATTTCATTCGAATGGGACGTGCCGTCGCTGGAAGAATTTGAAAACCGCATGCGGGACATCATGAAAAAGTACCCGTATCTTGTCATCGAAAGAGATGGAAAAATCGAGGGTTATGCATACGCACATCCCTTCGTCGGCCGTGCCGCATACGACTGGTCGAGTGAGCTGACGATTTACCTTGATCACGATGCGCGAAAAGGCGGACTGGGACGGAGACTGTACGAAGAGCTGGCTGACCGCCTGAAAAAAATGGGCATTCTGAACCTCTACGCCTGCATCGGCTATCCGCAGGTCGAGGACGAGTACCTGACAAAAAACAGCGCCCAGTTCCATGCACATCTCGGATTCGAACTCGTGGGAACTTTCCACAACTGCGGCTATAAATTTGACCGCTGGTACGATATGGTCTGGATGGAAAAAATCATCGGCGAGCCGCATGCGGGACAGCCGGCGGTGAAGCCGTACTGTGAGGTAAAAGAATGAGCACCATAACGACGTACACAAGAAAACATTTCGATCCCGTACATCCCGATCCGGAACTGCTCTGTGTGGAGGATTTTGCGCATGCGCTGCCGATGATCTGCCGCGGAAACGGTCATGTGACGACATTCTGGTCGGTAGGAGAGCACTGCATCTGCTGTGCAAAAGAAGCTGCGGCGCGCGGTTATTCGCGGCGGCTGGTACTGGCATGCCTTCTGCATGACGCGAGCGAGTGCTACATGTCAGACGTGCCGCGCCCGTTGAAGCAGGAGATGCCGCGGTACCGCGAGATTGAGGATCATCTGCTTTCGGTGATTTATGAAAAATATCTGGGCAGCGATCTGACGGCGGAGGAGCAGCGGATGATGAAACAGATCGATAATGATCTGCTGTGGTACGATCTGACGAATTTGCTGGAAGAAAAGCAGGACGGGGAAGCGCCGAAACTTCATATAAAACTGGACTACACGGTGCGGCCGTTTGACGCGGTGGAGAAAGAATATCTGGAATTATTTGAAAAATACCAGGAGAAAAATAAGAGATGAGAGAAGATAAAAACGAAAACCGCTGGGACAAGCTGCTGCAGATCCACACAATGGGCCGCGACGACAGCCGCGAGCGGGTTGTGATTTTTACGACGGCAGAACGGGGGGATTTTTAAATGAAATATGAAGTAATGCGAATTGAAGAAGACATCGACTTCGGCTGCGAAGAACGCAGTGCAGACGAGCCGGTAATGGCGGTTGTTGTGTTAAAAGATGAAAACGGAACCGAATCCCGCATCCGTCAGGAAGACCAGAAGCTGTACGACCGGAACATTGAGGAGGGCGATACCGTCATTCTCAATGAAAACGGCGAAATGCAGAAAGCGATCTCCGGCGACTGGACAAAGAACTGTACTTCAAAAAATGTGGATACAACAAAATTCGTCAACATGATGCAGGCCGTCAAAGCCGGAAAACAGATCGACTGGATCTGTCCGTTTTGCGGCGGAAAAGTAGAACGCCTGGAGCAGGAAGGCGGAAAAACCGTGATCGGATGCACATCGTGCGATATGCGGATTCAAATAGAAAATTAGGAGAGAAAAACAAATGGTAAAACCGATTATGAGAGACGTTCTCTTCCTCGGCCAGAAATCAACCCCGGCGACGGAGGAGGATCTGCAGGTGGGAAGAGATCTGCAGGACACACTGGCCGCGAACCGCGAAGCATGCGTCGGAATGGCGGCAAATATGATCGGCGTGAAAAAACGTATCATTATCGTAAACGTTGGATTCCGCGATCTTGTCATGTTCAACCCGGTCATGATCAGCAAAAGCGGTCCTTACGAAACCGAAGAAGGCTGCCTGTCCCTGTCAGGCGTGCGTAAAACAAAACGCTACCAGAACATCGAAATCGAATACTACGACTGGAACTGGAAAAAACACCGCCAGAAATTCACCGGCTGGACAGCCCAGATCTGCCAGCACGAGATGGATCATCTGGAAGGGATTATTATTTGAAATCATACAAAAGTTATGCAGGAATTATGCATAAGTGAAAGTTATGCGCAAAAGATGATGTACTCTCGGAATTCTGATAGATCATGCCAGCGAAACTCTGGCAATGAAGTTTGAAAA
>CAVLAW010000203.1:0-4709 GCA_963661155.1 Tidjanibacter massiliensis | reverse complement strand
TTCCGCTGCGCTGCATCTCGATGTGGCTTCTCGCCATATGAAATTTCAGAAAAAATGGCTCATTCATGCAAGCATGACTCGCGATTTTTTCTGAAATTTCGCATGGCTCTGAATAGTTGCAAAATATGAGGTGAGTATGGAAAAAAGCAAAGTAGCAGTGATTGCCTGTCCCGACTACGAGCCAGAGAGCGTGAAGAGAAGCTTGCAAAAAGGATTGGAGCTGATCGGTGGTCTGGAAGATCTAATCGGAAAAGAAGAGAGCATTCTGTTAAAACCGAACCTGGTCCGCTCGGCCAGACGCGAGCGTGCCGTCGTGACCGACCCGGAAGTCATGGATGCACTGATCACCATTTTGCAGGAGAGCGGTTACGCAGACATTGCCTGCGGTGATTCCTGTGGCCTCGGCACGCCGGAGGGGATTGCAAAAGAAGCCGGGCTGAAAAATGTTCTGGAAAAACACAGCATACCACTGAAAGATTTTCAGGAGAGCGAACGCGTGGAAACTACCGACGGTAAATTTCTGATGATTGCAAAAGATGCTCTCGACTGCGATGCCCTCATCAGCGTCAGCAAAATGAAAACACACGCGCTGGAACGCATTACCGGAGCCGTCAAAAACCAGTACGGCTGCATCAGCGGCGTCTACAAAAAGCTTGGCCACACGCAGTTCCCAAATGCCGAGAGCTTCGCCCACATGCTGATCGAACTGAACCAGAAAGTCGCACCGCGCCTCTACATCTGCGACGGCATCGTGGCCATGGAAGGCAACGGTCCGACCTCCGGCGATCCGGTTTCGATGGGCGTTTTGCTGATGTCCACCGACCCGATCGCACTGGATACCGTATTCTGCCATCTGGTAGACCTCAATCCGACGTATGTGCCGACGAATCTCTACGGCGAAAACCTCGGCCTTGGAACGTGGCACGATGACCGCATCGAAATTCGGACGCCAGACGGCGAGCTGTCGGTGGAAGAACTCAAAAGAAAGTACGGAAACCCAGATTTCAACGTTGATCGCCGCAAAGCCCGCAAAAAAGGCGCTCTCGATCTGCTGGAAATCCTCGGTGTCTTCCAGAACCGCCCCTATATTATAGAAGAAAAATGCAGAAAATGCGGTGTCTGCGTCGAGAGCTGCCCGGTTGAGGGAAAAGCGGTCCGTTTCGATCACGGCCGCAGAAATCCGCCGGTCTACGATTATAAAAAATGCATCCGCTGTTTCTGCTGCCAGGAAATGTGTCCGCATCAGGCAATCCCGGTAAAGAAGCACCGTCTGCCATGGGGAAAATAAGAACGCTATACTACAAAGTGACTGGAAAAGCCGAAAAAGAAGTGCTATACTTTAGAACGTGTTCAGAAGGCACACAGGCTGTCTCTGAAACACAACAAAACGAAAATGCAACAGTACAGGAGGAAGTAAACCATGGAATTAGAAGTTTTAAGAAGTGATATGATAGCAGCAATGAAGGCAAAAGACAAAGCGAGAAAAGATGCCATCTCTTCCCTGATCTCCGCAGCAAAGAAAGTAGCCATCGACGAGGGCTGCCGCGATGACATCAAACCGGAACTCGTTGACTGTGTCATCTTAAAAGAGCTGAAAACCGTAAAAGAGCAGATCGACACCTGCCCGGCATCCCGTGAGGACTTAAAAGCAGAGTACCAGTTCCGCTATGATGTCATCAGCGAGTACGCACCGAAGCAGATGAGCGCAGACGAAGTAAAAGCCTATATTCAGGAGAAATTCGCAGACGTTCTGGCAACCAAGAACAAAGGTGCCATCATGAAAGCCGTTATGGCAGATATGAAAGGTAAAGCAGACGGAAAAGTGATCAACCAGACCGTTGCAGAACTGTGCAAATGAATATCATCAACATCGAACACATCAGCAAACTGTTCGGCGACAAACTGATTTTTGATGATGCATCCTTCGGCCTTCAGGAGGGCGACAAGGTCGGCATCGTCGGAATCAACGGAACCGGAAAATCTACCCTGCTTCGCATGGTAGCGGGAGAGGAGACACCGGATTCCGGTCAGATCATCCGCCAGAACAACCTTAAAATTGCCTACCTCCCGCAGACACCGGAATTTCCGAAGGACGCCACGGTTTTGTCCTACGCTCTTTCCGGCGATGAGGAGGACTGGCAGGTGCAGAGCAATCTCGTACAGCTCGGCATCACCGAATACGACGCAAAACTGGACACCCTCTCCGGAGGCCAGCGCCGCAAAGTTGCCCTGGCGAAAGTGCTTGCGTCCGATTTTGACGTCCTGATCCTCGACGAGCCGACGAACCACCTCGACAACGCGATGCTTTCTTGGCTTGAGAATTATCTGAAAAACTACCGAGGAACCGTCTTCATGGTCACCCATGACCGTTATTTCCTGGATAAAGTGTCGAACCGCATTCTCGAAATCAGCCACGGAAAGATGTACAGTTACGATTCCAACTATTCCCGCTTTCTGGAACTGAAAGCCGAGCGCGAGGAGATGGCACTTGCCACCGAGCGGAAACGCCAGAGCATCCTGCGCATGGAACTCGAGTGGGCAAAACGCGGCTGCCGCGCCAGAAGTACGAAACAGCGCGCCAGACTCGACCGCCTCGAGGCACTGAAAAATGGAACCGCACCGACCGCAGACGCTGTTGTTGAGATGGATGCCGTTGAAACCCGCATGGGCAAAAAGACGATCGAATTCCATAATGTCAGCAAAGCCTTCGGCGACAAGACGCTGATGAAAGATTTCGAGTACATCTTCCTGCGGAACCAGAGCGTCGGCATCATCGGCCCGAACGGCTGCGGAAAATCCACGATGCTGAAAATGATCACCGGCGAAACACTTCCGGACAGCGGAACGATCGAGATCGGCGACACGATCCGCATTGGCTACCTCGCACAGGAAGAGCCGGACATGGATACAAACCAGCGTGTCATCGACTATGTAAAAGATATCGCCGAATATGTGCAGACCCGTGACGGACGCATCAGTGCATCCCAGATGCTGGAACGGTTTCTATTCACGCCGGATATGCAGTACACCCCGATTTCCAAACTCTCCGGAGGCGAGAAACGGAGATTGTATCTCTTATCCGTCCTGGTGAGCGGAGCCAACGTTCTGATCCTCGACGAGCCGTCCAACAACGTCGATATCCCGACCCTGACTGTACTCGAGGATTTCCTGAACACGTTTGTCGGTATTGTGATCACGGTTTCCCATGATCGTTATTTCCTTGACAATGTGGTGGACCGGATTTTTGAATTTGACGGCGAGGGCCATCTGCAGCAGTACGAGGGCGGTTACACCGATTACCTCGAAGCAAAAGAACGCCGCACTGGCATCAGCGCAGAGGAAATTTCCAAAGCAGTGCCGGCAAAAGCAGCCGCAGAGGAGCCTGCAAAGACGAAAAACAACGACTGGAAACAGAACCGCCCGACGCGCCTGAAATTCACGTTCAAGGAGCAGCGGGAATATGAGACCATCGACGATGATATCGCCGCGCTCGAAGAAAAGATTGCGTCGATCGACGAGCAGATGCTTGCAAACGCCACCAATTCCGCAAAGCTTGCGGAGCTGATGGCAGAGAAAGAGAAAACCGAAGCCGCACTCGAGGAAAAGACCGAGCGATGGGTCTATCTCACCGATCTTGCCGAGCAGATCGAAGCACAGAATCAGAAATAAAAAAGTTTTAAATATCATTACGCCGTCCGCAGCAGAAAGTGGGCGGCGTTTTTGGACAGATACGAAGGCAGAGCAAAATTTAAATGAAAAAAGTTTGTTAAAAAAATATCGAAATTTGTCTAAATTTATGTATCAATAACAGAACATACACGGAAAAACTAGACAAAATAACCAAACGGTGCTATAATGCAGACACTGGACATAGTGGCATTGCCATGCCCTAATCCGGGTTTTTCGAAGCGCGGAGGCTACCGAAACCCAGGAGAACACCAAACTGAGAAAAGCCAAAGTTAATTTGGTCATCATTTTTTAAGGAGGATAAAATCAAATGGCTAGAAAGATGAAAACCATGGATGGTAATCAGGCTGCGGCACATGCGTCTTATGCTTATACCGACGTAGCAGCGATTTACCCGATCACCCCTTCATCCGTTATGGCGGAGCATACCGATGAGTGGGCAACCCAGGGAAGAAAGAACATTTTCGGACAGGAAGTTCAGGTAACTGAAATGCAGTCCGAGGCAGGAGCAGCAGGTGCAGTACACGGATCACTGGCAGCCGGAGCTCTTACCACAACCTACACCGCATCTCAGGGACTTCTTCTGATGATCCCGAACCTTTACAAAATTGCCGGTGAGCAGCTCCCGGGCGTATTCAACGTATCCGCTCGTGCCCTTGCAAGCCATGCGCTTTCCATCTTCGGAGATCACTCAGATGTTTACGCCTGTCGTCAGACCGGAGTCGCAATGCTCTGCGAGTCCAGCGTACAGGAGGTTATGGATCTGACACCAGTTGCACACTGTGCAGCAATCAAAGGAAAAGTTCCGTTCATCAACTTCTTCGACGGATTCCGTACATCCCACGAGATCCAGAAAATCGAGACATGGGATTACGAAGATCTGAAAGACATGGTAGATATGGATGCTGTCGATGCATTCCGTAAACATGCCCTGAACCCGAACCATCCATGCCAGAGAGGATCCGCACAGAACCCGGATATCTTCTTCCAGGCAAGAGAAGCATGTAACCCGTACTACGATG
>CAVLAW010000202.1:0-4728 GCA_963661155.1 Tidjanibacter massiliensis | reverse complement strand
CGTTCTGTGCAGCGTTCCGATGTTGATGTTCAGTCCGCCGCAGATCGAGGTGATATCCTCAACGTCCTCCGGCTCATCGGACATGATCGGGCTTGCGCCGCAGGCCAGCAGAATGTTGGCGACATCATTTACAGTAACGTAATTTGTGATGTTGTGTACGAGAGGGGATGTTTTTCTGATATTGTCAAGACAAGTGCCTAACATAATATGTGTTCCTCCTGAAAATAAGATTTTTGCGAAAAGCAGATCCATGAATCTGGAAGAACCTGTCGATGATGTGTGTATTGAGATGCTGGATAATAAAAAAGCAGATATACGGAGGTATATCTGCAGAATGTGTGCATATCGTATCTCCCTACGTTGGCATTACCCAAATCAGGTTCAGGGTCTAGGAGATGCATCCTACTCTCAGCCCGCTTCGTACGCGAGCTCCCCTTTGCTTTCTGTTGCTTATTATATACGCATTTTGGGAATACTGCAAGGGATAATCAGAAAATTTTAAGACGCTTACTCGAAATGGAGAATGAAATTGCAAGTTACAGCGGAAATTAAAAGGGCAGACCGTAAGGAAAGCCGTATGCACAGCAGAAAGAGAGCTGTACATGCGGCTTATTTGCGATCATGGCGCCGCCAAGGGAGTGACCGCCAAGATACCAGGAATCATAGCTGTAGTGATTCAGAATATCGTCTGCCCTGTGCGCGGGCGTATTCTTCTGCGTGCTGCAGAAACTGCGTTCCGACATGCGGCACGCCGACGCAGGAAACAAAGTTGTGAAGATAGAGTGCCGGAACCGGTGCAAAATCTACCCAGCGCTGATCGACATCAAACAGAGCGCCGGCGCTTAAAACATTACCGGATGCAGGATCGACAAGCACAAACAGGTCATCCAGAATGGATTCGTAATAGGAAAGCGGATAGTGGGAGGTATAATCTGCCATATTCCAGCCGCGCAGTCCGTTGTCATCGAGCCACTGGATGCGCTGTTTGATCAGATCAAAGATCATCGGAACTTCGGATGCTTTCGCTTTGCGGAATTAACATTTCTCTTCTTCCGGGTACGTATAGCCCCACGTTCTGCGGAATTCAGTCATCAGATCCATGACGTCCTTCGTGTAGTCGAGGTGCATGGCAGAAGGATCTCCGTTAATCGCATGCTCCATGTCGGCGAGTTCATAGGCGAGTGCATCGGCGTTATCACCTGCTTTGATGATTTCGGATTCTCCGGTTGCTGCGTCCGTGATTTTTGCTTCCCATGCACGCGGGTATTCCATGATCTCGATGAAGCCTTTCTCGCAGGAAACCATACCGCGTTTCGGCTGTTTGGAGTGGAGGGAGAGCATGACGCTTGCCATCTGGCCTTCCTGATTTGTGAGAAGAAGGCCTGCCTGCTCATCCACGCCGGTCGGAGCCGGTTTCACCTGGGAGAGGAGTTGGTCCGGTTTGGAGTCGAAGAACCAGCGGATGAAGGAGAGTGCATACACACCGATGTCGAGCATCGCGCCGCCGGCAAGATTCCGGTTGAAGAAACGGTTCTCCATATTGTACTCTTTGAAACTGCCGAAGTTCATCGTGATCAGATTGACTCTGCCGAGGCGGCCGGAGTCGAGGATCTTTTTCAGCTCCTTGTAGATCGGCATATGATAGATCGTCATCGCCTCACCGATGATCACGCCTTTTGCTTCTGCAAGTGCCATTGCCTCGCCGAGCTCATCACTGTTCAGCGTGATGGATTTCTCCACAAGAAGGTGTTTTCCGTTCGCAATTGCCTCTTTCATAAAACCAAGATGCGTATTGTGCGGCGTTGTGAGATAAATGACATCGACTTCCGGGTCGGTAAACATTTCGTGAAAATCGTCGTAAACCTTTCTAATGCCGTATTTCTCTGCGAAAGCAACGGCTTTTTCGTGTGTCCGGTTGCCGACCGCATAAATATTCTTTCCGTTTTTCTGTAGTGCCACGGCCATTTCATTCGCAATCACGCCGCAGCCAAGCACAGCCCATTTGATTTCTTTCATCGGGACAGTCCTTTCTATTTTGCCCAGAGCGGTTCTTCGTTTCCCATGTAGTCAAACCGTCCGTCGTTTTTCTCTTCGAGTGCTTTGATAATGTGGTACGTAAATTCATTATAAGGCGTTGGAATCCCCAGCTCTTTTCCCATGCGGACAAGTGCACCGGAAAACATATCAATTTCCGTATGGCGTCTCGCGTCAAGATCCTGCAGCGTCGAGTAGCGCGCGGTCGGCGGAACCGCACTTCCGCGTCCCGAGGAGGCATCCGCTTTGCTGATATCGATTCCCTTTGCCGCTGCAATGGCCATCAGTTCTGCGCGGAGTCCGTCGCTGATCGCTTTCATATGCACGCTGTCGCGGTAGCAGCCGACCCCGGCGCCGAGAATTGCCTGCGGCAGATTGTTGCAGACATTCAGCCGGAATTTGCTCCACATTTCCTCTAAAATGCAGTCTGTTGCACGGTAATGAAGTCCCGTACCGGAGAAAAGATCCAGAATGGCCTGCACACTTTCGCTGTCATACGGAGCAGAAGCTTCACCGAAGATGATGCCGATCGTCGTCTCCGGGTTGAAGACGTAGCCGTCACCCTCTTTGTGGGAGGCCACTTTGATGACGGAGTGAATCAGATGCTCTGCCCCCACTTTTTCTGCGATGATCTCTTCGCTGTCCACGCCGTTCATCAGGCTCATGATGACGGTGTTTTCGCCGGTAACTGCGGCGATATCGTCGAGAGCACCCGGGAGCGCACCGTATTTGAGTGAGACGATCAGAAGATCCACACCGTGTGCCTCTTTGGGCGTCCACACCTCCGGGTGATATACGGTATCGTTGATGTTACATCCATTCTTTTTCAGGCGCTCCGCCCGTTCGCCTGATGCAAGCACGCCGAGCCGGATGTCTTTTTTCTCCGAAAGTCCCCAGATCACATAAGAGCCAACCGCTCCGGCACCAAGAACTGCAACCGATTTGATTTCCATAATATTCTCCTCCTTTGTAACTGCGTTGAATTACCATTACTATAACAAATTTCGGCGCTATATTCAAATTGTTTTTGATCATCTTTCTGGCAGCATTTCTTGCGGCATTTTTGCTGCCGATGGCGGCCGTACGGGCGGAAGAAACGGAGCAGCAGCCGCTCAAAAAAGTGCGTGCCGGTTATCTGATTTATCAGGGCTATCAGGAGGGCGAGGGAGATGCACCGAAGTCGGGATACGGCTATGAATACCTTCAGCAGATCGCCTATTACGCGGGCTGGGAATATGAGTACGTGAACGGCAGCTTCAATGAGCTTCTGGAAATGCTGAAAAACGGCGAGATCGACATCATGGGAAATCTCTCCTACATGGAAGAGCGTGCGCAGGATCGGACTGCTGTCCATGTTTATCGAACACATGGAAGATCGGCGGCGATGAGTTCATCGTGATCGCAGAGGGAATCTCCGGAAAAGAGGAGGCCGAAAAATCATCCGGAGCATCCGGGAAATGATCGTAAAATTCAACGGCGTCCGCGGCGAATTCCAGATCAACTACGCCTTCTCCGGCGAGTATCCGGAAGCCTCCATCACCGAGCTCCTGCACGAGGCGGATATCAAGATGTACGAGGATAAGATACGGAAGAAAGAGGAGCAGAGAGCGAAGAAAAAACAAGAACAGAAATAGAAACCGGAAGGGGAAACGAAATGGTGTCGTTTCCCTTTCTTTGTGCGCATTTTTCCCGGGAAAGACATATTCTAAGACTAGAATGAAAAAACAGGAGAATCTGTTTATGAAAAGAAAATGGCTGACAGGCGCGTGTGTGCTGCTGGCGGCAGCGGCGCTGGCGGGATGCGGGGCGAAAGATGAGGGGGAAGGAAAAACGGAGCAGGTGACCTTAAACGAAGTGGCACACTCGATCTTTTACGCGCCACAGTATGTGGCAATCGAGGAGGGGTATTTCGCGGAGGAGGGCATTGATCTGACGCTTGTTACCGGCTTCGGAGCGGATAAGGTGCTGACGGCGATGGTTTCCGGGGAGGCGGATATTGGCTTTATGGGGGCGGAGGCAACCGTTTACGCGTACCTCGAGGGAACCGCGGACCCGGTCGTGAACTTCGCGCAACTGACCCAGCGGGCGGGTAACTTTGTTGTGGCAAGAGAGAAGGACGATTCGTTTACTTGGGATAAATTAAAAAATAAAGAGGTATTAGGGGGAAGAAAAGGCGGCATGCCGGAAATGGTATTTGAATTTGTGCTGGCACAGAAGGGCATTGATAAAAAGAATGTAAATATCAACCAGAGTATCGATTTCGGCTCCACGGCAGCCGCATTCTCCGGCGGTCAGGGAGATTATACGATTGAGTTTGAGCCGTCTGCGACGCTTCTGGAACAGAAAGGCGACGGTTATGTGGTAGCATCTGTCGGAACGGAATCCGGCTATGTGCCGTACACATCCTACAGCGTAAAGCAGAGCTACCTGAAAACACATGGCAAAACAGTAGAAAAATTCACAAAAGCATTACAGAAGGGAATGGATTTCGTGCAGACCCACACGCCGGAGGAGATCGCAAAAGTCATCGCCCCGCAATTTGCAGAGACAGAACTCGAAACCATCACCGCAATCGTGCGCCGCTACTACGAGCAGGATACGTGGAAAGAAAATCTGATCTTTGAGGAGGAGAGCTTTGATCTGCTGCAGGAGGTTCTGGAGCAGGCGGGAGAGCTGGAGGAAAGGGCGCCATAC
>CAVLAW010000201.1:2102-4765 GCA_963661155.1 Tidjanibacter massiliensis | reverse complement strand
CGAAGGAGGAGCAGGACACCATCGCCGAATTTCTGACCGGTTATGCGCACGGAAATACCGTTCCGCAGAACTGGCGCCTCTTCAACATGCTGGATCTTGCCTTCCTTTCTATGATGGGTTACTCGATTGACGAAGATATCATGCGTGACCATGCGATGGCGATTCTGAATTATTACGCAGGGGACGGCTGGTACCGGGACGGACATTCATTTGACTATTATTCCTGCTGGGCGTTCAATGTCTACGCGCCGATCTGGAATCTCTGGTACGGATACGAAAAGGAGCCGCAGATTGCCGCCGCGTTTGAAGAACATTCGAACCGCCTGATGGAAACGTATCCTGATTTTTTTGACCGGGACGGATTCACGAACATGTGGGGACGCAGCAATATTTATCGGAATGCCGCGACCAGCGCTTTTGACGGAAACTTTATGCTCCGGGATGCCAAGGCCGATCCGGGACTTGCCCGCCGTATCTGCTCCGGTTCCCTGCTCCAGTTCCTTTCCCGGGAGGATTTTCTGTATGAAGGCATTCCGACCCTTGGCTTTTACGGTCAGTTCATGCCGCTCGTCCAGGGATATTCCTGTGCGGAATCGCCGTTCTGGCTCGGAAAAGCGTTCCTGTGCCTCCATTTACCGGCAGACCATCCCTTCTGGACGGCAAAAGAGACGAACGGAACCTGGGAAAAGCTGGAAAAGAACGAGGTGAAAGAGACAACACTTTCCGGTCCGGCGCTCTGTTTTACGAACCATGAGGCAAACGGCGAGACGATTCTCCGAACCGGAAAAGTAGTAAAACAGCAGGGCGACCGCCATGGTATGTGGAATTATTCGAAGCTGTCGTTCAATACAAAATATCCGTGGGAAGCCTCCCCTTCGGAGGATGTGGAATCCCAGCAGTATGTCTTAAAAGATCTGACGAGCGGGAACAATGCAAGAGGAAACGCAACCTTCTGGGCCGGAGAAAAAGACGGTGTTCTCTATCGCCGCCAGTTTTTTGATTATTCCCTGCAGAACGAAACGCACTGGATTCAGGCCATCAATCTCGCCGATTTTCCGGTTGCCAACGGCATTCTGCGCGCTGACCAGCTCCGGCTTTTCCGCCGCCCGGTTTCTCTGACCCTCGGTTCCTACGGATTCCCAGATCAAGGAACGGAAGTGCATTATCTGGAGCGGGAGCAGGCAAAAGCAATCATTTTGAAAGGCCATGATTTTACCGGAAAAGAAAAGCAGATGGCGATGACGGTCTACGACGGATGGAATTCCCTTTCTCTGGTGCGGAGCACGGGAACGAATCCGGATTCGGAGCATTCGATCGTCCTCTATGCATCTACGAAAAGAGAACGTCAGTATGGATACGACCCATATGTGCTCGTTTCTCAGGTGATCACGAAAGAAAGTCTGGAGGATTTTACAGAGGATGAGCTCTTCCCGATCCGTGAAATTCAGTACACGGATCCGCAGCGCTGCGGCGGTTACGGGCCGGTTGTGATCTGCCTGAAAAATGGAGAACAGAAAACGATTGACTTTGCAGGTATCGAGGGACATCTGACCCTGTGATCCGTTCCGGGAATGAGGATGTATAAGATTTGCAAGATTTTAGAATAAATAATGCAGAAAAAGGATATTTTCTCTGGTATACTACAGATACCAAAGACAGATCCGAAAAAGAAAGGAACATTGCTATGGAACTTCGCACAGCCGCTTCACCAAGGGACGTGAAGCATTATACAACAGAACGTTTGAGAGAAGAATTTCTGATTCCGCAGGTTTTTGTGGAAGATCAGATTCATCTGGTGTACAGCCATGTGGACCGCATGATTGCAGGATCAGCGACACCTGTGGAAAAGGAACTTCACTTAACTGCCGGAGAAGAACTCCGCGCCGAATATTTTTTGCAGAGACGGGAGCTGGGACTGATCAACATCGGCGGAAAGGGAATGGTTACCGTGGATGGAACCGTCTATGAAGTCGAGCCACGGGACGGTATGTACATCGGAAAAGGGGAAAAAGAGATCTCTTTTGCAAGCGCTGATCCGAAAAATCCGGCTAAATTCTATCTGAACAGTACACCGGCCCACACTACTTATCCGACGGTACTCATCAAACGGGAAGGAACGCCTTCCGACGGCGTTGTCATCATCAAACCGGAAAATAAAGTAGAACTTGGAACACTGGAAGAATCGAATCACCGTACGATCAATAAATATATTCTTCCGGGACAGGTTGCTTCCTGCCAGCTGGAGATGGGACTGACGCATCTGGAACCGGGCAGTGTCTGGAATACGATGCCATGCCATACGCACGACCGCAGAATGGAAGTTTATCTCTATTTCGATCTGCCGGAAGATGCTTTCGTCATGCATTATATGGGAGAACCGCAGGAGACACGCCATCTCGTGGTACGAAATGAGCAGGCGGTCATTTCTCCAAGCTGGTCGATCCACGCCGGATCCGGATCGCGGAACTACACGTTCATCTGGGGCATGGCCGGAGAAAATCAGGATTTCGATGATATGGACAACATCCGAAATGAAGATCTGCTGTAAAGGAGAACTATTGTATGGGACTGCTGACAATCAAGCTTTACAATAAAAATGGAAAAACAACAGTCGTTGCACATGGAGAGAATGAAGTGTCGCTGGTGTATTCCGCGGAATATCA
>CAVLAW010000201.1:0-2092 GCA_963661155.1 Tidjanibacter massiliensis | reverse complement strand
GGCGTTCTACTGGATGCAGGTCGATGAGACAAAGGGAAAATCTCTTGTGTATGTGACCGGATTTGTCGATTATCCGATTCCGTTCGGTGAAAAAAGAGTCAATCTCTCACCGAAGGCTTTTTCGGGCGCCAAGCATCTGATCTGGATGAGGAAAGCATGGCCGTGGGAAGTGAACACGTATCGGAACCTGGCTTTAAATACCTGCGATTCCCATGAGGCAAAAAACTGTTTCCCACATGCTTCTGCCAACGTGGAAACACGCGGAGAATCCGTCTTTGCAGCATTGAATGCCATCGACGGAGTGACCGTTACTTCCTGTCATGGGGAATGGCCGTATGAGTCCTGGGGCATCAATCAGAATCCGGACGCGGTATTCCGTCTTTCTTTCGGACGAAAGGTAAAAACAGACCGCATTGTGCTTTATACGAGAGCTGATTATCCGCACGATAACTGGTGGAAGAGCGGTACGGTCGTCTTTTCGGATGGAAGCACGCTGGAGCTGGAACTAGCAAAGACTGGAAATGCACAGGTGATTTTGTTTGATGAAAAAACAATTTCCTGGCTGGAATTACAGAAACTCGTAAAATCAGAAGAACCGTCTCCTTTCCCTGCTCTGGTACAGATTGAGGTGTATGGAACGGAAGCGGACGAACAATAAGGAGATGAGGGGACAATGGACAAGAAATGGGTAGCAGAAGTTGCAGAAAAAATCAAAAAGAAAGAACACGCCGTTGTAGAGCGGAACCGTCATAACGTGCCGTATCTTTCGAAAGACGGCCGGTTTGACGACTGGTCCGACCGGATCGGCTGGTGGACGAATGGATTCTGGGGCGGCATGATGTGGCAGCTCTATCATGCGACGAAGGATCCGATTTACAAAGAGACAGCAGAGGAGCTGGAGCAGAAGCTGGATGCGGTGTTGATGGATTACCGCAGCATGGATCACGACAGCGGATTCCGATGGCTGCCGACGGCGGTAGCGGACTATCGCCTGACGGGCGCAGAAATGTCGAAAAACCGCGGTATGCTGGCGGCTTCCAATCTGGCCGGCCGCTTTAACTGCGAGTGATAATCCTGCTGTGAACGGCTGGGCGATCATCGACTGTATGATGAATCTACCGCTGCTGTACTGGGCATCGAAAGAGAGCGGGGATCCGCATTTTGCAGAAATTGCGGTTCGCCATGCGGACACCGCACGGGAGCATTTCATCCGCGAAGACGGATCGTCGAAGCATATCGTGGAGTTCGATCCGGTAACCGGAGATGAAAACACTTCGCACGGCGGTCAGGGTCTTGCGCAGGGATCTTCCTGGACGAGAGGTCAGGCTTGGGCGCTGTATGGATTTGTATTGAGTTTTCTGCATACGAACAAAGAACGCTTTCTCACCACGGCGGAAAAAGTAGCCGACTATTTTGTCTCCCAGATCCCGGAGAGCGGTCTCATTCCGGTAGACTTCTATCAGGCGAAGGACTGCGATTTCGAGGATGATATTGCCGCCTGCGTTGCGGCATGCGGACTTCTCGAGCTTGCGAAAGTGACGAAAGAATGGAAACGGGAAAAATATCTGGCGGCAGCAGAAAAAATGCTACGTGCAATTGATGAGAAGAGCTGCAATTATGACGAAAACACCGATCATCTCGTAGAGCGCTGCTCCCAGTCTTATCATGAGGAGGGACACAACTTCCCGATCGTTTATGCAGACTATTACTATATGGAGGCAATCTGGAAACTCACCGGGGAAGAGATTTTCCTGTGGTAAAACGCACGTCAGAGCAGAAAGGAAGATTTGTCATGGATACGAATCAGTTATTTTCTTTAGAGGGAAAAGTCGCTCTTGTCACAGGAGCGGCATACGGCATCGGCTTTGCGATCGCTGAGGCATACGCAAAGGCAGGAGCCAAAATTGCATTTAACTGCAGAAACAAAGAACATATGGAAAAAGCACTTGCCAATTATCAGGCAAAGGGCATTGAGGCAAAAGGGTATCTCTGTGATGTGACCGACGAAGCACAGGTTGCACAGATGGTTTCCGACATTGAAAAAGAGCTAGGAACCATCGACATTCTGGTCAACAACGCCGGCATCATCAAA
>CAVLAW010000200.1:0-4813 GCA_963661155.1 Tidjanibacter massiliensis | reverse complement strand
GTTGTGATTGGTGTTGCTTACCGCCTGTCGAGCAAGGAAGTATGCTATCCGAAGCCGCTGATGGACTGCTATACTGCTTTAAACTATATTGCGGATCATGCAGACGAACTCGGCGTGGATGCCGGTAAAATTGCCGTTCACGGAACCAGCGCAGGTGCAAACCTGGCAGCCGGACTGGCACTGTATGTAAGAGATTTCGGGGGACCAGCCATTTCCCTTACCGTTTTAAACTGCCCTGTTCTTTCTATGGAGTATGTCCATGACACCGCATTCCAGCAGTTAAAGGACTACCGCATGAGAGCAGAAAAACCGGATGAAAATGTAGATTATATTTATCTGGGAGGATACACCGAAGATACACCGCCGATTTACGCATTCCCGGGCTACTGCAAAGACCTCTCCGGTCTTGGCCCGCATATGGTGGTAATCGGCGAATACGATACTCTGCGCGGAGACGGCATGCGCTATGTGAAAGATCTGCTGGAAGCAGGCGTGCCATGCGAGGCAATTCTTGCCCCAAGAGTAGGACACGGCTTCTGCACGGTAAAACAGCCGCTGACCGAGTGGGTTCACGAAGGAATTGCCATGTCGCTTCGACGCGAATTTGACATGTTATAAAAAGTATGATAAGAAAAAGAAGCCGGGATGAAATTTCATTTCGGCTTCTTCAAAAATCAGCAGGAAAGGAGGAGAAAAATGACAACAGCAATATCAGTCATTGGCCTGCTTGCGGCAGCCGTAGTTTTTGTGGTCGTGATCTGGAGGGGACTGGATGTCTTCACATCGACGATTCTGGTATCGTTCATCATTATCCTGACAAGCTGGATGAACTGGTGGGATTCCCTTACGTCGTACGCATCCGGTTATGTCGGATTTATTCAGAATAATGTGTTCGTTCTTGTCATCGGAGCCGTATTCGGTGAGCTGATGGCATCATCGGGATGCGCGGAATCGATCGCAAACGTCATCACAGAAAAAATGGGTGCCAAACGAGTGATCTTATCCATCGCGCTCATCACAACGATCTTTGTATACGTCGGCGTATCCGGCTTCGTTGTACTCTTTGTTATGGCGCCGATCGCAACGATCATGATGAAACAGGCAGGATATCCGTACCGCATGATTCCGGCGATTATCTTTATCGGAGCAACGTGTTCGGCCATGATCCCGTTTGCGATCAACATTACCAACATTATGCCGGCGCACTATCTTGGAACCTCTATGGGTTCCGCACCGATCCTCGGATGGGTTGCATTTCTGGTATCGTTTGGCCTGGGCTATTGTTACATGGTTCACGCAGCAAAAAAGGCGGCGATCAAAGAGGGAACGGCGATTGATGAATCCAAACCGGTCAAGATCACACCGACGAGAGATGATCTTCCGTCCTTTGGAATCGCAGTCATTCCGTTTATCCTTGTAGTAGCCCTGGTACTGGGACTTTCGAATCTGACCGATATGAACACGAACGCCGTCGTCGTACTCAGCATGTTTATCGGTTCGGCAGCGATCGGCGTACTCTGCCACAGACAGATCGGTGAGTGGAAGAAGGTTCTGGAAAAAGGCGTCAACAATGGAATCGGAGCAACGGTGATGGCGGCTGCCATCCTTGGATTCTCCGGCGTCCTTCAGGCATGCCCTGGTTTCCAGGCCATCATTGATTTTGTCATGGGATTAAAGATGAATCCGTATCTGACCGAGTTCTTCGGTCTGAATATCCTGGCCGGTATTCTGGGAAGCGGAACGTCCGCCATTGCAATGTTCTTCGAACATTTATCCGACGGACTGCTTGCCCAAGGAGCCAATGCAGGAGCACTCCACCGGCTGGCACCGGCCTGCGCAACGGGTATGAACACCCTGCCGAATGCAGGCGGAATGGTTGCACAGCTTCACTGGATGAAGTTATCCCTGGCAGAGAGCTACTGGTATGTATTTGTAACTTCGGTGCTCGCGCCGATCGTCGGATCGCTGGCGGCAGTTCTTGTAGCCATGGTTCTTTATTAATCCAGATGGGAAGTGACGCTGCCGCGGAACTGGTTTAAAACCAGTTCCCGGCGACGGTCCACAGCCAGTAAAACAAACCGAGCAGCCAGCTCGCAAAGACACCGTACAGAATGACAGGTCCGGCAATGGTGAAAATTTTTGCACCGATGCCGAAGACCTGTCCTTCTTTTTTATACTCAATTGCCGGAGCAGCAACCGAGTTGGCAAAACCAGTGATCGGGACAAGCGCGCCGCAGCCGGCGAACGTGACGATTTTCTGATAGACGTTCAGTCCTGTTAAGATCACACTGCCGAGGATCAGAAGCAGCGAGCACCAGGCACCGGCGTCATCCTTGCTTAACGAAAACTGCGTTTTTCCGATCTGGAGCAGGATCTGTCCGGCAACGCAGATCAGCCCTCCGACAATAAACGCTTTTGCCATATTACAGAAGAGGTTCTGTTTGGGCGTCACCTCTTTGACATACTGTTCGTATTCTTTCTTCGCCCGTTCACTTTTCAAACTCTGCATCACATCTTACCTCCAATTTACGCGAGCAACGAGCCAAAGTCCGTGCTTGCACGAGACCTTGGCGACTGCCGCGATAACTTGAGAAACTCGCGAAGCGTGTTTCTCATAGTTTCAAACCACTTGCAAAATAATAGAGCGAGCCCGCAATTTTCCCGGCCGCCATACAGAGAATCACAAACGGCAGCCCGCGCGTCAGGCCGATCCGGCGGCAGAGGATCGAGAACAGGTTGACGACCTCGCCGAGCGCGATGATCCAGCTTCCGAGATAGACACCCGCAAAAAGCCAGAACACGCCGAGTGCCCAGGGCGGCAGCGCCAGTGAGACGTCGCTGATCGAGGCAAAAGTGCCGAACAGCGCGCCCGCCATACAGCAGCATTCGTAGAGCCGCAGACTCTTTGCTGTCTTTGTGATCCCGGCGTACCGTGTCACGATGCCGAGGCCGATTACAAGCGCGACCAGGCCGCTCGCGACGAAAAAGCCGAGGCTAAGACCGGCTGGGATGAGCAGGATCTCTGGCAGGATTCGCATGAAAAGCCTCCTTTCCGGCGCGGTCATTCTGTTCAATGATCGTCGTGTCGATATCATCCTCGTAGAGCCGCATTTCCACCTCGAGCGGTGTCGGGTCCTGCGTGAATTTCCGCCTCCCGAAATGGTTAAAGTAGAGCACGACACCGAGCCCGATGCCGATGGAATAGGAAATTTCCAGCACCGAAAATCCGGGGGTCATCTGCGGCAGAAAGCGCTCGTAGATGCCGGAAAACAGCTCGCGGATGCCGATGTCGGTGTGAAATGTCATAATGGAAAAAGCAGTTCCGATAAACGTGAGAACAGCGACGAGAATCGTTTTGCACCAGGAGAGCCACGTCTTTTTCTGATGCGGGTCCTCGTACGTCAAAATAAAGTTCGGTTCGCCGATGTGGGTGACATCGACGTGCTCCTCGGCTTCGGTGACGAGACGGACGAGCGTGGACGCGGAGCAGACGTACCGCCCGTAGCCGTCCCCGGGAAGATGCGCCACACGGCGGACCTGATTGCGGGCGAGAACAGACGGATCGGCACAGGAAAGCTGCGCCACATCACCGAGCGTCACGACCGGATTGGTGATTTTGATGTTCCGCTCCGTCTGAAGATACAGCATTTCACTCATGAAAGGGATTCCTCTGAAAAATTTCTGAGACAAAGATTTTCGTGCTACAGCGTACAGAGTTCCCCAAAACAGGAAAATCATGCGTAAGAATGGAAAAAACGGAAATACTGAAGGTCAGAAATGGTAAGACTCAAAATCAGAAAACGGAGGAATGTGCCGATGAGACAGATGACAGGAAAGCAGAGCATCTCGTTCGTGGAACCCGTCTATATTGAGGGAAGTGCGGCGATTGTAGGAGAAAAAGAGAAGGAGGGGCCGCTCGGCGAATACTTTTCGCACACACTGTCGGACCCGATGTGCGGGCAGGAGAGCTGGGAGGAGGGGGAGAGTGAGTTGCAGCTTGCGACCGCGAAGCTGGCGCTGCAGAAGGCCAACGCAAAGCCGGAGCAGATCCGCATGATTTTTGCAGGAGATCTTCTGGCGCAGTCGATCGCATCGTCGTTCGGCCTTGTGGACTTAAACTGCCCGATCTACGGCCTGTTCGGTGCCTGCTCGACGATGGGCGAGGCGCTTTCGCTTGGAGCCATGGCGGTGGCCGGCGGATACGGAGACCGGGTGCTTGCTGTGACGTCGAGCCACTTTGGAACGGCGGAGAAGGAGTTCCGCTTTCCGCTCGCCTACGGAAACCAGCGCCCGCCGTCGGCAAGCTGGACTGTGACGGGAAGCGGCGCGTGTGTGCTCGGAAAAACGAAGAGCCGGGTGAAAATCACCGGGGTGACGACGGGAAAGATCATCGATTATGGATTAAAAGATAACCAGAACATGGGCGCGTGCATGGCCCCTGCAGCGTGTGACACGATTTATCAGAACCTCGTCGATTTCAACCGCACGCCTGACGATTACGACCGCATTGTAACCGGGGATCTCGGCATCGTGGGGCGGGAAATTCTGCTCGAACTGCTGAAAAAGAAGGGATACGATATCTCGGAGCAGCACAGCGATTGCGGCATGCTGATTTTTGACTCGGCCAAACAGGACACCGGTGCGGGCGGAAGCGGCTGCGGCTGTGCGGCATCGGTACTGGCAGAGTACCTTTTGCCGAAAATAGAGTGCGGAGAGTGGAAGCGCATTCTGTTTGTGCCGACCGGCGCGCTGATGTCGAAGGTCAGCTTTCAGGAGGGCAGCAGTGTGCCTGGCATTGCACAGGCTGTGGTGA
>CAVLAW010000199.1:0-4827 GCA_963661155.1 Tidjanibacter massiliensis | reverse complement strand
CTGAGGAGGTTGTCACACTTTATTTTGATATTTTTCCTGCGATTTTTGACATATACAAAAACAGATATTTTCCAGCCCATTTTATAGAAGCTTTTCATACACAGCTTTGATTTTTTCCGCCGTCTGCTGCAGTCTCTGTGCGCGGTGTCCGAAGATGCGGACGGCGAGATCACCGCAGGAGAGCGTCGTTGCGCCGCCGTCGATTTCCGGGTCAGCGTCGAGAATTTCCCGGATTTCATCGAGAAGTGCATCCACGCCATCTGGCCGGGAGAGGAAAAGGTTCGCCATATGCGTGTACCCTTCGTACATTCCAATCCCTTCCATCGGCATCTGGTCCGGCAGATAGCAGGTGTTGTCGCGGTAGATCAGCTTTTCGCCGCGAGTAATCAACACCTTCGAGGCAAAGCGGCGGTACTGGAACCGTTCTTCGTGTGCATTTCTGCCGCAGGAGATGATTTCCAGCAGAAAAAGACGGGAAGTCTCATCGGCCAGGCGGATCGTCATCGTGCTGGAAAAGGAAGACTGTGCAAATGGAATGACGGGCTGCGGATAATAGAAGAGAACTGCGTTCGGATCGACCTGAACGGAAATCGTACGTGAAGCAGAACCCGAATCCATTTTGTGGATCTTTTCAAAGGACTGAGAAAGAATCTCAAGATCCGCCCCTTCTTTGACATGATAGGAAAACTCCTGCGAATCTCCATTCATAATGCCCGCAGAGGCGCACAGAGGCATGATCTGAATGCCGCCGTTCTCTTTCTCAAACGGTGCCATAATCTTGTACGGCGCCGTAAAGAAAAGATCCTCGAGAATCGTCTTTCCGTTTTTCTTTGCCGCGCAGACCGTGATGCGGGAAATCTTTCCGAATTTGTTTTCCATAAGCGTTACATTCCTTCTAAGAGCACATTTTCTTTGATCCAGGAAACGACATCGTCCACATGCACATCGCCGCGGATGTTGGTAAACAGGAATGGCCGCTCCCCGCGCATCTTTTTCGAATCACGCTCCATCACATCGAGGCTTGCGCCGACGTATGGAGCCAGATCAATCTTGTTGATGACGAGAAGATCGGAGCGGGTGATGCCAGGACCGCCTTTCCGCGGAATCTTATCGCCCTCGGCAACGTCGATGACAAAGATCGTGGCATCGACAAGCTCCGGGCTGAACGTGGCGGAGAGGTTGTCGCCGCCGCTCTCGATAAAGAGCAGCTCGATATCCGGGAACCGTTCCATCATCTCATCGACCGCTTCGAGGTTCATCGAAGCGTCCTCGCGAATCGCCGTATGCGGGCAGCCGCCGGTCTCCACGCCGATGATGCGCTCGACCGGGAGCACGCTGTTCTTCGCAAGAAACTGTGCATCCTCTTTGGTATAAATATCGTTGGTGATAACGCCGATGCTGTAATCCCCTGCCATTTTCCGGGACAGCGCCTCAATCAGCGCCGTCTTTCCGGAACCGACCGGACCGGCGACTCCAATTTTTACGTAAGACATAACACATACCTCTTTTCTTTTTGAGTCGACTCTTTAAGAATCGCTTACGACATATAGAGACGGGAATACAGCGTCTCGTGCTGGATTCCGCGGATATCAAAGCCGGGGGCGGACAGACAGAGATCGTCCGCACTCCGGTTTTCCAGATCCTTTAAAATTTCCGCAAATTCTGCATAGCATCCGCCGAGAAGCTGCTGCCCGGCGCTCTGGCTCAGCGGAATCGTTTTGACGCAGTTCGTCACGATCGCGGAAGTCTGCGCATAGAGATAATGCGACAGCGCATCATCGAGCGGAATCCCCATGGCGGCGCAGAAAACACCGTAGATACAGCAGTGATTCATCGTCTGCCCTTTTCTGGCGGCAAGATAGCGCCGGAAAATGCCGGTTTCATCCTTCGTCACAGGCAGTTCCAGCTTTTCGATTGTCTTGGCAAAGCGGGAGCCCATTTTCCGGGCGGCCTCCCGCTGTTCCATCGGAATCCGCGATGCTTCGAGAATTTCTTCTATAGAAAGAAGCTGTTCCAGATCCCCGTCCGCGGCGGCCAGATAGGAGAGCCTTGTGGCGAGAAGCTCCGTAAAAGCAAGGTTCCAACGGATCTTATGGTGAATATATTCCCGCGCCGTCGCTTCATCGTGCACGATGCCCCGCTGAATATACGTTTCCAGTCCCTGCGAATGCGAGTAGGCACCGATCGGAAACAGGGCATCGTTGATCTGAAGAAGATAAAAATTAAGTTCGGACATAAAAAGTCTCCTGAAAAATCATAGGATACCGGATGACCGCATCAATGGTGATGATTGTGGATCGATGCGGAAATCCGCTGGTCGAAGTCGAGCTTTTTCGGCTCTTTTTCAGCCGTAACGCCGTGGAGTTTCTGAAGCATCAGAAGCATCGGCTCATTGTAAATCGTGATAAAAGTATCGTTTTCGCCCCAGAACAGCGGCGCATGGCGGTTGCCGATCTCGTAGCAGACCTTTGCGGCCTGTTTTTCGTGACCCGGGGTGAGCGAAACGCGGATGACCTCGCACGGAGGCGTGTTGACTGCAATGATGGTCTTGGCGTCTGCATAGAGTACATCGTCCTGATACAGTCCTCTGGTGAGAATGGAGTCGTCCATGCGGATGCCAAGCTCCGTTCCGTGGTCGGTCGTCTTTTTATGAATCTTTTTGAAAGCCTCATGCCATTCGATGTCGACGTATTCGACGGTTTTTCCGGACGTGTCAAAGTCCGAAAGTTTCCCCAAAATCTGTTCGCAAACCATGAAAAAATCCTCCTTACCGAATTACCAGATCTGAAGCAGCATCATGACGCCCGGGATCCATGCGGTGACGACGCCCTCAAACACCTGAAGGCACGGCACAAATTTTCCGAGCTTCTTTCCGCAGATATCCTCCACAAAAGAGGTGCCCCAGAGAATCGCCCACAGATACCAGATGCCCGCCCAGCGGATATCCGGTGTGATACCAAGAGCCGCACTTCCGGTGAAGCCCTCAATCGTTCCGAAGATCACAGCGTTGACAGCAACAAAGGTGGAAAACCAGGCAAACGGGATCGGGCTTGCATTCAGGAACTTATTGAATGCCACGAAAAGATACGTGAAGCAGAACAAGAGCCCCGTTCCGGCCGCGTAATAATTTCCCTGCACCAGATTGACGAAGTTGATGAAAAGGGAAAGGCCGCCGGTAAAGATATTCATCACAGCGGCCGAGCGCCCGTCCACATGGTACAGGGCGCACATGCCGTTGTTGATCAGTACAATTCCTACAAATAAAAGACACACACCAAGCATAATAATTTTTCTCCTCGTATGATTTTAACGGATACAGCGCTGTTTAGAACAGACTGTAGAGCTGGGTCAGCGGCAGCTTCTCGGCCGGTTTGGAAGTGATTTCCTCGCCGTCAACGGTAACCTTATAGGTCTCAGGATCTACGGTAAGTTCCGGCGTGCGGTCGTTCCATACCATATCTTTCTTGCTGATATTGCGGCAGCCGTGTACCGGGACAACCGTTTTTTCGAGTCCGTAAGCGTCTTTTACGCCCTCATCGAAGGCAGCCTGGGAGATGAAGGTCAGGCATGCTTCCTGTTTTGCCTTGCCATGTGCGGCGAACATCGGCTGGTAGCAGACCGGCTGCGTCGTCGGAATCGAAGCGTTGGCATCACCCATCTTGGAGGCGATGATCATGCCGCCTTTGATGATCATATCCGGTTTGGAACCGAAGAAAGCAGGATTCCAGAGCACCAGATCGGCAAATTTACCTTTTTCGACGGAGCCGACATACTCGGAAATACCGTGCGTGATGGCCGGGTTGATCGTATATTTGGCAATGTATCGTTTGACACGGAAGTTGTCGTTCTCATGACCTTTGTCCTCCGGCAGAACACCGCGTTCGTCTTTCATTTTGCTTGCAGTCTGCCAGGTACGGGTAATGACCTCGCCGACACGGCCCATCGCCTGAGAGTCGGAACTCATCATGCTGAAAATACCCATGTCGTGGAGGACATCCTCTGCGGCGATCGTCTCCGGGCGGATGCGGGAATCCGCGAAAGCAACGTCCTCCGGGATGTGCTTGTCGAGGTGGTGGCATACCATCAGCATATCAAGATGCTCGTCGAGCGTGTTGACGGTGTACGGCATCGTCGGGTTTGTGGAGGAAGGCAGAACGTTCGGTGCAGCAGCAGCGCGGATGATGTCCGGTGCATGGCCGCCGCCGGCTCCCTCGGTGTGGTAGGTATGGATCGTTCTTCCGCCGATCGCAGCAAGCGTATCCTCGACACAGCCGCCCTCGTTCAGGGTATCGGTGTGGATGGCAACCTGAACGTCAAACTCATCGGCAACGTTGAGGCAGTGATTGATGACGGCCGGTGTTGCGCCCCAGTCCTCGTGGATTTTCAGGCCCATCGCGCCGGCTTTGACCTGCTCGATCAGAGGAGCTTCGTCGGAGCAGTTGCCCTTGCCGAGAAAACCAAGGTTCATCGGATATTCCTCTGCGGCTTTCAGCATCATGCGCAGGTTCCACGGTCCCGGGGTACACGTCGTCGCGTTTGTGCCGTCCGCCGGGCCGGTGCCGCCGCCGATCATCGTGGTTACGCCGCTGTAGAGAGCGCAGTCAATCTGCTGCGGGCTGATAAAGTGGATGTGGGTGTCGATGCCGCCGGCGGTGACAATCATGCCCTCGCCTGCCAGCGCCTCGGTCGATGCGCCCACGGTCATGCCCGGTGTTACGCCGTCCATGACATCCGGGTTTCCAGCTTTTCCGATGCCGGCGATTTTTCCGTCTTTGATGCCGATATCCGCTTTTACAATGCCTGTGACATCCACGATCAGCGCATTGG
>CAVLAW010000198.1:0-4848 GCA_963661155.1 Tidjanibacter massiliensis | reverse complement strand
GTCTTTCTCGGTCAGGTTCGGAAGGTTGATGGATACGTTCGGAACGTTCACACCTTTTTTCTCTCCGAGCTCGCCGCCGTTTACTACGGTACAGACGATTTCCGGTGCTTCTACTTTTTCTACATGCAGGCCGATCAGACCATCATCAATCAGGATGGTGTCGCCTGCTTTGACATCATCCGTAAGGCCGGTGTAGCTGATGGAACAATGGTTCTCATCACCAACTTCCTGCTCAATTGTCAGGGTAAAGGTCTGTCCGGTTACCAGATTTACTTTCTTTCCGTCTTTTAATACACCGGTACGGATTTCCGGTCCTTTTGTATCCAGAAGGATCGCTACCGGGATTTTCAGTTCTTTCCGGAGTTCCTTCAGCATATCCATACGCATTTTCTGCTCGTCATGATCTCCGTGGGAAAAGTTGAAACGGGCAACATCCATTCCGCTCTCAATCAGTTTTTTCATTAAATCACGAGAGTTTGTATTTGGTCCCATGGTGCATACAATTTTTGTTCTTCTCATATGTCTCTCCTTTTTTTGTTACATTATTTTCTACAGTTCACTCAGCAGTGAAACACTTGCTGTTTCGCTGCGTAAGAACGTGATTCAGGTGTGAGCAGCCCTCCTTTTGCGAAGCAAAACTTTAAATGAGGGCTGCGAATGATACAGTTCGCAGGGTACCTGTGAACTGTATCATTATTTTACATGTTCATGCGTAAACAGGTGATCCTGGCAGTATTCGTAGTTTCCGTTGCATCGGGAACAGAAACGGAATTCCAGATTCGGATCATCTTTCTCGGTCCGGCCGCAGATCGCACATTTGTGTTTTGTGATCCCGTTCGGATTGCGGTATTCGGCCTCTCCTCTCGAGACGGCCTTTTTGAATTCTTTCCGTCGTCTGTTCTGCTGGAAAGAGCTGCGTTTTCCCTTTCTTGTCATCAGGAAGAACACAAGAACGTTCGCCAGGGAACAAAGAATCACAACACATCCTGCCCAGTTTCCGCTCATCAGACTGGTAATCATGCTGTAGGCGAGAAGCGCTACGTCAAGATACGCCAGCCACTTGATCTTAATCGGGATAATGAAGTACAGAAGTACCTGCATATCCGGAAAGCTGATCGCAAAGCCAAGGAAAATCGAAAGGCTGATGTAGTAGGTGCTGAACGCCGTTCCCATCAATGACGGGTATCCGTTCACTGCGTATAAAATTCCATACAGCAGGAAAGAACCGATGATCGTCATCAGAATGCCGGAGAAGATGTAAACGTTGTACTTGAAATCTCCCCAGGCCCGTTCCAGGCTTGTTCCAATTGAGTAATAGAAAAACAGCATGATGATCGTAAAGATATCAAGGCTGCTCGGCGGAATCAGAATCCAGCTCACCAGACGCCAGATCTGTCCGTGCAGAATGTAGTACGGTTCCAGCGTCAGATACTGTCTCATAATGGGGGCCGCAAGCGAGATGATATATCCTGCAATGTACGTTACTATGATGTACATCGTCAGGTGGCTTAATACGTACCTTCCATATTTTCGCTCCATTTTGTCTAAAAAATTCATGCACACTCTTCCTTTTCGTTTGTTTTATTTCGTCTGTTCAGACTGCCCGAAAATACATTTTCATTATACGTGCTGCTATTTCGTTTGTCAAATTATATAACGCCAAATTTTGCTCTGGAAAAAGACCTTTACGAATGTTTTACTTTCCGCTATAATTTACTGGAAATACTTGTTAATTTTCACTCAGCAGTGAAACATTTACTGTTTCGCTGCGTAAGAAAGTGATTCAGGTGTGAGCAGCCCTCCTTTTGCGAAGCAAAACTTTAAATGAGGGCTGCGAATGATACAGTTTACTGGGCACCAGTGAACTGTATCAAATCTTTTCCAGTTATTTCATAAATACACAAAAAATTCAGGAGGACTTAATATATGGCAGGATCATCATTTGGTACCATCTTCAGGCTGACGACCTGGGGTGAATCTCATGGAAAAGGCGTGGGCGTCGTCGTGGACGGAGTTCCGGCCGGCCTTTCCCTTTCCGAGGAGGATATTCAGGTTTACCTCGACCGCAGAAAACCGGGTCAGAACCGCTTTGCCACAAAGCGGAAGGAGTCGGATACCGTTCAGATTTTATCCGGAACGTTTGAAGGAAAAACGACCGGCACACCGATCTCCCTGGTGGTATGGAATGAGGATCAGCATTCGAAGGATTACAGTGAAATCGCCTCCTATTACCGCCCGGGCCACGCCGATTATACCTTTGACGCGAAGTACGGTTTCCGCGATTACCGCGGCGGCGGACGTTCTTCGGGCCGCGAGACGATTGCGCGTGTAGCGGCTGGCGCAATTGCCGCAAAGATGCTCTCCGAGCTTGGCATCACCGTTTCCGCCTACACCCGCTCCATCGGGGATGTAGAAATCCAGTCCTTTGATGAAGCCGAAATTGCAAACAATGATTTCAATATGCCGGATGCCGCGGCTGCTGAAAAGGCTGCTGAACTTTTAAACAAAGCCATGGCGGAGAAAAATTCTGTCGGCGGTGTGGTCGAGTGTGTCGTTCACCATATGCCGGCCGGTGTCGGCGATCCGGTTTTTGAAAAACTCGACGCCAATCTCGCCAAGGCGCTCGTCTCGATCGGCGCGGTCAAAGGCGTGGAAATCGGCGACGGTTTTTCCGTCTGCACTGCAACCGGCCTGACAAACAATGATGCGTTCCATGTAGAACCGGACGGCTCGATCATCAAACTGACGAACCACGCCGGAGGTATTTTAGGCGGCATCAGCGACGGCAGCGATATTGTCGTCCGCGCCGGTTTCAAACCGACCCCGTCCGTCGCTGCACCGCAGCAGACCGTCAACAAAAACGGCGAAAATATTGAAATTGAGATCAAGGGACGCCACGATCCGATCGTCGTCGCCCGCGCCGTTGTCGTTGTGGAATGCATGACTGCACTTGTACTGGCAGATGCACTGCTTGTCGGCATGAGTGCTAAAATGGACAATGTAAAAAAAGTCTGGGTTCCGGAAGAGAAATAACCACCGGGTCCTGGACAGAAAATGCCTGCAGGTTACAGTTCTTCCTGCAGGCATTTTTACGTTATCTTCTTTTTTAGAAAAATCCCTTTTTCGTAATCAAAATACAGTTCGGTGTTTCCACCTTCATCGGGCGTCCTTTCTGAACCAGTACATTTTTCTCGTAATCAATCGTGAACGTTGTGATTGTGTTGGACTCATGGTTTGCTACGGCAATGTGTTTTCCATCCGGGAACATTGCAATGTCTTTTGGATACTCGCCGCTGGTCGGAAGTGCGAACTTCTTCTCCAGGCATCCAGTCTCCGGGTCGATATGGAACATTGCTACGGTATTGTCTCCTGCTGTAGAAGTAAACAGGTAGTGGTGATCCGGGGAAAGGCACAGGCCGGAAGCGGCATCGTGTGCCTGATCTACATTGGCGGATGTTGTGCTGATCGACTGCAGCCGTTCAAACTCCGGTCCGTTTCCTGTATCTCGGTAGCTGAACACGTCGACTTTGTTCATCAGCTCATAAATGACATACGCGTATTTTCCGGATTCGCTGAAAACAATTTCTCTCGGTCCGGATTCGCGTTCACATCGCAGGATATCCACCAGCTCCAGGCGGTCTCTGTTTGTGTTCAGTTTATACATTTTGATCTGATCAATGCCGTTGTCGACCGCACACAGATATTTGTTTTCCGGAGTCGGAACGACACAGCTTACATGCGGGCGGAAGTTGCGCTCTGCCACGCTTCCAAGGCCTTTGTGGAACACGCCGTCCATCAGACTTCCGAGGCGTCCGTCCTTGTGGGTATGTACAACTGTTACTTTTCCATCATGATAGCCTGCCACGAACAGATATCTTCCGGTTTTGTCCACCGACAGATAGCATCCGCGCATGCCGTCGATGTCTACTTTGTTGATCGGGGTCAGATCTCCGTCGTCCTCCACTGCAAACACTGCTACGCCTTCATCTGCAATCGAATACAGGTATTTGCCGTTTAAGGAACGGGCAATGTGGGAAGAGTTGTTGACCGGTATGACTTTTCGCTCTGTCAGAGTGCCTTCTTCTACATTTACATCATATAAATGAATGCCAATGCTGTTTCCATGGGTATAAGTGCCTACATAGGCTACGTACTCATCCTTCCTGTTGTTTTTCATCCTTTCTGCCTTCTCGCACATCGTGTGAATTTTCTAAAAATATTCTAGCACAATTTTCGTGCCACGACAACGAATAAAACGGATTTTTGGTATGTAAACGGTAACACTTTTGTTAAGACACAGGACTTGTCTCCTGCATAGACATTTTTAGATATTTTTATGATAAAAAAGATTTCAAGAATGGATGCCCCGCCTCATACCGTACTTTCGTTTTTCCGCTCTGCTATGCCCTTGTCAGGCCTGCTTCTCTGCGGATCATGTTCTGCAGTTTTTTGATCGCGCGGCTGTACTGACACTGCAGCGCCTGCTCGCTCTTTTCACAGAAGCCGCTGAGTTCCTTGTAGCTGAACCCGTACGCTCTTCCCCAGAAAATACGCTGATCCATCGGATTCAGGTTCTTAATACAGTTCTGCATCACCATCCGCTCCTCAATCTCCGATGTTGCGGGGGCTTCTCCCTCATTGCGTTTCTCTTTCTGATACTGTGCGTAGGAAATTTCATTCTGATAATAATGTTTTCTGCGCTGGTTTTTGATCTTGTTTTTTGCCACACAAAACAGCCATTTCGTCATCTCCTCCCCTTCAAGCCCGGCGACGGTTTCATATTTTACCACCAGCACCTCCCATACATCATTCAGTACATCTTTCGCCGTTTCCCGGTCATTGTTCAAC
>CAVLAW010000197.1:0-4901 GCA_963661155.1 Tidjanibacter massiliensis | reverse complement strand
GATCTCAACAAAATCCAGCCGTTTGAAATGCCGACGTTCCACGCCCTGCACGAGGGAGATGTTTTCGATCTTGGAAACCGCCGCGTCGAGTGCATCGAGGTCGCCGGCCACACACCGGGCGGCATCTGTTTCCTGGATGAGGCGACAAAAATCCTGTTTTCCGGCGATGCCTGCAACCAGAACCTTCTCGTCCTCGGCTGCAGCGTGAGAAAGACACTCGAAGGTCTGTATCACCTGAAAACATACGAAAACCGCTACGAGAGATCCTACAGCGGTCACATCGGTTTCGGCGGCATGCAGGGCTATTTCAGCCAGCCGGAGACAATTCTCGATGACTGCATCAAAACTGCCGAGCAGATTCTGTCCGGCGATGCAGAAGGAAAAACAGCACCGCGAGCAGGTATGCTCTGCGCGGAATACGGAACCGCAAGACTCAGCTATTACCCGGACTGCCTGGAAAAGGATCCGGAGCGATAAAATTATCTGCGAAAAGCAGAGAAAAGGAGAAGGAAAACTATGGCAAAAGTAACATTACACGCAACGATCTTTGGGGAAGACGGCATCAAAACAAGAGACTACGAAACCGCCCTGATCCCGGATGCGAAAAACCAGGAGATGCAGGTCATCAATCTGTATCCGGACAAGACGTATCAGAAAATTGAAGGCTTCGGCGCCGCACTGACCGAGTCTGCCGGTTACGCTCTGTCCCGCATGAGCAAGGAAAATCAGAAAAAAATAGTAGATGCCTATTACGGAAAAGATGGCATCGGCTACACCATCGGCCGTGTCCATATGGACAGCTGTGATTTCTCAATCGGCAACTACTGTGCAGTAGAAAATGCCAACGACCCGGAGTTCAAAGATTTCAATCTGGAACGCGATGCAAAATATGTCCAGCCGCTCGTAAAAGCCGTTTCCGAAACCCTTGGAAAATCGGTATCCCTGCTGCTTTCCCCGTGGTCCCCGCCAGCCTTCATGAAAGAAACCGGCGTAAGAAACGGCGGCGGTCACCTGAAAAAAGAGAGCTATCAGGATTATGCAAATTATATTGCAAAATACATCACCGAGTATGAAAAACTCGGCATGCCGATTTCCTGGATGACCGTTCAGAATGAGCCGCTGGCTGTTCAGACCTGGGATTCCTGTGAATATACGGCAGAAGAGGAAAAAGAATTCCTGCGCGACTATCTGTATCCGACCTTAAAAGAGAAAGGACTGGATCACGTAAAACTTTACATCTGGGATCACAACAAAGAGAGAACGTATGAGAGAACCCGCGATATCGTGGACGACACGACGAAAGACATGGTTGCCGGTGTTGCCTACCACTGGTATTCGGGTGATCACTTTGACACCCTTTCGATGGTAAGAGAAGATTACCCGGATCTGATGCTGATGCACAGCGAGGGCTGCGTGGAGCTGGCGCGCTACGGTGCGGCTGCCGGAAACTCCCTGCGCCACGCAAAACAGTATGCACACGACATCATCGGCGATCTGAACCACGGTATGAACTACTGGATCGACTGGAATCTTGTGCTCGACGAGATCGGCGGACCAAACCATGTCGACAACTTCTGCGGCGCATCGATCATCTGCGACGGAACGACCGACACAATTGAAGTAAAACCGATGTTCCATGCGATCGCTCATTTCTCAAAATACATCAAGCCGGGCGCTGTCCGCATCGCAAGCTCGACGTATTCATCGGATCTTGAGATCACCGCGGCAAAGAACCCGGACGGAACGGTTGTGCTCGTTGTTATGAATACATCCGAAGAGACGAAGCTTGTCAATCTCCGCATGAACGGAACAACAACCCGCCTGACCTTCTGGGGCAACAGCATTGCGACTGTATTGATTTAAAAATGGTATCAGAAAAATAGAACCGGAAACATAGAAAACCTCCGCTGCAGACCGATAAAAATCTGCGGCGGAGGTTTTTATGTATGATTTTTATTGACGGAGAAGAAAAGTTAGCACTCCTCTGCGATATCATAAATCAGGCGCTCGGTCTGATCCCATCCAAGGCACGGGTCGGTAATGGATTTTCCGTAGACATGGGTTCCACATCCGATCTTCTGGTTGCCTGGCTCAAGATAGCTCTCGATCATCACACCTTTTACGAGACCTTCGATGTCTTTATTGCATCGTCTGGTATGCAGAACGTCTTTGACGATACGGATCTGCTGTTCGTATTTCTTTCCGGAGTTGGAATGGTTGGCATCAATGATGGTAGCCGGGTTTACGAGATGAGTCTCGTTGTATTTCTCCAGCAGAAGCTGAATATCCTCGTAGTGGTAGTTCGGTACGGAATTTCCGTGCTTGTTGGTCGCACCGCGGAGGATGGTGTGTGCCAGTGGGTTTCCGCTTGTCTTTACTTCCCAGGTACGGTAAATAAAGGAGTGGGAGCCCTGTGCGGCGATGACGGAGTTGATCATAACAGAAAGGTCACCGCTGGTCGGGTTTTTCATGCCGGCCGGAATGTCGATACCGGAAACAGTCAGGCGGTGCTCCTGGTTTTCAACGGAACGTGCGCCGACAGCAACGTAGGAGAGAATATCGGACAGATAGCTCCAGTTGGATGGATACAGCATCTCGTCAGCGGAAGTCAGATCGGTCTCCTCGACAACGCGCATATGCATTTTACGCATGGCAATCAGTCCGTGCAGCAGATCCGGCTTTCCTTCCGGGTCCGGCTGATGAACGATACCTTTGTAGCCTTCGCCGGTGGTACGAGGTTTGTTGGTGTACACACGCGGAATGATGATCAGCTTGTCGGATACTTTGTCAGCGACTTTTGCCAGACGGTGATTGTATTCCAGAACGGCATCTTCGTTATCTGCAGAACAAGGTCCTACGATAACAAGAAATTTATCGGAATCCCCGGTAAAAACTTTTGCGATTTCTGCGTCGCGTTGTTTTTTAATTTCGGTTGCGCGGGCGCTTAATGGGTACTGCTCCCGAATCTCCGTTGGGGTGGGAAGTTTTCTTACAAATTCAAGGCTCATGTTAGTTCTCCTTTATCTTAGATGCACTTCTTTTTGTCTGCGGACAGAGGAGTTCTTTTGTATGCCCCGTCGCAAACTATCTATAAATTATAATACATAATGCGGGAATTGTCGATATTTTTTCGGCAGAAAATCTGTCTGCCGAAAAAAAGATAGCAAAAAGGTATCAATGGACAGCAAACCCGTTTCCAGCTTCCTGGCGCAGAAAGCAGAGAGCCATCACCATAATCGTGAGTTCACTTGTCAGAATTCCGTAGAGATATCCGCGGATGCCAAGAACCGGAACGAGAACCAGAATGGCGAGAATGCGGACCACATCACCGGCGAGATTCTGGAAAAAGACGAGGGAAGTTTTGCCAAGCCCGTTCAAGATGCTTCCAAGCGTCGTCTCCAGATAAAGGAACGGACTTAAAAACGAGAGAATCCGCAGAAAAATGCCGACTTCCTCATTTTGAAAAAGAAAGCGCCCAAGCCATGGACCGAAAAAGAAAAAGGTAAACACAGCAAAGGTGCCGAGCAGCAGACAGAACTGAATCGTGCGCCGGATCGTATCGGAAATCTGTTCGGGGCTGCCGCTTGCCTGCTGCCGGGCGACATCGGGCAGAAGCATCACAGAAACGGCGTGTGTGACGGCGGAAGGGAAAAAGATCATGGGCAGCGCCATGCCGGTGAGAACGCCGTACTGTGAGAGAGCCGCTTTCCGGGAGAGGCCGGAGGCGATGAGATGGCCGGGGAGCAGAGCACTCTCGATGCTGTGAAGTACATTGAGCAGAATCCGGTTCAGTGTGAGCGGAAGGTTCAGGGCAGTAAGCTCCCGAAACGCATCGTACCAGAGTGCTTTTTCTTCAAAGAAAACAGAGATCGGACGGTGCTTCCTGGAAGAGGCGAGGTGGGCAGAGAGCAGGCAGATGATCAGGAACAGGCACGAAAACAGCTCCCCGGCGGCGGTTCCGAATGCGGCAACGGCAGCTAGGGGAAGATTTTGAGAACAGCAGAAAAGCCAGGCAAGATAGGATGCACCCATGCGCACAAACTGCTCAAAAAGCTGGCAGAGTGAGGGCAGTGCCGTCTGATTCTGTCCGAGATACCACGCCGAGAGGCAGTTGTGAACGCTGGAAGGCAGGACACCGAGTGAGAGAATCTGAAGGAGCAGAATCGTCCGCGGTTCAAAGAGAAGCCTTGTTCCGATAAAATCCGCACCGAAAAAAAGAAAGACAGAAGCAGAAAACGAGAGCAGCAGCACAATCCCGCATCCGGCCGCGAGATAAATTTTGGCGCGCCGCGAATCCTCTTTTGCGAGGTACGATGCGACAAAACGCGAGAGCACCGTCTGCATGCCGCCCACACCGAGGGAAAGCATCAGCGCATAGAGCGGCGTGGCGAGCTGATAGATGCCGAAGGCCTCCGCACCGATCAGACGCGACAGGAATATTCTATAGAGAAACCCCAGGACTCTGCAGAGGATTCCGGACGCAGTCAGGATCAGGGTGCCAAGCAGAAGCGTGTTTTTCTTTGTGATGTTCGGCATGAGAAGGACTCCTTTCAAAGGGCAGAACGGGTAGTCTAAAATATGCGAAAAAACTCCTTGACAGAACCCCGTGATCGGTGCTATTCTGAGTGGGAATTAAATCCGATAAAAACTGTCGGATTTTAGAATCGGCAGTGACCGAACAGGAACGGGGAAGACCCAAAAAGGAGAACCAGGAATGAAATTATCGACCAAGGGAAGATATGGTCTGCGTGCCATGATCGATCTGGCGAGCCACGAAGAAGAGGGTGCAGTGTCCATTGCCAGCATTTCAGAACGCCAGAATATCTCGGAGAGCTATCTGGAACAACTGGTGCGTCCGCTTCGAAAAGCCGGATTCATCGAGAGTGTGCGGGGAGCAGGCG
>CAVLAW010000196.1:0-4906 GCA_963661155.1 Tidjanibacter massiliensis | reverse complement strand
TGGCGGGCGGAGAGAAATCGGTATCCTCCACTGACATGAGGCAAGTCACAGTCGAACTATTTTCGACATGTCAGACTCCGTGAAAATACCGACTGTGAGTTGAAACAACATTCAGTTATGTTATAAGCAAAAGTAAAGGGGTATCACAATATGAAACTGATTGTGGTAGAAGATGAAAAAGTCATTCGAAACGGTCTTTTAAAACACGTCCCGTGGCAGCGCCTCGGGGTTTCAGAAGTGGAATCTGCGGCGAACGGAGAAGAAGCGCTCGCAAAAGCAGAAATTTTCCGCCCGGACATCGTACTTTCCGATATCCGTATGCCGGGCATGAGCGGCGTCGAGCTCTGCCGGAAATTAAAAGAAAAATATCCGGATCTTGAAATCATTTTTTCCACCGGTTACGCAGATAAAGAGTATCTGAAAGCGGCCATCGATCTGCATGCTGTCGGATACGTAGAAAAGCCGGTGAATGTCAAAATCCTTTCTGATAATATCAAAGAAGCGGTGAGACGTGTCAGCGACCGCCAGAAGAGTGAGCGCGCAAAACTGCGGAATTATCTGTTCGAGGTAGATACCGATGTCTCACTCGAACAGGCAGAAGGAAAATACTTCCGGATTGCCATGCTGCACTTTGACAGCGAAGGCTGCGGTGCAGATTTCTTTCCGAAATTTGAGAGACAGGTGAGAGAAGCCTTTGCACCGCACCAGATGTTTGTGACCGTGACGCTTCTCGATCCATTCTGCCTGATTCTGCTGATCGGAAGCGAGGAAGAAAAACGCTGGAAAGAGGTGGAACCGCTTCTGATCGACGCTGTCAAAAAATGTACGCAGGACGGTCTGGGGGGGTGTTTTTTATCGAATGGAAGAAGAGGCTCCTGCCAGGAAGACATCCTGTGTTCCTACCGCGAGGCGAAAGAAGCGGGAAAAGCCCTTGCCTGGCTCGGCTGGGGAAAGAGTGTCTGTTACGAGGAGATTCCAGCAGAGACGCCGCTTGACGAAGACGGCAAAAAGCGGATGGATGAGTTCTATAAGCTCGTCATGGGCAAAGATGAAAAAGGCGCCTGCCGTTTCCAGAAGGAAATGTATGAAAAACTGGTCAGCCATCACATCCGCATGAACTGCGATATCCGCTATCAGTACTGTGTCATGCGTGATATGCTGGAAAAAGCTGCTGACTATTTCTATCCGGGAAGCCTTGAAAAACCGTGGGAGCAGAGCGGAACCGACTTTTTTATGCAGGCGGAGACGTTTGAAGAAATGCGTGATGAGATGATCCGCCGGATTGAGCAGCTCTTTGAGAAACAGAGCGAGAAAAAAGACAAAAATAAGATAGAAAACAATTTTACCGTCAGCCGTGTGACAGAATACATCCAGGAACACTACGCGGAGCAGGATCTCTCGATTGCAAAACTCGCCGATTTTGTCTATCTGACACCGACTTACCTTTCGGCTGTATTCAAAAAGCAGACGGGTCTTACGATTGGCCAGTATCTGCTGGAAGTCCGCGTGGAGCATGCGAAGCAGAAGATGAAGGATCCGCAGCTGAAATTCTATCAGGTATCGGAACAGGTCGGCTACGAGGATGCCAACTATTTTGCGAAGATCTTTAAAAAGAGGACGGGCGTCACCCCGACGGAGTATAAGGAGAGTCTGCAGCTGCGATGAGAAATCCATTACAGAAATTATCGATGCACAAGAGGATGATGCTGTATTTTTCCGTTCCGCTGATTCTGGTGCAGATTCTCCTCTGCGTCCTGGCGTATCCCCAGGTTGTGCATAATTACCGGGAAAAAACGGATTATTCCATGGAACAGTCGGTGAACCAGGCGATTTCCTTTACCGAAAGCTATCTGCAGAATATGACGTATCTGGCGGATATGGTGGAGAACAGCGGTGTGATTCAGGATACGCTGTCTACGCTGTCGGCAGAGGATTTCGGCGGTGACCGGCCCTATATGGAACAGTGGCTGGAATACTATGAGCTGAATAAAGAGTTCAATTCCTATGAACTTTCCAACTCCATCTACCGTTTCTGCCTCTACGTACCGGATGAGATCATGTATGCAGGAAATCATTATTATTTTTACGGCATTTCCCGCCTGAAAGAACGGAATGATTACACGAATCTGCGTCAGGAACTGAGCGAAGGAAATGACTACGTTGCACTCAGCCATGAGAGGGATGGTGTGGACCAGCAGAATACTTCGCAGATGGTGACGCTGTACCACCGGATTGCTTCGAAAGATGCGAAAGACAAGGAAATCGGCATCTGCAGCATCAGCATCTCGGTAAAATATTTCCAGGATATTATGAAAAATGCCAATATTACCTCGAAAGGTATTGTCTATCTGATGAGTGAAAATGGCAGGCTGATTGCAAGCTCCGACAGTACGATTATGGGGAAAATGCAGAAGAGTGATGCTATTTTAAATTATGGCACAGAATTTTCCATGGAGAGAAGAAAAGAGGGGCAGCAGGAATACTACGTGACGCGCCGGAACATTCATGATGCGCCCTGGCAGATGATTTCGATGATTCCAAAGAGTGAATACGACGATCAGTACCGCACCCTGTGGGTTGCCGCGATTCTGATGATCGGCGGCATGATCGTCGTCATTGTGCTGATGTCTTATTTTCTGTCCAGCTACTACGTCGGAAGACTGAAAAAGTTAAAAGGTGAGATGGCAGGCCTGGAAAGCGGAAATCTGAACGCCAATCTGCCGAGTGAGACAGAAGGCGATGAGATCGAAGAGATCTACCGCAACTTCAACGGCATGGTACAGGAAGTCCAGCGGCTGATGCAGGAACACTATAAGCTTGGTAAAGAAGTAAAAATGGCAGAAGTACGGGCGCTGCAGGCACAGATCAACCCGCATTTTCTCTATAATACGCTGGACCTGATCAACTGGATCTCGATGGATTACGGTGCGGAAGAGATCGGAACACTGACGTGGAATCTGGCGCGGTTTTACCGTTTGAGCCTGAATCACGGCAAGAGCCTGATCAACATCGGCGAGGAGATCGAACATGTGCAGGTCTACGTCAACATCGAAAATTACCACTTTGACAATGCAATTTCGCTTACCGTCGATGTGCCGGAGGAGCTGAAAGAGCTGGCATGTCTCAATATTATTCTCCAGCCGTTTGTGGAAAATGCCATTGTCCACGGCATTGCGGAGGATCCGTCGTTTGAGAGCTGCGCGATTGAAATCCGGGCAAGAAGAGACGGAGATGACATCATTTTCTCCGTGCAGGATGACGGGCCCGGCGTCAACGTGGAGCAGATGCAGAAAGAAACCGAGCAGGATATCCGGAAGGCGCAGCATGGCTACGGTGTGCGGAACATCAATTTCCGCCTGAAGCTCTGCTTCGGTGAAAAGTACGGTGTCACGTACAAAGAAAGTGAAAAAGGAACACACGTTGAGATCAAAATTCCGGAGATGACGATGGAAGAGGCGGAAAAGACGATCTGACAGAAAGGGAGAGATGAAGAGTCTCTCTTTTTCTTTTACACAAAAACTGCGAAAGCGCATAAAGAAAACCAGGAGAAAACTATGCAAATCGACAAGAAACAGGGAGAAAAATAAGATTTTTCCTGTACGAGATCACGGAAAACATAAAATATTACTAGAAATCAAAGTTTTGTTGGGTACAAAATAGCCAAAATGTCCGGTATAATAAGGTCATCAGTTAAGAACAAGCCCAAGACAAAGAGATGCGTGGAGGGTCTTGGGAGCACTTATGTACAGGCCGGCAGCTACATGAAGTGCAGGAACTATGAAAAAGAAAGGAAGTTAACAAATGGGAAAGCATGTTAAAAGTTTTGTAACAGAAGTAAAGAAAAACAGAGCCCTTTTTGTTATGGCACTGCCTGCATTTTTGCTGGTATTGATCATGCAGTACCTTCCGATGTCCGGACTGGTACTGGCGTTTAAGAACTATCGTTATGACCTTGGCGTATTCGGAAGTGAGTGGAATGGATTCGCAAACTTCGAGTACCTGTTCTCATCCGGAACCGGATGGCTGATCACGAAAAACACTGTTGTGTATAACCTGTTAAACCTGGTTACTTCACAGCTTCTTGCCGTACTGATCGCAATTTTTATTTCTGAGATCAACAAAAAAATCTTCAAAAAAGTAACACAGTCCATCATCTTCTTACCGTACTTTATTTCCTGGGTTATCGTTGGAGTATTCGTTTACAACATCTTCAACTACGAAACCGGTATCCTGAACAGTATCGTAACCTACTTCGGCGGTGAGAGAATCAACATGTATGACGCATCCAAAGCCGGCATCTGGCCATGGATCATCTGTCTGTTCAACTCATGGAAATGGTGTGGATACAACTCTGTTATCTATATCGCAGCAATCACCGGTGTAGATGCCGAGATCCACGAAGCAGCTTCCATCGACGGAGCAAACATTTTTGAGAGAATCCGTTTCATTACCCTTCCGAGCATCCTTCCGACCATCATCACCATGCTTCTTCTGCAGGTTGGACGTATCCTCCGCGGTGACTTCGAGATGTTCTATCAGATCGTTGGAAACAACGGACAGCTCTTCAACAAGACAGACGTTATTGATACTTACGTATTCCGTTCCCTGCTTCAGAACTCCAACCTTGGAATGACAGCAGCAGCATCCTTCTATCAGTCCGTAATCTGCTTTGCAACCATCATGATCGTAAACGCAGTCGTAAAACATGTAGAAGAAGATCTTGCACTGTTCTAAGACAGAGAAAAGGAGGAATTAGTTATGCAAGCTGTTGCAAAATCACAGAAAATCAAGAAAAGTACTTCTACAAAAGTATTTTATGTAATCTGCTACGTATTCGTTGCACTGATGGCTCTCGTATGTTTGCTGCCGTTCATCATGGTAGTTTCCGGTTCGTTCTCATCTGAGC
>CAVLAW010000195.1:0-4934 GCA_963661155.1 Tidjanibacter massiliensis | reverse complement strand
GTGATATCAGCTGCGGTATGCGTGCGACGGATGGTGCGATCGAGAAGTGTACGATTGATCCGGAGACGATGGAACCATCGTACCATGTCATCGGAGATGAGGGCACAAAGCCGATCGGCCTTTGCGGTTCCGGTATCATCGATGTGATTGCGGCTCTGTTCCGTGCGAAAATGGTTAACCCGAAGGGCAAATTTGTCCGTGAGGGCAGACGAATCCGCCACGACAAGTACGGTATGGGAAGCTATGTCATTGCATTCGAGGAGGAAGCCGGAAGTGTGCGCGATGTTGAGATCACAGAGGTAGATATCGACAACTTTATCCGTGCCAAAGGCGCGATTTTCTCAGCGATCCGCACAATGCTGAACTATCTGGATATGGATGTTTCCATGATCGAGGAGGTTTACGTAGCGGGCGGTATCGGAAGCGGCATCAACATGAAAAATGCCGTTACCATCGGTATGTTCCCGGATATCCCGATGGAGAAATTCCATTACATCGGCAACTCTTCCCTGACCGGTGCTTACTCGATGCTCTTATCGACGGCGGCAGAGAAGAAAACGTACGAGGTTGCCCGGAACATGACGTATCTGGAGCTCTCGACGGTACCGACCTATATGGATGAATTTGTAGCGGCGTGCTTCCTGCCGCACACGGATACAGCGATGTTCCCGTCTGTGGAAGTGTAAACGGAGGCAAGAACCTTTTTTGAGAGGAATTAGATTCACATGGCAGTAGACTTGAATTACGAAAAAGACAGCAAAGAGCGCATTCCGTATGAGCATTATCTGGAAGTATACCAGAATGCAGATCCGGAGGAGATTTCCAGCCGGTGCAATGTTCCGTACGATGCCGAAAAACAGCAGTTTATCGTTACCCTGATGGGCGTTTCCTACCAGGTTTCCTGGCCGGATTACAGCATCCATCATATGGGAGACGAAGGCACGGACGGTCCGGTGATCGGCTGGTATCCGCTCGAGGAGAAAGCAAATGCGAAAATTCTGGTTCTGCGCTATCTGACCGAGGGCGGCGCTGCCCCATCCACTGGAAAATTCCTGACCTACCGGGAGATTCCGTGGGGAGAAGTTTACTTCAAGCAGTTCCAGGGAAGATGCCTGTTCCGTCTGGCTTTCGGTTTTGGCGGAAAGCTCGACAAATTCCGGGAGATCATGGAGCGCGTTGGCGCACAGGCGATTTCTTCCGGGGATGTCGGATATGAACTGGAGTTTATGAAGGGCCTTTTTGTGCGCCTGATTTTATGGGCTGGTGACGATGAATTTCCGCCGTCCGCACAGATTCTCTTTTCGGATAATTTCCCGGCTGCATTCACGCAGGGAGAAGATATGGCGGTCGTCGGCGATGTCACAATCGATATGCTGAAGGCACTTGCTGCAAAATAGTTTTATCATAAAAAAGCGGAGGAAAATAAAATGGGATTTTCAACAGTACCTTGCAATGAATTTGTGGAAGTTCTTGGTTCCAAAGCACCGGTTCCGGGCGGCGGCGGAGCTTCTGCGCTGGTCGGCGCAGTCGGTACGGCACTCGGCAATATGGTCGGTGCACTGACTGTCGGCAAAAAGAAATATGCGGATGTTGAGGAAGAGATGAAAGAGCTGATGGCTAAAGCAACGACGCTTCAGGGCGAACTGCTTCACCTGATTGAGCGCGATGCAGAAGTGTTCGAGCCGCTCTCCAAAGCATACGGCATGCCGCGCGGGACAGAGGAAGAAAAGGCAGAGAAAGCAAGAGTCATGGAGATCGTGCTCAAAGATGCCTGCTCTGTACCGATGGAGATCATGGAAAAATGCTGTGAAGCAATCGATCTGATCGTGGAATTTGCAGCAAAAGGTTCCGCACTTGCCATCAGTGATGCGGGCGTTGGCGCAGCATTCTGCAAAGCAGCTTTAGAGGGTGCTTCCCTGAACGTATACATCAACACGAAATCTATGAAAAACCGGGAATACGCAGAAGAGCTGAACACGAAATGCGATGAGATGCTTGCGGTTTATACTGTAAAAGCAGAAGAAATCTTCCAGAGCGTACTGGGAAGACTGAAAGCCTGAAAAACGGCAGGAAATGCCACGAAAAAAGCGGAGGATAAGAAAATGGCAAAACAGTTATTAGGAAAAGAAGTAACAGCAGCATTAAATGAGAAAATCAAAGCAAACGTAGCAGAGCTGGAAGCAAAAGGAGTAAAACCGACCCTCGGAATCATCCGTGTCGGAGAGAGAGAGGATGACCTTTCCTACGAAAGAGGAGCAACAAAACGCTGCGAGACCTTAGGCGTTGCATACGAGAAATTCCTTCTGCCGGCGGACGTTACCCAGGAAGAGCTGATGGCAACGATCGACAAAGTAAACAAAGACGGTTCCATCCACGGCGTTCTGATCTTCCGTCCGCTTCCGAAACATCTGGACGAGGCAGCTGTCATCAAAGCACTGTCTCCGGAAAAAGATGTTGACGGTATCACAGACGGTTCCATGGTAGGCGTATTCGCCGGAACAAAACAGGGCTTCCCACCATGTACTCCGCAGGCATGCATGGAGATCCTGGATCACTACGGCATTGACTGCACCGGCAAAAAAGCAGTTGTTGTGGGCCGCAGCCTTGTCGTTGGAAAACCGGCAGCTATGATGCTGTTAAAGAAAAACGCAACCGTAACCATCTGCCACACCAGAACGAAAGATATGCCGTCCGTAGTCAAAGAGGCAGACATCGTCATCGTAGCAGCAGGCCGTGCAGGCGTTGTGGATGACACCTACCTGCGTGCAGGCCAGACCGTTATCGATGTCGGAATCAACGTAAACGAAGAAGGAAAACTCTGCGGAGACGTTGCATACGCAAAGGCTGAGCCGATCGTAGACGCTATCACACCAGTTCCGGGCGGTGTTGGATCTGTTACCACTTCCGTTCTGGTCGGCCATGTGGTAGAGGCTGCCATGAGAAAAAACAGCTGATGATAAGCATTGTGAGCGAGCAATAACGTGATAGAGAAAAGGCACTGCGCGTCCGAAAAGGTCGGCAGTGCCTTTTTTGCGCACACAACAGTGCGTTTTGAGGTGATATGGGAGACGGCCGGCTCATAGAATATAACAGTACATAGCAACGAAAACCAAAGGGGGACAACAGCGCATGGATGCATATTCGGTATATCGTGATATTCAGAAAAGAACAGACGGCCAGTTTCTGATCGGCGTGGTGGGACCGGTGCGGACGGGAAAGTCCACCCTGATCCGCCGTTTTCTGGAGGTGCTGGCGCTGCCGGAGCTTGCGGAAAAACAGCGGGCGGAGGTGCGGGATGCCCTGCCGTTGAGCGGAGAAGGAAAGACAATCACGACGGTGGAGCCGAAATTTGTGCCGAAAGACGCCGTGGAGCTGCAGCTCGGCGAAGGAGAACCGATTCGCCTGCGCCTGATCGACTGTGTGGGCTTTCTTGTGCCGGATGCAGCGGGAAATCTGGAGGATGAGAAGGAGCGGATGGTAAAAACGCCGTGGTTCGAGCAGGCGATTCCGTTCCACGAGGCGGCGGAGATCGGCACCAAAAAGGTGATTGCCGAACATTCCACGATTGGCCTGATGGTGACGTGTGACGGCTCGTTTGGAGAGCTTCCGCGGGAGAATTTTCTGCAGGCGGAGGAACAGACGGTAGCGGAACTGAAAAAGCAGGGAAAGCCGTTTCTGATTCTGGTGAATGCGAAAAAGCCGTACCGTGAGGAGACACAGCGCCAGGTAAAAGAGCTGGAAGCGAAGTACGGCGTATCCGCAATGGCGGTCAACTGCGATCAGCTCCGTAAAGAAGATATTCTGCATATGCTGGAGAAAATTCTGTACGAATTTCCGCTGCAGCAGATGGAATTTTATATTCCGAAATGGGTGGAGCTGCTGGCGGATGATCACCCGTTGAAGGCGGAACTTCTGCAGAACATCCGCGAATCATGCCAGGGAATGATGCGGCTCGCGGATGTTGCGGGCGGAAAGATGGAGCTTACGAGCCACTATGTGAGCCAGACGATGCTGCAGTCGCTGAACCTCTCCGCAGGCATTGTAAAAGTGCGGATTGAGGTGAAGGAGCAGTATTATTATGAGATGCTGAGCACGCTTGCCGGTGTTGCGATCCGCGGCGAGTATGATCTGGTGCAGACGATCCGTGAGCTGTCGGCGCAGCGCGAGGAATACCGGAAGGTGGAGGATGCGATTCATTCCGTGCGCGGCTGCGGATACGGCGTGGTGATCCCGGGAAGAGAGGAGATTCAGCTCGAGGATCCTGTCGTGATTCATCAGGGCAGCAAGTATGGCGTGAAAATCAAGTCGGTCAGCCCGTCGATTCATATGATCAAGGCAAATATCGAGACGGAGATTGCACCGATCGTCGGCAGTGAGCAGCAGGCGGAGGATCTGATCGCATACATCAAAGAGAGCGCCAAAAGCCCGGAGGGAATCTGGAACACGAACATTTTCGGAAAATCGGTCGAGCAGCTCGTGGAAGACGGCATCCGCAGCAAGATTGCCCAGATCACCGAGGACGGCCAGGCAAAACTTCAGGATTCCATGCAGAAGATCGTCAACGACAGCCGGGGCGGTATGGTTTGTATTATCATCTAAACGGACGTTCACCCGCGCCATTCGCAAAACCGCGCTTACAGCGCTCTTCGCTGCTTGGCAGCTCCGTTTTGTTCATAATCGGGCGCTCCCTTCGTGTGTCCCTGCAGACAGATTTTCATGCAAGCATGAAATCTGTTTGCCAGAACACACGAGTGAACTGAAAGTGTTAGAATATTTTTAAAGAATTGTGCAATAATACTTGAAAAGAAAAAGAAATTAGCGTATAATTCGAGTTGTGAAAAGAAAAAATGTAACTTCCTGGAATGTTCGATGATCTCATTATTTTGAACCTACATTTACTTTAAACGGGAGGCTTATTATTGTCATGTGGATGC
>CAVLAW010000194.1:0-4940 GCA_963661155.1 Tidjanibacter massiliensis | reverse complement strand
ACGAAATGCGAAAAGCTGCTGCAGGCGATGAACCAGACACCGCAGGCACTTTGCATGGCTTCAGATCCAGAGGTGAGATATATTGATGATGTCAAGAATATCGTGCGTTTGCAGATCAAGGATGGAGATAATGAAGGCGGCAGCATTGAACATATCGCTTTTGATCGGGAATTCGACGTGGTGAAGCGGCCGGGGTGCACGTATTGCCTGACACAACAGCTTGCAAAAATAATGCGGAGCACATGGAAACCGATTTTTGCGCATGATGCCTGGGCGTGGAGTCTCTCTAATACCATTGGGCAGCTTTATATAATGCATGAAAAAACGATGATTTTCCAAAGGCATGGGAGCAGTGAGACCTCGGTACAGACGAGAAAAACAAGGACGCAAATGGTTGAGTACCTGGCTGAACGTCTTGTTTTTGATGAAGGACTTATTCTGGCGGGAGAGGACAATGGTGCTCCGGTAGAAAATGTTGAATATTTGAAGAGACATCAGCATTTTATGCAGGAAAGGAAAACCGTCTTTGAGAAGGGCAGCTTCTGGCGGCTTGCGCGATTCCAAATGAAGTGGCATGCCTTTTATCCAAAGAGGAGGAGCCTGCTGGCGGATTTTTATTATTTATACAATGGACATGCAGAGTATAAGGGACAGGTGTGAGGATATTCAGAGGAGCATGTGGAAATGAGAAAGCTCAATAAGGATGAGGTATGTTCGCTGCAGATCGGAATTCTGGATGCGGTAGCTTCTTTTTGCGATAAAAACCAGATTCATTACTGGCTGGATTCCGGAACACTGCTGGGGGCTGTCAGACATGGAGGGTATATTCCGTGGGATGATGATATCGATGTAGGGATGCTGCGCCCGGATTTCGATCGTTTCAAGGAGACGTTTAATGCAGAAAATGCAAGATTTCAGCTGATTTGCAGAGAATTGGATGCATCGTGTGTGTATCCGTATGGGAAGGTTCTGGATACGCACACGACATTGTATGAGCCGGACGAGAATGGTATCAAGAGCAGTGTGAATATTGATATTTTTATTTACGACAATGCTCCGGATGACGATGCTGCATGCAGAAAAATGTATCAGAATCGTGACAGATATAACATGCTTAATCTCCTGAGAAACAAAATGATCGGAACGCACGGCTTTTTTAAGAATATCGTAAAAGTGTGCGGTTATTGTGCAACGCGCCTGTTTCCAAATGGTTTTTTTGCTCAGAAGATGATAGAGAATTCACTGCAATATGCGGACCAGCCGACGGAAAGAGTTGGCAATTTCCTGAGTTATGCGAAATTCGTCTGTAGCAAAACGGTGTTCGACAGTTTTGTTCCGGTGATGTTTGAAGGAAAGAACTATGCGGCTCCGGTTGGATATGATAAATGGCTTACATGTTTTTACGGAAACTATATGGAGCTGCCGCCGGTTGAAAAACGAGTAACACATCACATGTACAAGGCATTTATTGAAGAAGACTGACGATGGAAGATCAAACGGAGCAGAGTTTGGACGGAAGAGTGTCTTATTTTACGAGGGTGAATGTATGCAGGAGCCATATGTAATAGGCGTTTTGGGCGGTATGGGAACCTACGCGACCATAGATTTGTTCGAAAGATACGCGGAGAAATTTCTGGCAGCAAAGGAATGGGATCGGCCGCGGATCATCGTTGATAACTACTGTACCATGCCGAGCCGTGTTCGCGCACATCTGTACCAGGAAAGACGAGAAGAACTGGTTGAGGATATGACGAATGCGATTGGCGGACTGCTTCGTGCCGGCTGCAGCAGAGTTGTTCTGGCATGCAATACATCACATCTGTTTCTGCCGGAGATCTTTAAAAGATTGCCGGCTGCAGAAAAGAGTGTCTTGAATATCATTGATCTGTGCGTGAAGCGATGCCGAGATGACGGAAGGAAAAAGGTGTATTTGCTGGCATCGGAAGGGACGATTGATTCGAGAGTGTACAATGACCGCTTCGAAGCTTGCGGAATCACGTGCCTGACACCGTCGGAAAAGGAATACAGCGATCTGCGGGCATGCATTGAGGCGGTGAAAAGTCAAAAGTATGATGAAGCTGTCGATGAATTATTCTGCCGTCTTCTGTCTCATGCGGAGGAATTGCATGCGGACGCTGTGATTCTGGGGTGTACAGAGCTGCCGATTCTATATAAGCGAGTAAAGAATCAGATAAAGCTGTCTGTCCCGACGTATGACCCCATTGATTTGGCGTTAGATGCCCTTCATGAAGAATATTTGAATTCTGCGGTGGGGCAAAATCGGAGTTATAAAAAGATACTTACGTTCGGTGTTTTTGATTATTTTCATCTGGGGCATCTGCGTTTATTCGAACAGTGCAAAGAGCATGCGGATTACTTGATTGTAGCGGTTCAGGATGAGAAGTATATTCGGAAATACAAGCCGGATGCGAATGTTCTATATACGACCGAGGAACGCGTTGAGCTGATCAGTGCGCTACAGACTGTGAATGAGGTTGTTGTTTACCAGGCATTGGATTCAACGATTCTGGAGAAGATAGATTTTGACATTCTGGCGCTGGGAGAAGATCACCGCGGAGATCGTTTTGATGCAGCAGAAAGGTGGTGTGAGGCACACGGGAAGCGCGTGGTTCGCCTGAAAAGAACGCCGGGGATCTGCTCTTCAGAAATTAAAAGAGAATTAGCGGCGAAGTAATGCCGCAAGGGATCAACCATTCAGGTAAAGGGTTGCAGTATGGGTAAAATTCTTGGCATTGCCATTCAGAACTATGGCTCCCTGAAGAATATAAAAATGGGACAGCTGCTGTCGGACCGAGAGGGAGCGCCTCTCGGAAATATGGTTGCGATTATTGGGCCAAGCGGAAACGGTAAGAGTACGCTGGCAGACGCGTTTGGTTTTATTTCCGACTGTCTGGAAACGGATGTGGAAACGGCCTGTGACAAGAATAATCGAGGGGGATACAGTGCATTGGTATCGCAGGGGTGTGCAGATCCGATTCACTTTGAAATCTATTATCGCGAGACTAGCAATACCCGGCCGATTACCTATGAGCTGACCATCGGACTGGATTCGTCGAATCGTGCTTATGTTAAGGAGGAGCGCCTCCGGCAGAGAGTTCAGAAAATAGGAAGGCCGCTTTCCTTCCTCAATCTGAATGACGGGAAAGGCTACGCTTTTGAAGGAGCAGAAGGCGGTCAGGGTGAAGATGGGAGCGTTACAGGCAACAAGGTGACGGTGGAACTCAGCGATACCCGCAGGCTGGGGATCGTTACGCTGGGCGCTATGAAGCAGTATTCCCGGATTGAAAAGTTCCTGTCTTTTCTGAAAAGTTGGTACCTGTGTTATTTTGCTCCGAATGCTGCCAGACAGATTCAATCTGCGGCACCCGCACCGTACCTGGACCGCACCGGCAGCAACATGAATAACGTTGCACAGTACATGTTCCGCGAGAATCCGACGGATTTTCGTAAAATTCTGTCCGATATTCAGACAAAAATTCCGAATATCGAGAAGATAGAGCCGGTCAAAATGCAGAATGGGCAGATGTCCCTTGCATTTTATCAAAAAGGGTTTAAAGAGCCATTTTTCTCTCCGCGTATGTCGGACGGAACTCTGAAGCTGTTTGCGTATTATCTTTTACTGCATGAAAAAAATCCGCGGCAGCTGGTGTTTATTGAAGAGCCTGAAAATGGACTGTACCATCAGTATTTATCCGATCTTGCCGTAGAAATGGCCAGAAACGTCGGGAGCGGCTATGCCAAGCAGCTTTTTGTCACCACACACAGTCCGTTTTTTGTAAATGCTTTGTCATCGGAGCAGGTGTGGGTGCTGGAAAAGGGAGCAGATGGATTTTCGACAGCGAAGAGGGCTTCCGAGTATTCCTTCGTACAGGATCTTGTAACGGAAGGCGCTTCCATCGGAGATCTTTGGAACAGCAGATTTTTCGGCTAAAGGGGGATGCGGGATGTATTTGCAGTTTCTGGTGGAAGATATGTCCGGAGGCCTGCTGATTCATGAGCTGATGGACAAGCTGACAGCACGGCACCCGGATGTTTCCTATGACTGCAAGGCATTTAAAGGGATCGGCGGCTTTACAAGGAAGAATACTGTCAAAGAAACCAAGACAGGGAAGCTGTTGAATGACCTTGCAACCTATTTGCGGGGATTCAATAAGAGCCTGCAGAATATTTCGGCGGCGATTGTGGTCGTTGTGGATAATGATGATCGGGATACAGCGGAATTTGCCGCTGAGCTTCATCGGGTGGCCGAGCAGAACTGCATCACGACGGATCATGTTTTCTGTATTGCAGTGGAGGAGATGGAGGCGTGGCTGCTGGGAGATGAACGTGCGATACTTGCTGCATATCCAGATGCGAAAGCGGCACATCTTCGCTCCTATGAGCAGGACAGCATCTGTGGCACGTGGGAAGTATTGGCGGATGTGGTGTACCCGGGCGGCTTGGCCAAGATGAAAAAGAACTGTCAGGCCTATGGTGAAATCGGAAAATTAAAATGTGAGTGGGCCGCCAACATTGGCAGGCACATGGAATGGGACAGCAACAAATCCCAGAGCTTTCGGCTATTCGCCTCTGAAATTAACAGGCGGATCAGCGAAGATGCGGCTGTGTAAGATGAATCTGCATTTGGGGGTGCCGAATTTCTTGATATATAGGAACAGACTGTCAGTGTAAGGTACGCTGTTGTTCAACAATAACAGCGAAGAGGAGATGAAAGATAATGGCCATGAGAACAGCAGGAAATATGAATCAGCAAAATGGATCGGAATCAGTCAATAAGCAAAATAACCCCAGCAGTGAAATGACAATGAAAAAGGCTTTGGCGGCAGCCCTTACGGCTGGGCTTTCACTCAGCCTTCTGGTCGGCTGCGGATCTGGAGCGGGCAGCACCTCGAATGCGGGTGGTGCAGACGGCACCGGGG
>CAVLAW010000193.1:0-5014 GCA_963661155.1 Tidjanibacter massiliensis | reverse complement strand
CGCTGGCGGATTCCGTGATCGTCGGAAAAACACTCGGCGCCGAATCGCTCGCCGCGGTCGGTTCCACCAGTATCATCATCTACTTTGTTTTCTGTTTCATCAACGGCTTCACCGGCGGTTTCGGTATCTGCCTCGGCCAGCGCTGCGGTGCGAAGGATGAACAGGGCATGCGGAAAAGCATCGCGGTTTCCACGCTGCTCAGCATCGCGTTCACCGTTGTTCTGACCCTTGTCTGTTGTCTGCTGTCCCGCCAGATTCTCGTCTGGATGCAGATCCCGGATGACATCGCGGAAGAGGCCAATGCCTACATGTTCGTTGTTCTGCTCGGCACCGGCGCAACCGTGTTCTACAACATGATTTCCAACATGCTCCGCGCACTCGGCGACAGCAAAACACCGCTGTATTTCCTGGTGTTCTCATCGGTACTCAACATCGTGCTCGATATCGTGTTCATCGTTCCGATGCACATGGGCGTTGCAGGCGCTGCCTGGGCGACGATTCTCTCGCAGTTTCTCTCCGCTGTTTTCAGCACCGTAGTCGGACTTCGGAATTTCCCGATCCTGCACCTGCGCCGTGAGGATTTCCACGATCTCAAAGGTGCCGCTGTTCTTCACCTGAAAACCGGCTTCCCGATGGGATTCCAGATGTCCGTCATGTGCATCGGCCAGCTTGCCATGCAGGCGGTTGTCAACTCGCTCGGAACGGCAGCCGTTGCCGGATACACGGCAGCTTCGAAAGCCGACCAGCTCTCCGTCCTTGTGAATAATGCGATGATGACAGCGATCTCCAACTACGTTGCGCAGAACTTCGGCGCCGGAAAGAAAGACCGCATCCGTCTCGGCGTGCGCGCTTCGCTGATCCAGACGGAAGCGTTCAACATTCTGATGTGCATCGGCATTCTCCTGCTGCGCCATCCGATCGTCGAACTGTTTCTTTCGAATCCGACTTCGGAGATCTACCATTACTCCGACACATTCCTGACGATTGAAGCGCCGTTCTACTTCCTGCTCGGCCTTCTTGCTGTCTACCGTACCTCGATCCAGAGTATGCAAAACGGACGCACTCCATTTGCCGCCTGCATGATCGAACTAGTGATGCGTCTCGTTGCTACGATCTGGCTGCCGCGGATCATCGGCTACACTGCGGTCTGCATCGCCAGCCCTCTTGCCTGGTTCGGTGCAATTGCACTGCTGATTCCGGTTTATTATCGGATGATGACAAAGCCCGGACTGACTGCGACAAAATAAAAACTGTTTTTAAATAAGTAAAAACCGCATTTCTTTCCTGACATTGCCGTTCTGGAAAGGAATGCGGTTTTCTTTTTTGATCATCAATTATACTTCTTCTGCTGCCAGATGAAGGAGAATCCGTGCAACCTGTGCAATCTCCGGTATTTTCGTGTACTCGGCACAGCTATGTACCTGGTTCATCGACGTTGCAATGACAAGGCCCTTGATGCCGTACTGGGCGAAGACGTTGTTGTCGCTGCCGCCGAAGGTTTTTTCGAATGCAGCGGTCAGACCCTCTTTTGCAACGGCGCTCTCATAATGTTCTGCGGCCGCGCTGGTCAGTGGTGTCTCGTAGGCATGAATGTTCAGCTTTTCTTCCCAGATAAGTTCCGCACCAATGGCGTCTGCCTCCTGCTGGAAGGTTTTCTGATAATTCGCAAGAAGTTCCATCGCTGTCTCGTGGTTCAGGCTGCGGATTTCTCCCTCGACAAGGCAGCTCTCCGAAACGATATTGGTGCCGGAGCCGCCGCCGATTTTTCCGATGTTGGCTGTGGTGCTCTCCGCCACGTGGCCCTGCGGAAGCTGTGCGATCGCACGGGCTGCCGCCTGAATGCTGTTGATGCCGTCCTCCGGGTGGAAACCGGCGTGAGCGGCTTTTCCCTGGATTTTCGCAGTGAAGGAAACAAGGGTCGGAGCCGCATAGGCTGCCGCGCCGATTGCTCCGCTTAAATCCAGAACGTATGCTTCTTTGGCCTGCACCTGGCTGTAGTCGAAGGCATTCGCACCCTTGCAGTACAGCTCCTCGCCGGTCGAAATCAGAATTTCGATCGGGCGGTGCGGCGTTTCGGTTTCGGTGATGTGGCGCACGGCCTCATAGATCGCGGTCACACCAGCAAGATCGTCGGCGCCGAGAACGGTTGTGCCGTCGCTGGTTACGGTTCCGTCATCGTGGAAAATGGCTTTTTTGCCTTTTGCAGGCTCTACCGTGTCCATGTGTGCGGCAAAGAGAACCGGCGCACCGTCAATAGTTCCCGGAATCCGCGCAAACAGATTACCCGCATTCGAACCGGTCTGCTCCTGTGTATGATCTTCTGTAAATGTAACTCCGATTTCGGCGAATTTTGCTTTCAGGGCATCGGCCATCTCACGCTCCTGTAAAGATGGGGAATCAATCGATACCAGCTCCGCAAAAAATTCACCGATTCTTTTTTCATCTATCATATCCAACTACCTTCTTTCTTTGGCTGCGTCCGCAGTGCGGCCCCAGAAAAGCTTCGCTTCCCTGGGCTGTGGGTTTTCGCCCTATCAGAATACAGTAAAACAGAAAATTTCGTGCGAGCACTAAATTTCCTGCTTCACTGCTCTTTGGCTCTTCCCGCAGTGCCAGCCCCAAAAAGCTTCGCTTTCCGGGGCTGCGGGCTTTCGCCCTATCAGAATACAGTAAAACAGAAAATTTCGTGCGAGCACTAAATTTCCTGCTTCACTGCTCTTTGGCTCTTCCCGCAGTGCCAGCCCCAAAAAGCTTCGCTTTCCGGGGCTGCGGGCTTTCGCCCTATCAGAATACAGTAAAACAGAAAATTTCGTGCGAGCACTAAATTTCCTGCTTCACTGTATTCCGGCACTGCTCAATTTAAATAACATACTCTGGCTGAGCCATGATATGCATCTTGCTGAAGAAATCTCGTGTTCTCTGATTCTGCGGATGCTCGAATACTTCCTTCGGTGTTCCGTCCTCTACCACGTGTCCTTTATCCAAAAAGATCACGCGATTGGATACGTGGCGGATAAAGTTCATCTCATGGGAAACCAGAAGCATCGTATATCCCTGTGCCGCAACTTTCTTGATTACGTCAAGCACCTCTCCAACCAGCTCCGGGTCAAGCGCGGATGTCGGCTCGTCGAGCAGCAGGATCTGCGGTTTCATGGCCAGAGCTCTTGCGAGTGCGACACGCTGCTGCTGTCCGCCGGACATATGCTTTGGATAATGGTTCGCCCATTTCTCCATGCCGACCAGCTTCAGTTCCTGCAGAGCTAGCTCTCTCGCCTCGTCCTTTTTCATCTTCTTTACGACAATCAGACCTTCCATCACATTTTCCAGCGCCGTCTTCTTCTCAAACAGATTGAATCGCTGGAACACCATTCCCGTGTTCTGGCGGAGGTACAGAAGCTCTTTTGGCTTTCTCTCGGAGAGATCGATCACCTTGTCCCCGATCGTCACCTTTCCCTGCTCCGGTGTCTCGAGACGGTTGATGCAGCGCAGCAAAGTTGATTTTCCGGTTCCGGAAGGACCGATGATTCCGACCACATCGCCCTGTTTGATCTCAAGGCTGATGTCGTCGAGTACCACGTTATCGTTATATTTTTTGGATAAATGATCAATTTTTATCATTTTTCTTACCCTCCCCGTTTGCGGATGCCAGCTCTACCTGGTCCGGAATCCGGATTTTATTTTCAATCACGCGGATGATCTGCTCGATCACCAGCGTTACCAGCCAGTAAATGATGGCCAGTGAAACGTATACTTCGAAATAACGGTATGTTCTTCCTCCAATGATCTGGCCCTGTGCGGTAATCTCGACAACGGCGCAGGTAAAGGCAAGTGAAGTTCCTTTGATGATGCTGATAAACGAGTTTCCAAGCGTTGGAAGTGCAACCTCAAATGCCTCCGGAAGAATGATGCGGCGCAGGGTCTGCGGATACGTCATGCCGAGCGCATGCGCTGCTTCCACCTGTCCCGGATCAACGGACTGCAGAGCCGAACGGATAATCTCAGCCATAAAGCCCGACTGGTTCAGTCCCAGTGCAATCATAGCATACACAAAACCGGAGATATTGGCAACCGCCAGATTCGTTCCGAATTTCTGGTTAATTGCCTTGAACATCATGGGAATACCAAAGAACGCAACATATAACTGTACAATGACCGGTGTGCCTCGCAGGAGCGAAATCAGAAGATTCGTAATCTGTGTCAGCACTCTGATTTTTTTCATTTTAATGATCGCCATCACAAGTCCCAGTCCCAGTCCGATCAGCATGGAAACCACAGCCAGCTCCAGTGTAATCGGCAGCTTTGTCAGCAATTCCGGTATGGATGAAAATACCAGTGAAACGTCAAATAATTTTCCCATGATTTTAGTCCTCTCTTACACGTATTTTTCTACCAGAACACAGGTAAATCCAAGATCTTTCTTTGGCTTTTTCGGTTCTTCGTCTTTTTTCGGTGCATGGTGATCGTATACAGAAAGATCAGCGTCCGGATTCAGTTTGTATCCTAATTTCTCATAGAAGCCTGCGGCACGGTCCTGGCTCGTGATGACGATGTGGTCAACGCCGTATTCTTTCAGCCATTTCTCGGCTGCCTCGATCAGCACGCGTCCGTAGCCGCTTTTCTGTTTTTCTCTTACCACACAGACACGCTCGATCTTTCCTGTCTTCTCTGCCGGAAAAGCGATGCGGCAGCCTGCCACCGGCTTGTGATCCTCCACGAGGAGAATTGTCTGCAGATCGTCTCTGCTCTCGTCGTGTCCGAACTCAAGCTCGATCGGAATGTTCTGTCCGAAACAGAAGGCATCGGTTCTCACGTAATCGTACGCTTTGTATTTCCACTCTTCGCTTCCCTTTTCTACCCGGTAAATTTCTGCCATGTTTTTCGCTCCTTTTAGAATCGGGAAACGGATGTTTTCGATCCGCTTCCCGTTTGTTTTTTTATCTGCTCTGTTTTTGCTGTCTCCTAGTACATCGTTTCGTAAATAACTATACCAATCGCGCAGGATGCGGATTCGAGT
>CAVLAW010000192.1:0-5043 GCA_963661155.1 Tidjanibacter massiliensis | reverse complement strand
CGTCCACACCGTCTAAGAGCAACAGCTCTTCGAATTCCAATACCGGAAGCACAAAGATTCCGCAGAAGAAGACACAGACCACCGCAAGCATCCGCAGCATCCCGGTCAACACCGGTGATGAGACGATAGTGCTTCCTCTGGCCATCAGTTCCGCACTTTCCGCAGCCGTCATGTTCTGCATGGCATTTCTGCAGATGCAGGCAAAACGGGCAAAGAGCATGGCCGCATGGCTGGAATTCAAAAAGAATCATCCGTTTGACGAAGAATAAACAGGCATAACCGAAAAAGCCGTTCCATACATTTACAGTATGGGAGGGCTTTTTCTTATGGAAGAAAAGAAATCATGGCTTGCGGGGCCGGGCGGTATGACTGGATGGTTGAAGGCGCTTCTCGTTTCCTATCTGATCTCGGTGCTCCTTCTTTTGCTGCTGTCTTTTTTGCTCTGGAAATTTTCGTGGAGTGAAAGCTGGGTGCAGGCGGGCATCGTGGTGATCTATCTGGCATCGAGCTTTTTCGGCGGAAGAATGGCGGGAAATATGGCAGAAAAGAGGCGGTTTCTGTGGGGCATCTGCTTTGGAATCGTGTATTTTTCCATCCTGATCATCGTCTCCGCACTCTTTCTGCCGGGCGGTTTTGCGGGAGCCGGAAGAATCCTGACTGCGGCCGCCGTCTGCGCCGCCGGCGGAATGGTGGGCGGAATGACAGCACGCGGAAAATAAAAAGCAGACAAAACCAGGTATTTTTTCAAAAAACAGACTTTTAAATTTGGAAAACCTATGCTATAATGGGAAGAGCTAATGGCCGAAGACTATAAAAAGTCGTGCGTCAACTACAATGAAGGAGGAATGTGCCATGAAACACATCAAAACTTTAAATACAAAAAGCTTACAGAACACTGTAAAAAAAGGTGGATGCGGTGAGTGCCAGACATCCTGCCAGTCCGCATGTAAGACTTCTTGCACCGTAGGCAACCAGAGCTGCGAGCATAAGTAAAAACAATCCATAAGGACGAGTAAAAGGTGTTCCCAGAACCGGTTTCGCCGGATTTGGGAACATTCTTTTCGTTGAAGAAAAAAGAGAGAGTTACAGAATAGAAAGGAATACCATAGTGATACATTTATATAAAAGCAATGGCTTCAACATGGTGCTGGACGTCAACAGTGGCTCCGTCCATGTTGTCGATGACTGCGTATACGATGTCCTTTCCTGCATGAACGAAGGAAAAAATGCAGGAGAGACAGCAGAGGCGCTTGCAGGCAAATACGCAGAGCAGGATATTACCGAAGCCAGAGAAGAAATTCAGGAACTTGCAGATAACGGCATGCTCTTTACCAAAGACATTTACGAAAACGCAATCGATCAGTTTTCCAACCGTCCGATTGTTGTAAAAGCACTCTGCCTCCACATCGCACACGACTGCAACCTTGCCTGTCGTTACTGCTTCGCAGAAGAAGGCGAGTACCACGGAAGACGTGCGCTGATGTCCCTGGAAGTCGGTAAAAAGGCGCTCGATTTCCTGATCGCAAATTCCGGCAGCAGAAGAAACCTCGAAGTAGACTTCTTTGGCGGCGAACCACTGATGAACTGGGATGTTGTAAAACAGCTCGTAGCTTACGGAAGAGAGCAGGAGAAGTTACATAATAAAAACTTCCGTTTCACTCTGACCACCAACGGCGTTCTCTTAAACGACGAGGTCATGGAGTTCTGCAACAAAGAGATGGGCAACGTCGTATTAAGTATCGACGGAAGAAAAGAAGTTCACGATCATATGCGTCCGTTCCGCAAAGGAGCAGGAAGCTACGATCTGATCGTGCCGAAATTCCAGAAATTTGCAGACCTGCGCAACCAGGAGAAATACTATGTGCGCGGAACTTTCACGCATTACAACACAGACTTTGCGGCCGACGTTCTCCATCTGGCAGACCTCGGTTTCAAACAGATTTCAGTTGAGCCGGTTGTAGCACCGCCGACCGAGGACTATGCGATCCGTGAGGAAGACCTTCCGGTGATCTTCGAACAGTACGATATTCTGGCAAGAGAGATGATCAAGAGAGAGAAGGAGGGAAGAGGCTTCAATTTCTTCCACTTCATGATCGATCTGACCGGCGGACCGTGTGTCTATAAACGTCTTTCCGGCTGTGGTTCCGGAACCGAGTACCTTGCGGTAACTCCGTGGGGCGATTTCTATCCGTGCCACCAGTTCGTAGGACAGGAAGACTTCTGCCTTGGAAATGTCGATGAGGGCATCAAAAAGACAGAAACTGTCAACGAATTCAAGAAATGCAACGTTTATTCCAAGAAGGAGTGCAGCCAGTGCTTTGCCCGTTTCTACTGCAGCGGCGGATGTGCGGCAAACTCCTACAACTTCACAGGTAAGATCAACGATGTTTACGAGATCGGCTGTAAAATGCAGCAGAAACGAATCGAGTGTGCATTGATGATAAAGGCAGCTCTGGCCGAAGATTAAAGAAAAGAGGAAAATCGCGACATGATGAAGAAAAATCAGAGTATCATCGCGCTTGTCCTGGCAGCCATCGTTACGGTGCTTCTTGGATGGACGATGATCAAAGGATGGGGTCCTACCGGAACCGGTTCGATGAAGAACATCAATCTGGGTCTGGATCTGTCCGGAGGTGTCAGCATTACCTACCAGGCCGTAAAGGACAACCCGACAGACGAAGAAATGTCAGATACCCGCTACAAGCTGGAACAGCGTGCGCAGCAGTACAGCGAAGAAGCGCAGGTGTATCTGCAGGGCGACAACCGTATCACCATTGAAATCCCGGGTGCAACCGATGCAACCACCATTCTGGAAGAGATGGGTAAACCGGGAAGTCTGTATTTCATCAAACAGACCAATGATGACGGAACAGAGAACTACACCTACGACAGCTCCACCGGCGAGTACGTTCTGAACGGAAAAACCATCGAAGAGCTCGAAGAGGACGGATCTGTTGTTCTGACCGGCAAAGATGTGGCAAGCGCAGAGGCACTGCATCAGCAGAACTCCACCACAAAAGCAACCGAGAGCGTCGTTCAGCTGAAAATGACCGACGAAGGAAAAGAAAAATTCGCCACAGCAACACAGGAAGCCTACAGCGCAGGAAAGAGCATCGGTATCTACTATGATGAGAAATTCGTCAGTGTACCGAGTGTAAACGCTGTCATTTCCGATGGTACCGCAGTTATCTCCGGCGGAAACATGGACTGGGATGAAGCAACCAGCCTGGCATCCACTCTCCGCATCGGTTCCCTTTCGCTGGAACTCGAGGAGATCAACTCCAGCGTCGTTGGAGCACAGCTTGGATCTTCGGCTGTTTCTACCAGCGTGAAAGCAGGAGCGATCGGCATTATCCTGATCATCATCTTCCTTGCTATTGTATACCGCCTGCCTGGTATTGCAGCTGGATGGGCACTGCTCATTTACGTTGAGCTGAACCTGATTTCTTTAAATGCATTTGACCTGACTCTGACTCTGCCAGGTATCGCTGGTGTTATCCTGTCGATCGGTATGGCGGTCGATGCGAACGTTATCATTTACGCCCGTATCGAGGAGGAGATCGGTGCCGGAAAGACCGTTCATGCGGCCATCCGCGATGGATTCAAAAAGGCAACCTCCGCGATCCTGGACGGAAACGTAACGACTCTGATTGCAGCAGCCGTTCTGTATGCACTGGCAAGCGGAAGTGTCCGCGGATTCGCCATGACACTTGCCCTTGGTATCGTTCTTTCCATGTTCAGCGCCATGGTTGTTTCCAGACTGCTGGTCAACAGCCTGTACGGTGTCGGCCTGAAAGACGCAAAATATTACGGAACCAAGAAAACACGAAAGATCTTCCCGTTTGTGGAAAAGAAAAAAATCTTCTTCACGATCTCCTGCATTCTGCTGCTCGCCGTTCCGGCCAGCATGATTTTCATGCATCAGACCAAGGGAAGCGTGCTGAACTTCGGCCTTGACTTCAAGGGCGGTACTTCCATCAATGTTCCGTTCAACGAGGATTACTCCATCGAAGAGCTGGACAAAGAGGTAGAGCCGGTTGTGGAAGGCGTGACAAAGGATTCCAATATTCAGATGACCAAAGTTGTCGGAAGCAACAATGTCATCATCAAAACACGTTCTCTGACGATGGAAGAGCGTGAGCAGGTTTACCAGGCAATGGCAGACAATTTCGGTGTCGATACTTCCGAAATCACATTCGACAACATTTCTTCTACCGTAAGTAAAGAGATGAGCCAGAATGCGATGAAAGCGGTTATCATCGCCGTTATCTGCATGCTGCTGTACATCTGGGTTCGTTTCCGCGACATCCGTTTCGCATCGAGTGCAATCCTTGCGCTGATGCACGATATTGCGATCGTATTTGGATTCTATGTCGTATCCCGTATCTCTGTCGGCAGTACGTTTATCGCGTGTATGCTGACCATCCTCGGTTATTCTATCAACAGTACGATCGTCATCTTCGACCGTATCCGTGAGAATCTGCCGGAGTTAAAGAGAGAGCCGATCGAGTCGCTGGTTGACCGTTGCATTACGGATACCCTGACCCGAAACATTTACAGCTCCCTGACTACTTTTATCACCATCTTCGTTCTGTTCGTGATGGGAGTTTCTTCCATCCGCGACTTTGCAGCACCTCTGATGGTTGGTATCGTATGCGGAGCTTACACCTCTGTCTGCATCACAGGCGCCCTGTGGTATGTGATGAAACACATCGGCAAAAACAAATATGTGCCGTCCAAAGCAGTACAGAATATGACAAAACAGAGCAAATAATAATGACAGAATCAAAATTGGTCCACCGGACCAATTCTTGATATGCAGAGCAACAAGAGAAACGCCGGACCGGAAAAGTCCGGCGTTTCCGTTCACATAGACAAATGAAAGGGGAGAACATATGAAGAAAGAACGCTGGGTAGTTTCGGCAAAACGCGCCGATTTCCAGGCGATTGCGGACCGTTTCGGCATCGATCCCGTCATTGCCCGCCTGATCCGGAACCGGGATGTGATCGGGGAAGAAGAAATCCAGGAGTATTTATTCGGAG
>CAVLAW010000191.1:0-5104 GCA_963661155.1 Tidjanibacter massiliensis | reverse complement strand
AGGAAAAATATCAGTCTCTCTTTCAATGTGCAAAAAGAAGCAATGATTTTGAGTCATTTTTAAGCTTAGTGGCATAGTTTTGTGCAATTTTTCAAACTTGCTCATTTATAGTTAGTAAATTGAATTATGATTATGCCTGACTTTTTTTCATTGCAGCTTCAAAGGCACTCTCCGTCATATTTGCCCGAAGGGCAGCATCCCTGACACTCAAAATTCCATCCCGGACAAGGCCGGTAAGTGCAAAGAGAATACCTTCTGTTCGACATTCAACCAGTCCTTCTGCTTATCCACTCTTCTGGGAATTTTCAAGATACGAACCATCCTTAAAACAGGTTTTCTTTGGTGCTAATACTATATCATATTTGTAGCACCTTTGCCATACCGTCTTTCTGAAATTTTTATAAAGCTGCCTTGACCTCCGCCAACATCGGAATGGATGTGCTGGCGCCTTTTTTGCCTACGGCGAGGGCGGATGCCATGGCGGCGGTTTTCAGTGCTTCTTCCGGCGTTTTTCCGTTTATGATTTCGCCGATGAAGTAGCCGGTAAAGGTGTCGCCTGCCGCGGTGGTGTCCACGGTTTTTACCGGGAAAATGCCCTGGGTGCAGCGTCTGGTGTGATATCCATACATGGAACCTTCTTTACCGAGGGTGAGTACGATTTTGCTTTCCGGGAATTTCTGGACCAGACCATTCAGCAGAGCCGTGCCATCTGTATTTTCCGGAAGAACAGCCCCCGTTTCTTTTAGAATCGCCGCGGCCTCAATCTCATTCAGAATCATATATTCCGCTTTTTCGAGCGGCATCTGGAAAATCTTTTTGTTGACAGGCGACGGGTTCAGTACAATGTGCATGCCTTTTTCAAAAGCACAATCCATCAGATAAGGGATCTCACTGATTTCATTCTGCAGAACCAGATAGTCGCCCGGTTCTGCAAAAGTCAATACGTGATCCACATCCGCTTTCGTGATAGCCTGATTGGCACCGCCGAACAGAATAATGCAGTTTTCTCCCTCCGGTGTATTCTGAATAATCGTATGTCCCGACGGCCCATCCTTTTTCAGAACGAGATCCGTGCGGACACCTGCCTCTTTCAGCGTTTCCAGCAGCGGAGCAGAATCCTCCGTTCCAACAGCGCCGGCCTGCCACGTTTCCAGACCGTATTTTGCAAAAGCAATCGCCTGGTTCAGCCCTTTTCCGCCGCTGAAAATCTGCCGGTCATCCGCCGAGAGCGTCTCGCCGGGCTGCACAAAATGGCTGACAGAGTAGACATAGTCGATATTTAAAGAACCGAAGATTAATACTTTCATAGTTACTCTCTTTCTGCTTCCTGTTTATTTTGCAGAATCCGTCACAAGGAAGACACCATAGCTTTTCGGAAGCTGTAAAGCCAGTTCATAGATTCCCTGTGCTTTATCATAATGCAGAATCTCCGCTTTTTCAATCGCGCCGGTCCAGGTGTCCCAGATTTCCGGGATCTCGGTGGCGGAAACCGTCACGGTGATGTTCTGCGGCTGGTCAGTATAGTTGATCAGATAAATGCAAGTTTTCTCTTCATTACCGAATGTATTCCAGCTAATGCCGTGCATATCCTCGCCGGTGTGAATGTAGGGATCGATGACCCACTCCGGGTAATGAAGGAACGGTTTGCCGAAAAATGTCTTTTTACAGTCAGCGATTCCGCTGGTGATTTTCATTGCCTGCGGGCAGGCGGTATCCAGCCAGGAGAGAAGTGCATCGCAGTCGAAGGTATCGAAAACGATGACGCTCGGAAGGGCAGTAATCTGCCGGAAAATCTCTTTCAGACGGTCATCCTCTTCGTGTCGTGTGCTGTATTTTGGAATGTCTTTTACGATCGCAAGCTTTCCGCCGGAACGCGCAAACTGATCGAGAAGCTCTGCGGCCGCAAGCGGAAGCACCTCACACATCGGGAGTACAAAGGTATGATACGTCTGTCCCGTAGTGCGGTGAACGAGCGCTCCGTCCTGAACCGTAAACTGATCGACCGCGTCTCCCGGAAATACGGTAAAATCGCGGTTTTCTTCCTGCATCCGGTTCAGTAGAATCTGCTCATCGCGGTCGAGATTTTTTGCCGTCTCATCTGCGACAAGCGGTCCCATATGGAAGCCGTGCGTAAACTGCTGGTCTGCAAGATAATGGAGCCAGAAGGTCTCGACCGGGTGATAAATCAGGAGATCCGTTTTCCGCGCATACTCCTGCGTCATGCCGTACAGACGACGGCACATCGCATTCGCCTGTTCCATTTTGTCCCATCCGTCCCACTGGAAGAACTGTGACGGCGGCCAGTCGTCCTTTCGGAAATCGCGGATCGAATAGAAAAATCCGTGGTTCGTGAGCGTTTCCACACCCTGCGAATACAGCCAGGAAGCCATGCGCACATATTCCTCGGCGGTCAGTTCCCAGCCACTGGCAGCAAATACTTCGCAGACGAGTCCTTTTTTGCCGTAAACTTCTGCGGCAGAGGAAGCAAACCGGAGATTCAGACTTCCAATGCCTTTTCCAAGATGATCGACACCCGGGCGGGACATCTCCCGTGTCTGACGCAGATAATCACCGCTGTAGCGGACGTGTCCGGCCAGGCACTCTTCAGCGAGCAGATGCGGGCAGTAGTCGATGCCGTGCGATTCGCACCATCTGCGCAGAACGCCGTGGTAATGATCGCGGTAGAGATTGGCGACAAGCGCAAAGTAATCACAGCGGGTGCGTCCTGCCTCATCGCCCGGCAGAACGAGATCCGGGAGATGTTCCTCCAGCGGATAGCCGTAGGTCTGCTCAAAGCGCTCCAGCAGATCATCCGTCCACGGGAAGGCGTGGCAGAGGCGGGTTTCGTCGTTAAAGCCGGCGGTGATCACGCTGCCGAAGGCGTCCGGGAAATGTTTCGCATAGGCTTCATACGTGATGTCAATAAATTTCTGCGTTGCCTTTTCATTCAGATAATCCGGATCGGAAAAGCCCTCGGAAGCGTAGCGCTCCGTCTGAATCAGCGCCTCGTAGACGATCGTATCGCGGTCACGCAGCACTTCAAAATCAAAAGCTGAGAGATTGAAGAGCTGACCGGAGGTGTCAATGGGCTGAAACTGGCGGACATCAAGCGGCTCCATGGTCTTGGCATCAAAGCAGAAAAGATTGTCGATGTGCATGTTTCCGGTCGGATTCGTGACAGCATCGGCTGACGCATAGCGTTTCCGAAGCTGATGCGGCTGCGTGCGGAACCGGGTATTGGCCGGGACGAAGAAGGAGCGGATGGAGAGGTACTTTTCCCGAAATTCCTCATGCCGTGTCACCTCCCCGTTGGCAATACCGGCCGGCCAGTTGAATTCGTCGTAAAGCCACATTGTCTCGCCGTGTTCTTTTTTGTGATCGATGACAGTGCGGATTGCATCCATCCAGTTTTCATCGAGATAGCCGCCCTCAAAGCCGCTTCTGGCATGCGGTGCATTGCAGGTGATGTGTTTTTCTGTCATCAGCGAAAGCTGGCGCTGAAGTTCTTTTTTCTCGAGCTTATCGTTCCAGAACCATAAAGGGGACTGGGCCTCGTTCCATTCTGCGACGAGCTGCGGGTGCTGAAATTTTTCTTTTTCCATTAGGTAATTTCTCCTTTCGAGTGAAGTGTCTGTCGTTCTTTGATAGCTTCAGTATAGGGAAAGCAGATGGAAAAAGATATAATATTTCTTATGGACTTGTCGTAAAACTTAGATAAAAGTGTCTTTTCCGTACTTTTTCTTATAGGCATCGGGGGACAGCCCGGTCTCTTCTTTGAAAATTTTCCCGAAATGGCTCTGCCCGGAATAGCCGAGAAACTGCGCGATCGATTTGCAGTCGTAGGGCGAGTACATCAGCAGATTTTTCGCCTGTTCCATCCGTTTTTTGCGGATGTACCGTGAGATGGTGATGCCCTCGCTGGAGGAAAACAGGTGAGAAAGGTAGTCGGGATTCAGGTAAAGCGCCGCGGCGATAGTCTGAAGCGTGAGCTTCTCGTGCAGATGCTGGAAAATATATTTTTTGCATTTTTCGATCTGTTTGTTCGGAGAGGCAGACTGCGAGGATGACTGTTTGTGATCGTGTACCATCTGTGCAAAAAAGACAGCCATATCAGCGCCGATGGCGTCGACTTCTTCGATGGTTTTCGCCGCATCAATCCGAAGCGCCCATGAATCCCCGGCGGCAAATGCCTCGTCCGAGAGAATTCCGCCGTCGATAGCCGCGCGGGCATAGATCGCCATGGCACAGACGGCAACGTATTTGCGGGAAGTGAGAGGATCCCTGGCAAGCGTCCCGACAGAACCCTCCATCGGCTCCCGGACCGCCGCCCGAATCCCCTCAAGATTCCCCTGCCGGATGCATTCGAGCTGCCGCAGTTCGCGGAGATAGGAATTGTGAATCGCAGAATTTTCCTGCATTTCAAATTCCAGCTCGGTGGTATGCGTCCGCACTTCTTTGTGGACAGGAGGAGCAGAAGATGGGGAAAGATGATCTGAATTCTGGTGCTGCATGTGGAAAAGTCCTTTCTAAATTCTTAAAGAGGGGAGGTCTTTGAATGTGCTAAGACCCGTAGCAGAAACTGCCGGAAACCAGAGAGAATCTGATTTCCGGCAGTTGTTTTTCATAGTTTCTGCGAGTTGTTTTTCAAGATTAAAGGTGTCATTTTTTCCATAAGAGCATCTGCAATACGATTACCTTTATCATTCAGAATTTTCCTCTTCTGTTCACGACCCCATTCTACAGCTTTTTGCAAATCTTCTGGTCTTTCGCTTAAAAGAACATGTTCTTCTTTCATCATAGACACCTCCTATCGATATTCATAGTTTATACCTGTATTATAACAGTTTTTTAGAAAATAATCAGCCGCATTCTGTAAATCTTTTATGTTTTTTGCTGCATTATTTTGATCTACTGCGTCGTTAAAAAGGATAACCGCTTTTTCATAATCGTATTTTGCATTTTTTACCAGATAGGATACATTTCCAAGGTTTGTGACTACAACCATCATTTTTACAGATGCATATTTTAATAACTAAAACTTCCCACACTAATAAGGTGTGTTGAACCTTGAAAATTCAATATTTCAGCCAATAAAAAAGGCATA
>CAVLAW010000190.1:0-5105 GCA_963661155.1 Tidjanibacter massiliensis | reverse complement strand
AAGAATGATGTATAGTATTTGCGAGAGGCACCTTCTTTCGTGAATGTTATAAATGGTTGTTTGGATACTTTCATTATACAACATACGCGAATCAAGATGTCTCTCTTTTTGTGCAAAATCACGAACTTGCTCATTTATAGTAATATATAAAAAACGGAAAAGATAGAACATAGATATTAACATTATCTTGCTTTTTCCTTACAATGTAACAGAATGCGCTCGGCGAAAAAGTTTTGTTTTCTTTTTTTAACGATTTAGAAATATATATTCCATTTTGTTTCATGTATATGGTATAGCAGGATCCTGTTCGAATCATGGAAAATATAAAGTCAGCATATTTTTATAAAGATCTTTTCCAATCAGGTGATGCAATGAATCTTTTATGGAGTTCCATGCTGCTCCTTGGTATCGCATACGGCGCGGTGCAGGGGCGGATGCCGGAGGTGACGGATGGGGTGATTCGGGCTTCACGGGAGGCGGTGGTGCTGGCGGTTTCGCTCGTTGGGGTGACGGGGTTCTGGGCGGGGCTGATGGAGATTGCGAAGAAGGCGGGTATGATTGACGGGCTGGTGAAGCGGATGGGGCCGGTGCTGCGGTTTCTGTTTCCAGAAGTGCCGAAAGATCATCCGGCGATGAGGGCGGCGGGGATGAATATGATCTGCAATGTGTTCGGGCTCGGCGCGGCTGCGACGCCGCCGGGGCTTGCGGCGATGGAGCGGTTTGAAGAGTTGGAAGAAGAGCGGAGGGAAAAGAAAAACCCGGCCGCGGTTCCAGAAGGAACCGCGAGCCGGGAAATGTGTACGTTTTTGATTTTAAATGTCTCTTCTCTGCAGCTCATCCCCGTCAACATCATCGCATACCGCAGTCAGTACGGAAGCGTCCACCCGACAGCAATTGTCGGACCGGCACTTGCGGCGACGGCGGCGAGCACGATTGCGGCGGTGGTGTTCTGCAAAGTGATGGAAAAAATGGGGTAAATTATTCTGCCCAGGTACCGTTCACAAAGATATCAGTCTCGCTTCCATCCTCGCGGATACCAACGATGTGCAGGTCATCTGATCCAACCATGAAGTCAACGTGGATCAGAGAATCATTCACACCTTTTTCGTGAATCTCTTCCTCGGTCATATCCATAAATCCGTCGAGTACCTCGGAGAATCCTGCGCCTGCGGCAACGTGGCAGCATGCGTTCTCATCGAACAGTGTGTTGAAGAACATCAGACCGGACTGGTTGATCGGGGATTCCTTCGGAACGAGTGCGACCTCGCCGAGCATCGAAGCGCCGTCGTCCATGGCGAACATCTTTTTCAGAACTTCCTCGCCCTGCTCTGCGTGGCAGTCAACGACTCTTCCGTCTTTGAAATCAACGGTAAAGTTGTTGATGACCTGTCCCGACCAACTCAGCGGTTTGGTGGAAACGAGACGGCCTTCGCATTTTCCTTTCATCGGGCTGGTGAAGACTTCCTCAGTCGGCATATTCGGAACGTAGAAGGCGTTGTTCAGATGGTTGACATCACCAGCGCCGCTCCATTTTGCGCCCGGGATCAGCTCAACGGTGAAATCGGTGCCGTTTTTGCTGGTGTAATGCAGTTTGTGGAACGCCTGTTCATTCAGCCAGTTGGCTTTCTGGGTCATGCGGTCGCAGTGTGCCTGCCAGATCTTTTCTACATCTTCGCCCTCTTTTAAGTACAGGCAGTCGAAAATAGCATTCCAGAGTTTTTCAACCGCAACGTCCTCCGGTTCGCCCGGGAATACTTTTGCAGCCCATGCCGGTGACGGAGCGGCAACGATCAGCCACTGATGTTTTCCATCGAGCTGGTCGCGGTATTTCTTCGTTACTTTTCCGCGCATCTGGCGAACGGTGGAGAGCAGGTCGGCGGAGATGCCGGAAAGCTCATCCGGATCGGAGGAGTCGATGAAAATGCGGACCGGCAGATCCACGGTCATCTGTTTGAGGCGCTCCTCCTCCCAGGTCTGAACAGTGCCGAGTGTTTCTGCGGATGCATACTGATAATTCAGTTTGTTGATCGGACCGCACTCCCAGATCAGTTCAACGTAGCTGGCACCGGCTTTGTAGCACTCCTCGGTGACCATGGTGGCAAGCTGAACCTGGTCAACACCGACCTGCAGGCGGACACGCTGTCCTTTCTGTACATTTGCGCCGATTTTTACGATCAGCTCTGCGTATTCTCTTAATTTTGCTTCATTCATGATAACATTCATTCTCCCTCTTGATAAATTTTAAAACTGGAATGGCTCGTTAAACGATCCATAATAGGAAACCGGCTCGCCCGCCAAGAGCAGGTGGTGGACATCGCCGACGGTCTGGCAGCGGAAGTAAACTTCGCCCGGTTTGCGCTCCTCGGTTCCGACGATCGTGACGGAGGTCGGTGCCAGGAACATGCCCTGCCAGAGCTGCACCGGTGTCGTGTTGAGCAGGTGGGACAGCGCAACGCAGGTAACCCCGAGGTGGCAGAAGCAGACGATGACAGCCTCGCGGTTCGTCTCATCCGAAGCGTGGTAGCGGTAGCCGTCGCGGATGTAGCCGTAGCGTGCAAGCAGCGCATCGAGGCCGTCGGTGACAAAGCGATAATTTTCATCCATGTTTCCGGTTTTCATGATCGGGTTCTGCGTCCAGAGATCATGATCATAGAGATCCCGGTTCGCATCGAGCACATCCGGCAGAAAATCCCACGGAATCCGGCGATTTCCCGTCTCCGGGTCAACAACAGGCGCATCAAATTCCCGCAGCCACGGAAGAATTTCCGCTTTGCGGCCTGCATTTTTCAACGTAAAAGAAGCCGTATCCTTCGCACGTCCGAGCGGCGAACAGTAAAAATCGGTGACGTTCCATTTCGCAGTCCGCTTCGAAAGCAGCTCAGCCTCACGCCAGCCTTTTTCAGTCAGCGAATCAATCTCATAATTCGGTTCACCATGGCGGATAAAAATAATTTTCATACAAATTCCTTTCCTCGTATGCCATAAATCGTTTGGTTTATGCATCGAAAAGTCAATTTCAGTTCCGAAAAATTAGAACTGATGTCACTTAGGTTAGTGTATCATAAATTGTCAAATTTGTGTGGGTTTCTGCAGAAAAAGATGCGACAAATTGGAATTGTGGTTGAGAAGACAGGATGATGGAGAAAAACAATTAAAATAATGGTTTTTAAGGCGAAAAAACAATCAAAATAATGGTTTTTGTTTACAAATACCGATTTTTATGGTTCAATAAAGAAAAAGTCGGGAATCATAAAGCTGGAAGGTGAGGTTTATGAAAGAAAAATTATTTATAACACCAGAATATACAACGGCAAAAGAAATCAAGGAACTTCGGAAGGGACTGCATCTGACGCAGAAGGAGTTTGCAGAACTGATCAATTGTTCCAAGCCAACAGTAGAGCGCTGGGAGAGAAGCGAAGAAGTGATTCGCGGGCCGATTGTTCTGCTTCTGAAAATGCTGCAAAAATATCCCGGGTATGAGCAGGAAGTCAAAGTTCCGGAAAAGATATGGCCGCTCAGACTCTGGTATATGTATGGGCAGGATGTATGTACATTGATTGATGTGAATGAGCGGGAGCGAAAAGTAAAAGTGAAAAATTATACAGATAAAATTATGTTCCGGGCTTTCGGCGTTGTGGAAGAGCCCGATTATGATGAGTATCTGGAATTTCTGGAATCACGATGCTTTCCGGAAAGCAGAGATAAGATGAAACTGATACTGAAAGATCTGGGACTGCCGTTTTACGATCCGATCATGATTATAGAAAAAACAGAAGGGCGGATGGCGGAAGATAATTTCTGGGTTCGGATTGAGAGGTAGAGGGATGGTAGAATTATTTGAACAGAATATCAGAACCAATGAGCGTCAGTCGTCAAAAGGAAACCAGTTAAAATGGGAAAATGAAGGAATCTGGTACAAGGCGGATTATACGGGATATGAGGGGCTATCGGAGTATATGATCTCGCATCTGCTGAAGAAATCGACACTGGCGGAAGACGAGTTTGTATGTTACGACTTGGAAAAAATAAAATATGGGGCTGTAATTTATAACGGAGTAAAGAGCAAAAATTTTCTGAGTAAAGACTGGCAGATTATTACCCTGGAGCGGCTGTTTAAAAACTTTTTTGGGGAAAGCCTGTATCAATCCATGTATAGAATTCCAGAGCATGAAGAACGGCTGCGCTTTCTGGTACAGCAGGTGGAGCGGTTGACGGGACTTCAGAACTTTGGGGTCTATATGAACAAACTGCTGACGATAGATGCATTTTTTCTGAATGAAGACCGCCATACGCATAACATAGCGGTTCTGATGAATGGAAAAGGCGACTATGCATACTGCCCGATTTTTGATCATGGGGCGGGGCTGTTGTCAGATACAACGATGGATTACCCATTGACAGGGGATACGTATGCACTGATGGATCAGGTTCAGGCAAAAACGATATGCAGTGAATTTGATGAGCAGTTGGATATTTCCGAAGCATTATACAAAGGGAATCTGAAGTTCCACTTTACAAAAAAAGATGTGACAGAATTGCTCGCGAATGCGGAGATGTATTCAGAAGAGATACGAAAACGGGTGGAAACAATTTTATTTGCGCAAATGCGGAAATATGCGTATTTATTTTCAAAGGTGTAGACAAAGGAGAAACAAGAAGATGCGTATTGCGTTGGCACAGATGAGAAATTCGGGGGATATGCGGGAGAATCTGGAGAAGAGTATAGAGATGATGAGGGAAGCGGCGGATCATGATGCGGATCTGATTTTGATTCCGACGGTGAACACAAAGGCGGAGCCGTCTGAGATGTTTGAATGGGAATTGAGAGTACAGGCATTTCAGAACAGTGCGGCGATTGCGATGTGCAACAGAGTGGGGACGGAAGGCGAAATGGATTTTTCCGGGGAGTCGATTGTGGTTGATGCAAATGGGGATGTTCTTGCAAAGGCGGATGATGAAGAACAGATTTTATATGTAGATATTGATTTGGCTGAATCCAGAAAAATCAGACAGAGCAGGCCGTATACGAATCTTAGAAGGAAAGAATTTTATGAGGTGGGTGTCAAAAGGTCTTTTGACACCTATGATACCAGATTGCTCCGTAC
>CAVLAW010000189.1:0-5124 GCA_963661155.1 Tidjanibacter massiliensis | reverse complement strand
ACCTGAATCACTTTCTTACGCAGCGAAACAGCAAGTGTTTCACTGCTGAGCGAACAGCAACGAAGCATTCCGTTTATTTTACAACGTTGCCATGAATTTTGCAAATGCACTTCTGCCTTCCTCGGTGCATTTGTAAACGCCGGCATCCTCGAGTACACCGACAAATACTTTTCCGACTTCCTCTTTCAGGATATCCATCACGTTTTCGCTGTTCAGCTCCGGATGACGCGGCAGGAATTCATCTACCCAGTCCGCATGTTTCTCGAGTTCTGCAACAGCGCACACATCTTTTCCCTCTACGAGGCATTTGGAGAGCTCTTCCAGCTCATCTTTTAAGCGTGCCGGCAGAATCGCAAGTCCCATAACCTCAATGAGGCCGATGTTCTCTTTTTTGATGTGGTGGTACTGTGCATGCGGATGGTAAACACCGAGCGGGCATTCCTCCGTCGTGATATTGTTGCGGAGCGCCAGATCGAGCTCGAAGGTATCGCCCACTTTTCTTGCGATCGGCGTGATCGTGTTGTGCGGCTCTCCGTCGGTCTCTGCGAGGATGAACGCATCCTCGTCCGTATAGCCTCTCCAGCAGTTCAGGATATGCTCCGCCAGGTCAATCAGACGTTTCTCGTCTTTGTTGCGGATTCGGATGACGGACAGCGGCCATTTAACGATGCCGACTTCCACATCCTCATATCCTTTGATCGTAAAGTGACGTTCCATCGGCGCTTTCGCCATTGCGAAGGTATAGTGACCGCCCTGATAATGATCGTGGCTTAAGATAGAACCGCCTACGATCGGCAGATCCGCATTGGAACCGATGAAGTAGTGCGGGAACAGTTTGATGAAGTCAAACAGCTTCACAAACGTTGCGCGCTCGATTTTCATCGGGTTATGCTGGAAATTGAACACGATGCAGTGCTCGTTGTAATAGACATAAGGCGAATACTGGAAGCCCCATTCCGTCTGATTGATCGTCAGCGGAATGATGCGGTGGTTCTGGCGTGCCGGATGGTTGACGCGTCCCGCATAGCCCACATTCTCCTTGCAGAGCAGGCATTTCGGGTATCCGCTCTGTTTTGCCAGTTTGGCAGCTGCGATCGCTTTCGGATCCTTCTCCGGTTTGGAGAGGTTGATCGAGATATCGATGTCGCCGTATGCGCTCGGTACGCTCCAGCGGATATCCTTTGCGATGCGGTATCTGCGGATGTAGTTGGAATCCTGACTCAGTTTATAGAAGTAATCGGTGGCTTCCTGCGGGCTCTTTTTGTAGAGTTCGTCAAATTTCTTTACCACCTCGCCCGGACGCGGCATCAGGCAGTCCATCAGCTTCGTATCGAACAGATCACGATAAACGACGCTGTTGTGTTCGAGAAGACCGCGCGCTGCTGCGTCATCGAGCAGTTCATTTAAGGTCTCTTCCAAATCCGGGTTCTCCGGAATCTGCTCCGGCTCTTCGTAATCAGAAAGCTGCATCACTTCCAGAATTCGGTTTGTCGCATAGATTTTGTCCAGCCCTGAAACAAGGCCTGCATTTTCTCCATATTTTACCAGTTTTGCAATACTCTCGTTTATCACTGTAGCTTCCTCCCTGCCGATGATCCGGCCTTTTTGTTTCTTATCTTAATACGCCTGCGCCGTCTCCGATGTCTACAACATAGAAGTCTGCGGCATAGCCAATTTTTTCTTTGTAAGCTGCGCCTACTTTTGCGATGAAGTTGTCAATATCCTCTGTTTTTACGATGCTGACGGTGCATCCGCCGAAGCCTGCTCCTGTCATACGGGAACCGATGACACCCGGGCAGTTCCATGCTTCTTCTACGAGGGTATCCAGCTCAATTCCGGTTACCTCGTAATCGTCGCGCAGCGAAACGTGAGATGCGTTCATCAGCTCGCCGAATTTTGCGATGTCGTTTGCCTTTAAAGCTGCAACGGCCTGAACAGTTCTCTGGTTCTCATAAACGGCGTGTTTTGCACGTTTCTGGCGGACCGGATCTTTGATGGCATCTTTGACTGCCTCAAACTCTTCCTCGGTCAGCTCGCCAAGGCTCTTGATGTCTTTGACTTTCTGGATCTCTGCCAGAGCAGTCTCGCACTCGCTGCGGCGCTCGTTGTACTTGGAATCACCAAGACCGCGTTTTTTGTTGCTGCAGGAGATGACGATTCTTGCGCCCTCCAGTTTGACCGGTGCGTACTCATACTGCAGATCGCTGGTATCAAGGAAGATTGCGCAGTCCTTTTTACCCATGGCGATCGCGAACTGATCCATGATACCGCAGTTGACGCCGTTGTAGTTGTTCTCGGAGAACTGGCCATACAGAGCGATGTCGATCATGGAGATGGTGTCGTAGCCGAACATGTCGCGCAGCATAACGCCGGTCACGGTCTCAACCGATGCGGAAGAGGAAAGACCGGAGCCGTTCGGAATGTTTCCGTAAAGCACGATATCAAAGCCCTGCTCTACCGGGAAGCCCTTCTGGCCGAATGCCCACATCATTCCCTTCGGATATGCGGTCCAGTTGCCCTCTTTGCCCATCTTGAACTCATCGAGGGAAGACTCTACAACGCCGAGTTTCTCAAAGTTCATGGAGTAAAAACGAAGCTTTCTGTCGTCACGTTTTCTTGCTGCCATGTAGGTTCCGATGGTCAGTGCGCATGGAAATACGTGGCCTCCGTTGTAATCGGTGTGCTCACCGATCAGGTTTACACGTCCAGGTGCAAAGTAGGTGCGGATATCGCCCTCTCCCCCGAACAGTTCTGCAAAACAATCCAGTACCTGCTGTTTCATTTTGTTGTCTCCTTTTCGTTTTTGTGTGTTGTTTTCGTGTTTCTGTGTGTGTTGTGTGTGTATTGTGTGTTGTGTGTGTTTTCTTACCTTGTTAATATCATTATAGTGAGACGAAGCCTCCACTGCAACAACAATATTGGGGCAAACGATAACTATATTGAGGTGATACGCGGTTTTTGCTTGTTTTTTTTCTGTTTTTGCCGCATACTTTACTTATCGTATAATTTCTTATGGATTTTATGGACTGGAGGTACATTTCATGCAGATTCAGATGGATAAAGAAAACCGTGAATTAAAGGCCCACGGCAGCTATGAATTTCCTGTCAATGTCAGTTACGAACAGCTCTCCCGCTATGAGCGCGGCTCGTTTTCCTGGCACTGGCACCCGGAGATTGAGCTGACGTTCGTCCTCTCCGGGCAGATCGGATATCAGGTCAATGGAAAATCGTATGTCTTACAAGAGGGCGACGGCATCTTCTGCAACACGAACGCGCTTCACAGCGGCCACATGATCGACGGGATGGACTGCGTCTATATTTCGACCACATTCGCCCCGCGCTTTCTCTACGGCTTTTCGAACAGCGTGATCCAGACGCGCTACGTCGAACCGGTCCTGACAGATATGCAGCTCGCCTCCATCGTCTTTTCGCCGGAGGTCGACTGGCAGAACAAAGTTCTTGCCGGTATGCGCCGCATCTACGATCTCTCGCTCTCCGAGCCGGCCGCCTTTGAGATGGAAATTCAGGAGATTCTGCTGTCGATCTGGATTGAGATTTACCGCCATGCCTCGTTTTCCGGCGAATCACAGAATACCGCGGCCGCGCGCGATGTGGAGCGACTCCGTATTCTGCTCGACTATATTCACCGCCACTATATGGAGCATCTGACGCTCGAGGACCTCGCCTCGCAGATCCATATCTGCCGCAGTGAGTGCTGCCGCTTCTTTAAGAAATGCATGAACGAATCGCTGTTCGACTATCTTCTCGATTACCGCATTGAAAAAAGCCTGCCGCTCCTCCTCGAACGCCAGGCCAGTATTACTTCCGTAGCGGAACAGACCGGATTTTCCAGTCCCGCTTACTTTTCTAAAATTTTCCGTCAGCAGATGGGATGCTCCCCGAGCGAATACCGGAGCCGCGCAGATCACACGTAACTTTCAGCACCGTGCCAGGATTTCATTTACTGCGGCTCGGCTTTCGATCCGCTCTCACAATCCACTCTCTCCCAAAACGCATGGATGACCTCCGGGAGACTGCTGCGCTGTACAATCCGGCAGTCTTCCCATTCTCTTGGAAACAGCTCGCGGTACTCCCGGTTGCGGAACCGCTCATCGAGCAGCAGAATCACACCGGTGTCCTCCGTCGTGCGGATCACGCGCCCGGCTGCCTGCAGTACCTTATTCATGCCAGGATAGCGGTAGGCGTAGTCGAAGCCGTTCTCACCGTTGCGGTCGAAATACTGCTTTAACAGCTCACGCTCCGGCCCCACCTGCGGGATTCCAGCTCCCACGACAGCCGCACCGATCAGCTTTTCCCCGTCCAGATCAATTCCCTCCGAGAAAATGCCGCCCATGATGCAGAATCCTACCAGCGTTTTCTCGTTGTCTTTGGCAAACGCCTCGAGAAATTCTTCTCTCTCCTGCTCCCCCATCGCCGATTCCTGCAGAAGGCACGTCACGTTCTCATCCGCATACAGCTCCTCGTAGACCGCGTAGACATCCTGCATCAGGCGGTATGACGGGAAGAATGCCATGTAATTGCCCTTCCGGCTTTGGATCATCTCATGCAGATACGCCGCGATCTTCTCATACTCCGCACGGTTTCTCCGCTGATATTTCGTACTGACCTCACTTCCGATCGCCAGACAGCGCCGTCTCGGGTCAAACGGAGACTCCACGTAGACGGCGTAGTCGTCGGTATTCGTGCTGAACATCTTCTTATAATACTGCACCGGCAGCAATGTTGCCGAGAAGAACACCGCCGAGCGGCCCTGGTTGATGCACTGCTGCAGGTTTTCCGCCGGATTCACGCAGAACAGGCGCAGGGCAAAATCGCCGTTGTCGAGAAAGCTCGTATAGATCAGATAATTTTCATCAACCAAGTTATAGATCTCTGAAAAATTCCGCAGACTAAAGTAAAATTCCAGCACCTGCTTTCGGACTTCACTCGTCTTATGCGCTTCCAGCCATCCCGCCAGTTCTTCGAGCAACTGGTTCACCATAATCAGAAACGCAGACACGCTTTCCAGCTCCGTGCAGGAATCGCACTCTCTTTTGTAGACGAGCATCTGGTGATTGCAGCGATTCAGCGCCTTCTCGAGTTTTTTGCCCGGCACGTATGGGC
>CAVLAW010000188.1:0-5209 GCA_963661155.1 Tidjanibacter massiliensis | reverse complement strand
ACACCTGAATCACTTTCTTACGCAGCGAAACAGCAAGTGTTTCACTGCTGAGTGAGCAGTAACTTATTCCTTTCTATAATACACGAAATCTTTCCTGAAATAAAGAGTTTTTTCTTGACTTTTTCGATTTGCAAGCTTATAATAGTCTCAATCGAGAAGATGTTGAGATGTAATACGTGGTCACTAGCTATTAGAGATTATATTAGCATTCACCTTCAATATAATCTGTAATAGCTGGTGAATTTTTTTTACCAAAAGTTCACTCGCTTATGGGGGAACAAATGTATTCCCACATCATGCTTATTTTTTAATTTTATGGAGGTAACTCACAATGAACAAGGGAACAGTGAAATGGTTTAACGCAGAGAAGGGCTATGGCTTCATCACAGGCGAAGACGGAAACGATGTATTCGTACATTTCTCCGCTATCCAGGGCGAAGGCTTCAAAACTCTTGACGAAGGTCAGGCAGTTACTTACGATCTTACCGAGGGTGCTCGCGGAATGCAGGCTTCCAACGTTGTTAAATGCTAATTAACCATAAGCGAAAGGCCGGGGGATGTATGTCCTCCGGTTTTTTTAATCTCTCTTCTAAGTTTCTAATAGAAAAAGCGCTTATCACTCCGGGATTTTCACCCATTCGTGATAAGCGCTTTTGCTTTTTATTCTGCTGTGCTTTCGCTGGTAGATTCCGCAGTGCTGTCACTTGCGGTGTCTGCCGTGCTTTCGGAAGATGTATCAGAGGTATCGTCGGATGTGTCTGCATCTTCGTCACTGCTGTCGCTGGATGTGCTGACATTGGTCAGATAATTCTGAATATCCGTCACATTCATCGTGGTGGTCTCGGTTGTGCGGTTTGCTTTTTTCTCTGCTACAGAGTTCTGGTAAACTGCCATGGAAAACCAGCCGATCAGGGCTACCAGGACAACGACGAAAGCGGTAACTTCCAGTCTCGTGATCCATCTTTCACGTCTCATGATTTTCTCACGATTCGCTTTTTCCTTTTTATAGCGGTCAACTTTTTCCTGACTCATGATTCTACTTCTCCTTTGATTTTTAAGAAGCTCGCTGCTTCCAAACATGTTGAAAATTATACTACATTTTCAACAAAAAGGGAAGAGAAAAGTTATAATGCGATGATAATTCCGCCGTCATTTGCATACATACTGCTGACACCCTGCGTATCGAGAACGAAAACATCTTTCACAGCGAGGCGGGAAAGAAGGGCTTCTTTTACCATTTCGGCGCGCTCCGGGCAGTTACAGTGGGAAACGGCGAGAGTTTTCTGCTCCACATGCTGTGCGTCGTTGACAACAGCGTCGACCATCTTCATCAGCGCTTTGTTGATGCCGCGTGCCTGGTCAAGCTGGACGATATCGCCTTCCGGCGTGGAACCCATAACCGGTTTGATTTTAAGGGCAGATGCCACGAATGCTTTTGCTTTCGAAAGGCGGCCGTTTTTCCGTAAAGTTTCGAGATTTTCCAGTACGAAGTAGGTGTGCTGTGTGCTGATGTAGAGTTCTACCGTCTCTACGACACGCTCAAAGCTCATGCCGGCTTCCTCGCACTCCACAATTTTCTTCACAATCAGCGTCTCTCCGATGGATGAGCTTCTGGAATTGAATACGTGAATCTTTAGATTCTCGTTCTCCTCCTGTGCAAGATTTGCTCCGAGCACGGCGCTGTTGTAGGAGCCGCTGAGCTGTGCAGAGAGTGTTACCGCATAGCACCGTTCTGCTCCGTTCAGAAACGATTTCCGGAAATAATCCGGTGACGGGCAGGCAGATTTCGGGCACTCCGGGCATTCCGCTACTCTCTTTAAAAAGTATTTCTGGTCGAAGGTCTCGTCGTCCAGGATCGATTCGCCGCCGACTTCCAGCGTCAGCGGTGCAATCTCGATATTTCCTCTTTCTTTCATATCTGCTGTCAGTTCACAGCAACTGTCCGCGACAATGTGAAAACTCATATATGTTGTCCCTCCAAACTTCCTTCCGCCTTTTCCCGGCGGACATTTCTTATTTTAAATCACCGTACTTTTCCAAACCTTTTCTTGTAGGGACGAATCCGACACAGTGAAATTTTTGATATTTTGTCACGTAGTTTCGATAACTACATTCAATCATAACACACTTACTGCCCTAATGCAAAATGTTTTTTCTCGTAAAAGTTTTTCATAAAAGTTTTTCCGTTAAAAGTTTTTTCCTTTTCTTGTCGCACTCCCCTTTTTGCGGTATACTACGATTATACGACTTTTTTGCTTACAGACAGATTCCCGCAGTATTCTTGTTTTGGAGGATTTTCCAGATGAAATGGACTTTTTCAGATACGACATCACTTTTGCTTCTCTCCTTTTCCGATGCTGAAAAAACATGCCAGGGCCTGCCCGGATTTTCGCTTTTCCGGCGCAGTCTGCAGAAAGAACGGATTGAATACTGCCGCGCGGAGCTGCTGCCCGGCTGCCTTGTCGGTTCGCTTGCTGTCCCGGACAAGACGTATCCGCTGCACCACGCGCTCTCGCTCGCGTTTTATCTCGATCCCACCAAGCTTATTCTGGCTGCGGATGAACCGGAACTTCCCATCTTACAGGAGCGGCTGTTCCCGGAAGAACCGCTCGACACCTCGGATGTGTTCCACCTGTTCTTTTCCTTTCTGGAGTCACTGATTCAGGAGGATATGCTCTATCTGCAGAATTTTGAAAAACGGCTTGCAACGATCGAGGAATCGCTTCTTGACGCACTGCCGAAAGAACTGCAACGGACGCTGATCACCATCCGGCGGGAGCTTCTTGTATTTCACGCCTATTACCAGCAGCTTCTCGACATGTGCGAGATTCTCTCCGAGGATGAAAACCATTTCTTTCCCCCGGAGTGCTCCCGCCAGTTTGCACGCCTTGGAAACCGCGTGGACCGTCTGTACGACCACACCCAGATGCTGCGCGAGTACGCCCTGCAGATCCGCGAGATGCAGCAGGCCCAGATTGACCTGCGCCAGAACGATACGATGCGGATTCTTACGGTTGTCTCGACCCTGTTTTTCCCGCTTTCGCTGATTGCCGGCTGGTACGGCATGAATTTTATGCATATGCCGGAGCTTTCCGCCCCTTACGCGTATTTTATCCTGATCGGCGTCTGTATTCTCATTGTTGCTGTTGAAATTTGGTATTTTAAAAAGAAAGGCTGGTTTTAACTACGGATGATTATCCTGCAGATTACACAGTTAAAGAATTTTATGAACACGCTGCTTCGTCTCGATACATTTGACCGTTTTCCGGTCTCGGAAGCCTCGATCACAACGTTTACGACCTTCTCGATCGACGGCAGTCTCCACACGGATTTTTTCGATCCGGATGACGCACAGCTGTTAAAAGAAAAAGGACGGACGCGGCTTCTCTGGAAGGATGTGAAATCGTTCTGCTATTCTGTGATTAAGGGAAAGCGGACACCGCTGCAGTTCAAGTTTGTGTTCCAGCTCCCACAGGCGGCGTGCGAAAAAATGATCGCGGACCATGCGCTGCCGTTCGAAATTGAGAATGTCTTCGGATGCTTTCTGAATTTCCAGTACAAGGACGGAAAGCTGCTTCTCACCACAGGCACATCGCTTAAAATCTTCACGATGGACAAGTCTCTCGACCGCGTTTTTGACGAGGAGGTCCGCCAGTTTCTGCTGAAACATGAAATTGCGTTCGAAGAGCAGATTTAATACCAGTAGACAAGAATTCCCCCGCTTTTAAAGCGGTAGGATGAATTTTAAAAGAAACATAACGGCAGTGGCAGGCGGGGAGAAATCGGTATCCTCCACTGACATGAGGCAAGTCACAGTCGAACTATTCTCGACATGTCAGACTCCGTGAAAATACCGACTGTGAGTTGAAACAAAGCAAAATACTTATTTAGAAAGGTTCTTCTATTATGAATCAGATTATTATGTGGATCATGGCGATCGGCGCGGTACTTGGCGGCGTCGACCGGATCCTGGGCAACCGCCTCGGGCTTGGAAAACGGTTTGAGGAGGGATTCAATCTGCTCGGGCCGACGGCGCTTTCCATGGCGGGCATCATCTGCCTCACGCCGCTTCTCTCCCGCTTTCTGCGCTTTGCCCTCGTTCCGCTCTGGAACCGTCTCGGACTTGACGCCGGACTGCTTTCCGGCATTCTTGCGATCGATATGGGCGGCTATCAGCTTGCCGGGGAACTTTCCGCATCGCAGGAGATGGTGCGCTATGCGGGACTCGTCGTTGCGGCGACGCTCGGCTGTACCATTACCTTCACCATACCAGTCGGTATGGGTATGTTAAAGGACAGTGACCGTCTCTTTTTCTCCCGCGGCATGCTGATCGGCACCGGAACACTTCCGGTCACGCTCATTGTCGGCGGACTGCTCTCTGGGCTCTCTTTCCTGCAGATCGTCATCCAGTCGCTACCGGTGTTGCTCTTCTGCTTTCTGCTGATGTTCGGCATCTGGCGTTTTCCGGACAAAACAGTCCGCGCGTTTACCGTATTTGCAAATGTGATCCGGCTGCTGACGACCATCGGCCTGATCGCGGGCGCATTCTGCTATATGACCGGATTTTCTCTGCTCCCGGATCTCGCTCCTTTAGAGGATGCGATGGCAGTTGTCTCTTCGATCGGTATCGTGCTGCTCGGCAGTCTTCCGACGGCGGAGCTTTTACAGCGGGCGCTCAGAAAACCGCTTTCCCTGATCGGGCGGAAAACCGGCATGAACGACAGCAGCGCCGCCGGCCTTCTGATGGGTATCGTCAGCCCCGTTCCTGCGATCACGATGATGGAAAAGATGGATGAGCGCGGCAAAATCGTAAACGCCGCTTTCCTCGTCTCCGCTGCCTCGACGCTTGCCGCGCATATGGGCTTTACGTTCGGCACCGACCCAGATTTTGTCGTACCGCTCCTTGTCGCAAAGCTCGCCGGTGGCATTGCCGCCGTCTGCGCCGCTTTGGTTTTCACAAAAAAGTCTGTATAACCTCAAAAGCCTCCTGGCAGTTATTCTGATAAATAGATGTCGGAGGCTCACTTCTTATTCTGTCGTTTCCTTTTTTCCGTCACGTTTATACTCTGACGGCAGGACTCCTGTATATTTTTTGAATTTTTTTGTAAAATAATCGATATCCTTATACCCAATACTTTCTGCTGTTCTTGCAACACTGACATCTGAAAGCAGCAGCTCCTTCGCATGTTCCAGACGCACCCCGTCCACA
>CAVLAW010000187.1:0-5244 GCA_963661155.1 Tidjanibacter massiliensis | reverse complement strand
TTTTCCGGCTGTGCTTCACAAATTTCGGCTGCCTCCCACTCGATTCCATACGGATTTTCCTCTGCATAAAACTGATAAACTCCTGCTGTTTCCGGATAAATCCGCACACGGTACACGCCGTTTCCTTCACGGTCTTCTCCATCGTAAAACGCACGGACGGTTTTTGTATGTTCTGCCGTCGTGTACGTAATATTGAGCGCAATCTCAACCATCTGCTCCCGGATCGGTTTTCCGGTCAGGCAGAACTCCTGCATTTCGTACTGTCTCATAACATTCTCCTTTTGCCTTCTGCGGCATCGTATTCTTTTCTGCTTATCATTATCCGATATTTCCCGCCCACCATCTATCTGCTTTTCCGTCTTTGACTACGGGAAATCCGATGTCTTTTTTTCCGCTCCACCACAAAAAAAGAAACCCGGCGTTTTTCATCCGGATTTCCTTTTTCTGTTCGCTCTTATTCCTTTGTCAGTTCCTGAACCATCTGCAGAACCCGCGCCGCACATTCTTCCAGATCTTTTCGCTTGAGTGCGTACGGATGTGTTGGATCTTTCAATGCAGCCAAAATATCCTCCATATCGGACGGCTCCCCCGGCATAATGAGGTCATTTCCCGCCCGGATACATCCCGCCGCCGATGCACACGGATACTTGTTTCCTGCTTTTCCCATACCGCCGGTCACCAGCCAGTCCGTCATTACGATACCCGCAAATCCCCATTCGTTCCGCAGAAGATCGGTCAGCAGTCTTCTGTCGCTGCAGGTGTGCTCGCCGTTCAGCAGATTGAACGAGGTCATCACTGCTTTTGGCTGGGCACGGCGGACACAGTGTTCGAAGCCTTTCAGATAAATCTCCCTCAACGCCCGCTCCCCGACATGGCTGTTGGAGAAATAGCGGTTCGTCTCCTGATTGTTGCAGGCAAAATGCTTGATCGTCGTGCCGCATCCCGGATGTCTCTGCACACCCTCCGTCATGCACGCTGCCATCACGCCGCTGATCAGCGGGTCCTCGGAATAGTATTCAAAGTTTCTTCCGCAGAGCGGGGAACGGTAAATATTGAGTGCCGGAGCCAGCCAGAGCTGGATGCCAAACTGCTCCATCTCAGCACCGACCACATCGCCGATCTCCTGCACGGCCTCTTCATTCCAGGACTGTGCAATGGACATTCCAACCGGGATCGCTGTGCAGTACTGATAATACAGCTCGTCCTCGGTGTATGCCCTGGACGGGCCGGTCAGTTTTTTCAGCATCTCCAGATGTGCTTCATCCAGAAAAATCAGCATGTTTGCAGGCATGAACGATTCCAGCCCCTGTGCCTTTTCGCCGTCGAGAATATATTTCCGGCTGAGGCGCAGTCCTGCCGGGCCGTCCGCCATCAGAATGCTTTGGACTCCCTGATCCGCAAGCTGTGCTGTCGTCTCCCCCGCCGCACCGGCGACTCGCTGTCCGGCGTTTCCGATAACGGAAGTCATGCCGCCCTCTTTGTAGGCACCGATACAGAGATAGGCGAGCTGCCGGTCGGTAAGTCCGTCCTGAAACTTCTGTGTCTTTTCATCGGTCTGTTTTGAATGATCCTCCTGCTTCTGCTCTTTTACCCACAACGTTTTCACTTCCATTGTTCCGCACTTCTGCAGATCTCTGGAATGCGGTCCAACAAATACGGTGTACACGCCCGGCTCCCGAATCCAGGCGTTCCGTTCCTCGCTGTAGGAAACGATGCGGTCTTTTGGAATGGAAATCGTAATCCGTTCTGCCTCGCCCGGCTGCAGTTCCTTCGTTTTTGTAAAGCCTCTTACTTCCCGCAGCGGCTGATCCAGTTTGCCGCACGGTGCACCGATATAGACCTGCACCGTCTCTTTTCCAGGCTCTGTGCCGGTATTTTTTACGATTGCCTGGACGGTCAGTGAGGTATCGTCCTCCTCCGTTTTTGCATCCGCAATCGAAAACGTCGTATAGCCAAGTCCATAGCCGAACGGAAACTGCACTTCTTTTTCTTCTCTGTCAAAGTACCGGTATCCCACGTAAATGCCTTCCTCGTAATACGTGTCGTCCGGATCGCCGAAATTTGCCGTGGACGGAAATGTTTCCACGGCGGCCCAGGTCTCTGTCAGTTTTCCCGATGGGTAGCTTTTTCCAAGTACCACATCCGCCAGCGCATCTCCCGTCACGGTGCCGAGCTGTCCCAGCAACAACATATTTTTCACTTCCGCAAGCTCCGACAGATCCACCATTCCGCCGACATTCAGCACCAGCAGAAAACGCGGATACTTCTTGTTCAGCGCCAGAATGTCCCTGCGCTCCGTATCCGTCAGACGGATGTCCCCTTTCGTATCCGTCCGGTCCGCGCCCTCTCCGCAGGTTCTCGCAAGGACATAAGCCGCGGTATCGCCCTCTCCTTCAAGAGGCAGCTCATACGCCGGCTCCCCCATTACACGCCCCATCCCGAGCATATGCGCCGGAACGCCTTTTTCCTCTGCTTCCTGTTTTACTTCCGCCACAAATTTCTGCAGCGCATCTTCCCGGATCTTATCATACGCATCCAGCCAGCCTTTTGTCGTAATCTCCACACCGGCGCGGCGAAATCCTTCCTCCGCCGTCACAAAATGCCGCACATTCACATCCCCGGAACCCGTTCCGCCCTTGATCGTATGACGCGCACCATTTCCGTACAGCGCAATTTTTTTCTCTCCTCTTACCGGAAAACTTCCATCCGACCTCAGCAGCACCATACACTCCGGCGCAATCCGCCGCATCACAGCTTCGTGGTCTTTTTCGTACTGCTGTATTTCGGCGCTCTTTATTCTTTTCATAATTCTGCCTCCCTACGCATTCTGTTTTTCCCGTTTCTTTGCCAGATCTTCCTGAATCTGCGGCATGATTTTTCCAAGTTTCCACATACCGGCTAGCACAAGTGCAGCGGCAAGAAGTACAATTGGAACCCAGTTATATAAAATAACAATCGCCTGATTTGCCGATGCCGTTTGTATTTGCGCTTTTCCATCATATCCAGCTTTTCCCATAATCAGTCCTGTCAGTCCGCTCGCCAGTGCAGGGCCTATTTTCTGAGAAAATGCAATAACAGAATTCAAAGGACCTTCTACACGTACCCCATTTCTCCACTCTCCGTAATCCATCGTTTCCGATGTATAGGCAGCAACCATCATAGATATCGGCATAATTCCAAGCATAAACAGACCGCTTCCGATTACCAGTGTAACAAGATTTGTCTGACCGGCAGCTCGAATGATAACTCCTGCAATACTCATAATCAGACTGCCCCTCAATACCCCGTCGGTGCCAAATTTTCTGCTAAGCATCGGAAATGTCAATATGATAACCGGGGTCAGCATACTTGCCATTGCAGGAACAGACTGCAGTCCAATATCTCCTACAATATACTTAAAATAGTATGTAGTCACAACCGACATATTAGAAATAAAGTTAACAATCAACACCATCCCAACCAGAAGCCATGTATACTTATTTTTCAGCATCAAAGATAACATTTCTTTCAAACTAAGACTTTTTACTGTATTTTGTTTTGCCTCTCCCTCTTTTGTTACTTCTCTTTCTTCTACGACCTCATGAATAAACAGAAAACGCAGCATTCCAATCATAACCAGCGGAACTCCCATTACAATCGCAATTTTGGACCATCCGGCAGCCGTTGTTCCGACATTTTTGATGATTTTCGGAAAGAAAATATTAAACACAATTGCAATGACCATTACAATTGATCCGTTTACAGATAACAATGAAATCTGCTCTTCTTTTTTAGGGAATGCTCTTACAAGATATATGGTTTCATTTCCGCTGACAAATGTATAGCAGATAGAATTCGCAAGAAAGAATAATGTAAAAATATAAATATATTTTCCAGTTACGCTCAATGACTCTGGTACCTGAAATAATAATATGGTAAAGAACCATAACCCCAGAATAAACAGCTCATATGGTCTTGCCTTTCCCCATTTTGTATGCGTTTTTTCAATAATAAATCCAACGATTAAATCAGTAACTCCATCTGCCAGTTTCGACAACAACATAACCGTTCCTACTACCAGTGCAGATAATCCAAGCATGTCTGTACAATAGAATGTCAGATATCCCATTAAAATCACATTTAAAGAAAGCGAAACTGCCCGCGATGACCACGCCAACGTTTTCCATACTGGTAATTTTCCTTTTTTTTCTTTTTGTCTCATTCTCCAATCCTCCTCTGTCTGGTTTGTCTTTTTTTCCTTAATCTGTTATACTATTTTATAAAATTTAGCAATTATAAACCAGCGATTTCCGTGCTGAAACACTGGTAATTCTTGCTCTTTTTTCAGGAGGTTCTATGTTCGAACGCATTCATTTTTCAAAAAACTTTTCTTTTTTAGACCTTGCTTCTCGCGACATAAAAAAAGATGCCCTTTTTGATCATAGCGGACATCCAATGGAGGAATATCTTACTGCGGATTTTCATATTTCTGGAAATGTACGAGCGCTGCAGTCGTATCCAATGCCAGAAAAAAACAAGCAGCTTTATTTATATCTTCAGAACTTCAGTTATATGACTGCCGATGAAACTTATTATTCCCGTCAACAGACTTACCATTCTTACCAGCTTCTTTACACCTATAGTGGAAAAGCTCAAATGACCTATAAAAAAGCCCATTACACGCTGACACCAGGAACTCTTTTTTTTGCTGACTGTACCTTTCCCCGTTCTGTAAAAACATTTGGTAAAAACTGGGAAAGCTCTGATTTACATTTTTATGGTGGAAAATCAAGTCTTCTTTATGAAGCCTGGCTTTCCAGGAAGACTCCCGTTCTCACTATAAAAAATCAGACTCGTTTTCAGATGCTGCTCGAAGACGCGCTGCTTCGTCACACGACAGTTTCACCTTACCATGACTGGAGCGTTTCTTCCGCCCTGGAAAGCCTCCTGCTTTTTATCATTGAAGCAGACACTTCTGCCAGCGGAAGCATTCCGGAGCGCATTCAATATCTGATTACCTACCTGGAAAACAATTATGCACAGCCGCTCACACTGGACGCACTTGCAGATTTCGCTGGACTCAGTAAATACCACCTTTCCCGCGAATTCAAGAAATTTACTGGCTATTCCCCATACGCTTATCTGACCGAGCTCCGTTTTGACCGCGCCAAGTCCATGCTGCTCCAGACCTCACTTCCCTCCTACCAGATTGCGAGACTGACGGGATTTCGTGATGAATCGAATTTTATTAAACTGTTCAAACAG
>CAVLAW010000186.1:2422-5293 GCA_963661155.1 Tidjanibacter massiliensis | reverse complement strand
CTGTAATAGCCCTGCCAGATTTTTAAGAGCTCTGCCTTCAGCAGCAGCTCCCAGCCCGGCTCTTTTCTTTCCTGCAGTTCCATAATCTCCTGCATCGCCTGCGCTGTTTTTTCTGCCAGACGGCTTCCCTGCTCCGTTTTCAGCGGAAAACTGATCTCGGAAGACAGCACCGGCTCGATGTATTTCTGCTGAATCCGGTCGAGCGATGTGCCGGACAGGAAGCGCGGCTGGAACACAACAGCAAGAAAGGTAAATTCCTGCCCGTCGATTCCTTCCACCTCGTGCAGACGGTTTGCGTTGACAAAAGCCGTCTCGCCTTCTTTCAATAAAAATGTTTCTGTATCAATATGAAAAACAGCCTCACCTTTTACAGCATAAAAAATCTCAACCTCCTCGTGCCAGTGACAGTACACGCGCACCGTGCTTTTCGGATCATTCTCGAAAAGATGGACGCTCAAAGGGAACAGTTCATCGCCGTGCGGCTGCGTTTCTTTTCGGTAATTTATTTGTGAGAGCATACGTTTTTGTCTCCTCTCTTGTTTTGCTCTGCTAAAGCAATTGTAACATGAACTTTGCACTTCCGGCAAGTTTTCGTGCGCTGGCCTGCAGAATTTCAAAACTTCCCTTCTAATTGATAATAATTATCATATCTTCTGATCTTATTGACATTTCTTTTCATCCGCGCTATATTTTAGATACCCCGATAGGGTATGTGATTTCAAATTTTTCATCAAACTCCAGGTATGCAGGCCGAGACATTTTATCTCTCTGCCTTCCTGGAAGAAAGCAGGTATTGTATGATTAAAACAGTCTTAAAAATTGATGGTATGATGTGCGGCATGTGCGAATCCCATATGAATGACGTAGTCCGCAAAAGCTGCTCTCCAAAGAAAGTAAACTCCTCCGCAAAAAACGGCGAGACCGTTGTCATCAGCGAAGCTCCGCTCGATATTCCGTTTCTGAAACAGCAGATCAAGGATATCGGATATGAACTTGTTTCGTATACAAGCGAGCCATATGAGAAAAAGGGATTTTTCCATTTCGGACGATAAATAGATTTCATATTTTCAATTTTTGTATTTTGTGAACGATAAAACACCGTTTCGCCGGGTTCTTTCCTTTTGGAAATTCCCCGTTGAAACGGTGTTTTTCTTTCCATCAGCCGCAGCAGCATCCGCAGAACGGAGGTGTCTGTTTCTCTTCTTTTTTCAGAGATTCTGCTCCCAGATCGTACCAGGTCGGGTCCAGATCGAATCTGCGGTTATCGCTCAGGTAGATTGGATGGGTCGGGTCGGAGGACAGGTAAGCTCTCTCTGTCGAAACTTTCCACTGTGCATCCCAGTCAATTCTTGGAAGGGCGAGGTCATAGTGTGTGCTGGCACGGAAGCCGTCTTCCTCTCCCTCGATTCTTCCCTGACGGATGATGGCCGCAAAATCGGTGTGATGTTCAAAGGCCGGGATCTGATACAGATCTTTTAAGTAATCCGAAACGTTTTTCAGATCCTGCACACGGTATTTAACCGGTCCGAGGTAGCGGGAATACAGGAGATCAAAGCGCACGAGGGAAACGTAGAGTGCTGCGTCTGCCTCTGTCACAAAATCGCCTGCCAGGAAACGGGTAACTCCAAGTGCTGTCTCAAGGTCCTCCAGTGCACCATAGAACTGTTTTGCACTCTCCACGTACTGCGAAAGCTCAACGGCATTCAGCAGAGTATTCAGCGGCTCTGTGATCTTTTTCTTTACTTCCTCAGTTGCAGCTTCGGCCGATTTTGCATTTGCTGCAGGCGCCAGATCCGGGCCGTCCGGCAGTTCGCGGATTTCGGCAAGAATTGCCTGATAGTCTTCTTCTCTTGTATCAGCCAGAGGCGGAAGGCTTGCCGGATCTTTCCTGGTCGGCACTTCCTCCTCGGTATATTTTGCAAATGTGGTACTCGGAATGGCGTGGATCTTCTCGTAGATGGCAGCATCCTCGCGGTTCTTTTCACTTTCCGCTGCTTCCTCATTTCTTGCAGTTCCGGCATCAGTTTCAGCTTTCAGCTTATGCTCCGGATCGCTCGATAAAGCAGAACGGTCAACGGCATCGCCCCAGAACTGTGCGAAATCAAGCTGTTTTAAGAAACGGACATTGAAGCTTCGCTCGGCGCTTCCTTTTGCATCTACCGGCGGTACAGCAAAGTCGGCAAAGAAGGTATTGTTTTTGAAGGCCGGAATCTCCCACAGCTCTTTTGCGTATCCCCACAGGTTTTTGTAGGTATAAAGCGGATGTTTTGTCTCGCCAAGCTGTGCAGTGTAGCGGATATCCAGACGGGCAAGGGTCACGTACAGACGGATATCGGAGTCAGTTACGTAATCGCCGAAGAGGAATCGGTTCGTCTCCAGACGTTTCTCCAGACGATCCATAGCGGCATAGAAGGTATTGACACCATCAAAATGACCCTCGTTGCTTCTGGAGAAGGAACTCCGGTATACGGCGTTATTGATGTTGTCGAAGAGCCAGAGGTTCATCTTGTCGATCTCCTCACGCAGCTCCACCGGGTACAGCTCCGGCGCGCCTTTTTTGTGCCATGGGCGGAAGTTGGCTTCAAAATACGTAGTCAGCCAGTTGTAATCGTTGTTGACTACTTTTCCGGTCGTCGTATCAATCAGCGCCGGAACGGTCGTTCTTCCCTGGTAATCGTCGTCTGCACGGTAATACGCCTCCGAGAGGAACTGATCGCCGAGCACCGGGTCGATGTTGTTTTCATTGTAAACGTATTCCCAGCCGAGATTTTTCTCGTGCGGTGCATGCTCTACCATATTGACGGAAATCTGGTCTTCCAGACCTTCCAGTTCTCTGACGATCGCCGCACGGTTGGACCAGTGGCACAGCTT
>CAVLAW010000186.1:0-2412 GCA_963661155.1 Tidjanibacter massiliensis | reverse complement strand
GCTTTGCCCAGACGAGGCGGTATCTCTTGTTGCCCTCCGCCTTCAGATCGTTTTCGCCGTCACCGAATGGAGTCGTGAAATGGTTCGGCTGTCTACGGAAATATCCGTTTTTGTCGATTTCCGATACGGTTTCTTTTGGTCTTACACGAATTTTTCTTCCATTTACAATTTCATAATCATAGGATGCCATGGGTGTGCTGCCTCTCTTTCGTTTTTTATCAATGAATGTTTCAAATAGGAAATGACGTATTTTCCGGTGTCTTTATTTCCTATTGTTTCGCTATGTTTTCTATGCTGCTATCATACCATATCTGTCCGGTTACGTCTAATTGCTAATTCTTTGGATTGGCTATAGGATTTTATTATAGCAAAAGGCCAGTACCGTCTTTCTCAGACTGGCACTGACCTTTTTTTCTTTTTGCTGTTCAGATTTTCCCTTCCTGACGCAGATACGCCAGAAAACCGTCGCATCCCTCCACGACATCGCGGTAGGTCGCCTCAAAGTCTCCCGTATACCACGGATCCGCAATATCGTGGCCGGAGCCTACAAACGAGAGAAATTTGTAGACTTTTCCGTCGGGATCGTTCTTCAGCATCCGGTTCAGATTGCGGATATTCGCAGTATCCATGCCGATGATGTAGTCGGCGCGCTCATAATCCTTCCATGTAATCTGCTTCGCACGATGCGGCACAAGCGGAATATGCTCCTCCCGCAGTTTATTGACCGTGCCGTAATGCGGCGGATTGCCAATCTCCTCACGGCTGGTGGCAAAGCTGTCAATATCGAAACAGTCCGCGAAACCGAGGGATTTTACTTTGTGGGCGAAGACACTCTCGGCAAGAGTTGAGCGACAAATGTTTCCATGACAAACAAAATATACCGTGATCATAACCTTCTAACTTCCTTTCTCTGGTCTCTTATCCCAGCAAGTTTGTTCTGTCTGGTCTTACATCATCTTCATCCCGGAAGAAAAACTCGCTGTAGTCGTCTGTGTCAAAGATTTCCAGCAGTTCTCTCATATTCCAGATCAGGTTGGCCTCTGGAACATCTTTTCGGTCGAGCCAGAATACTCTGCCTTCTTCGGATGATTTCAACTCGCCTTCAAACTGGCTTGTCTTATACAGCAGAACAAGATATCTCGTGCCGTCCTTCTCGATCCAGTCCTTTATGCCGCACAGCTTTGGATTTTTTATGGTCAGTCCTGTCTCTTCTTTCATTTCACGAATAACCGAATCCTGCAGTGATTCATTTTTCTCTACATGCCCGCCCGGGAAAACCAGACCGCCCGGATAGGATGTGCCGCGCTTCTCCTCCACTAAGATTCGTGTTCCATCGCAGATGAGACACATGCTTGTCAATTCTACTTGTGATTTACGGTTCAAAATTTTTATCCTCCTATGTCATATGCAGTCTTTATTATAACAAAAGAACGCATGTTTCGACATAGCTTTTCTGTAAAATTTCAAACTCTCCACTCAATCACATCTTCTATTCTCTTTCTCGGTCTGGCCGCGGGTGCTTCATCTGCATAGCCGATGGCAAGAATGGCATACAGTTCACCGCCTGCCCAGGCACTCAGTTCTTTCTGTGCAAAAAAGGAGTTGCAGATCCACAGACTGCCGAGCCCCTGCGCTGTGGCTTCCAAGGTCATATTTTCGATCGCTGCGCCAATCGACTGGGCGTTGCAGATTTCGGCTACGCGCTCATCATTGGAAAGAGCTTGCTCAAAGGAATTTGCCAGCGAATTCACAATAAAAATCAGCACAGGAGCCTGCCGCATAATCTGAAGCGTCTGTTCTGCCCCCGTAATATAGGGACGGCTTTCCGGAATAAATGGCATGGATTTTTCTCTTTTCAGACCATCTTCCATCGCCTGACATGCTGCTGTTTTTGCGTCGCCTTCCGCCACAATGAACTTCCATGGCTGCCGATTTTTCGACGACGGTGCAAGAATTCCAGCCTGCAGAATTTCGGTTATTCCTTCTTTCGGCACTGGTTTGTCCTTGTACTTTCGGATACTTCGTCTGGCTGCAATTGCTTCTATCATAAACTTATCTCTCTCCCACAATTCTTTCTGTATTATAATCTCTTTTTCCATCAAAAAATTTGTCCAGAACTTTTCCAAATAGTTTCTGCTCCGGATCTGCAAGTTCAACTTTCACTTCCTCCAAAGCTCTCCTGTAATCTCTTTCATGTGCTTCCAGAAAACGATTTAAATCATATCTTATTTCAAACGTTTCACAAAACGCATCATAATTCTGAGTTTCCCATCTGCCGCAGAATACTGCATACTCTATCGTTTCAAAATAGAATGCATATTTCTCCTGTACTTTCTGAAATGCCCGTGCTACAACTTTCGGCGGATTGCAGAACGCACCACATCCAAATGCACCTAAAATCAGAACTTCCGC
>CAVLAW010000185.1:0-5308 GCA_963661155.1 Tidjanibacter massiliensis | reverse complement strand
AGTACGGAGCAATCTGGTATCATAGGTGTCAAAAGACCTTTTGACACCCACCTCCTTTTTATTCTTTTTATAAAAGTATATTTCCGTGGTTATAACCACATACTTTTCCTAATTTCTCCGATATCCTGTACCTGTGAGTTACGAAACTTCGCGCAGACCTGTTTTTCCATCTGCGCATAACCCCTCGGATTTTTGATCCGATTCTAATAAAACATCTACAGGAGGAACCTTATCTATGGAACAGAAAATGTTTTGCTACCAGTGTCAGGAAACCGCAGGCTGCTCCGGCTGCACCCAGTCCGGTGTCTGTGGAAAACGCCCGGAGACGGCGGCGCTGCAGGATCTGCTGGTCTGGACGACGAAAGGACTTTCCGCGGTGACGACACAGCTTCGCGCGGAAGGAAAACCGATCGATACCAGTGTGAATCATCGGATCATTGAAAACCTTTTTACCACGATTACGAATGTAAACTTTGATGATGATGCGATCCGCGCACGGATTACGGCGACGCTCACGACAAAGGCTGCGCTTCTGGACAGCGTTTCTGACCGCTCCGCTCTGCCGGAGGCTGCCCTCTGGAATGGGTCTGCCGCTGATTTTGCCGCAAAAGCTGTTACCGTTGGTGTACTTTCTACCGCAAATGAGGACATCCGTTCTCTGCGCGAGCTGATCACCTATGGTCTGAAAGGCCTTGCCGCGTACACCAGCCATGCCAACGTTCTCTTAAAAGAAAACAACGATGTAGATGCCTTCCTGCAGCGCGCCCTTGCCGCAACACTCGATGATTCTCTCTCCGCTGAGAAGCTGACCGCACTTGCACTTGAGACCGGTTCGTTCGGTGTGCAGGGAATGGCTATGCTCGATGAGGCGAACACTTCCGCTTACGGCAATCCGGAGATCACCACCGTCGCTCTCGGTGTCGGCACCCGCCCAGGTATCCTCGTCTCCGGCCACGATCTGCGCGATCTCGAAATGCTGCTGGAGCAGACTGTGAACACTGGCATCGATGTTTACACGCATTCCGAAATGCTGCCGGCTCATTACTATCCTGCGTTCAAAAAATATGAACATTTTAAGGGAAATTATGGTAACGCCTGGTGGAAACAGAAAGAGGAATTTGAAGCATTCAACGGACCAATTCTGATGACGACGAACTGTATCGTGCCGCCGAAGGACAGTTACAAAAACCGTATTTACACAACCGGAACGGTCGGCTATCCGGGATGCAGACACATCGGCGGAGCAATCGGCGAGACGAAAGATTTCTCCCCGATCATCGAACAGGCGAAACACTGCGCACCGCCGACAGAACTCGAGCAGGGAACTATTGTCGGAGGATTCGCACATGCGCAGGTGCTTGCACTGGCGGACCAGATCGTCGATGCAGTGAAATCCGGCGCGATCAAAAAATTTGTTGTCATGGCAGGATGCGACGGACGTGCGAAATCCCGCAGCTATTACTCTGATTTTGCGCAGGCACTGCCGAAAGATACGGTAATTCTGACTGCAGGATGTGCGAAATACAAGTACAATAAGCTGAATCTCGGCGACATCAACGGCATTCCGCGTGTGCTCGATGCCGGACAGTGCAGCGATTCCTACTCGCTGGCTGTGATCGCGCTGAAATTAAAGGAGGTATTCGGCCTCAATGACATCAACGATCTGCCGATCATCTACAATATTTCCTGGTATGAACAGAAAGCTGTCATTGTACTGCTTGCGCTTCTGTCTCTCGGCGTAAAAAACATCCACCTCGGCCCGACACTCCCGGCATTTTTAAGCCCGAATATCGCAAATATTCTGGTCGAAAACTTCGGCATCGCCGGAATCGATACCGTCGAAAACGATCTGGAATTGTTTTTCGGAAAATAAGCGAAAGCCCTTGCTTTCTTTCTTCTTTCCACGTATACTGTATATGTTCAGACAAAAATATCTTTGAATTTGGGCATGTCAGAAAAACGGACCGCAGATTCCGTTTCTATACACGCCCGACACCGATGAGTCATCTCATCTTAATCACACATTTTTGGAACGTGTCTGGGAAAGCTTTTTCAGACACGTTCTCATTCTATTAAGGAGGATTACGAGCTATGAGCATCATGAAAAATATCGATAAAGCCCAGGTTATGGTCTTAAAAGACCAGGTCGCATACCAGGAAGGACAGATCGTCAGCAAGACTCTGGTACAGAATGAAGCAGTCAGCATCACCTTATTCGCTTTCGACAAAGGCGAAGAAATCAGCACCCACGAGTCCGGCGGCGACGCTTTCGTCACCTGCCTCGACGGAACCGGCGAAATCACCATCGACGGCGTAAAATACGAACTCCACGAAGGCGAATCCATCGTCATGCCGGCAAAACACCCGCATGCAGTGTATGGAAAAGAGCAGTATAAGATGCTGCTGGTAGTGGTATTCTAACGGATTCCTTTCATATGAAAACACACAAATCCCAATCAACACTTTCTCTTCTGTAAGAACCTGTTGATTGGGATTTTATTTTTTCTCCCTCAAATAACAATTTTCCCATAGCCTTTCCCTCAATTTATTTGTATAAATAGATATGTTAGAGTTTTTTACACCAACTCACAACGCACACCAAACACACATAAAGAAATGGGGTTTTAACGTGAAACAGCAGTTTGAGGATTATATTACCCGCAACCGCGAGATCCGCAGTCTTTCGATGCCGCCGGAGGAGACGGAGGCGCATATTGGGGAGATTTATCGGCTTCTTAATGAGAATTTTGCGAAGATCAAGGTTCTGCTTGCAGAGAATAAGAAGATTCTGGAGCGGGATGTGTTTCGGCCTTTGAAGCATACGGATCGGCTCACCAAAGAGGAGCTGGAAGAATTTATGGATTTTGCACATGCGCTTGCGAATACGCGGACGCTGGAGATGGTCGATGTGCAGCAAGAAACACTGCTCGGTACCCTGCACACGATTCAGGGCTATCTCGGCGAAATCTCGATTTCCGAGATGCTGAAAACCTACGTCAACTGGCTGAATGGCGCCGATCCGACGCAGTACGACTGGATGAACGTGGAAAATAACCTGCTCCCGGTGCTCTACACCTTCTGACTCTGCGAAGCCCGCCCGGAATGGACCGACACCTGCCGCTCGTTTTTGCTCGAAGGCCAGCGCAAATCCTTCGAATACATCAAAAACTCCCGCGACAAAGGCGCTTATGAATGCATGCAGCGCTTCACCAGCTACATCATGAACTCCTACATCGAGCTCGACGGCGGCATTCCGTTTCGCCAGTATTATGAAAATATTCTGGCCGCGACCCAGCCGACGCTCTACGTCCACTGCCGCATGGTAACGAAAATCTCGCTTGCCATCCTCGATGAGCTCTACCGCGAAAACCCGGATCTGCTGCTGTACGTCAATGGCTGCGAAACCATGGAAGAAGTGCACAATTCCATCAACGAAACCCGCGAGTTCCTCTTCTACTGCGGCATGTTCCACGACGCCGGAAAACTCTATTTTCTGGATACGATCAACCTCTTCGCCCGCGCGCTGTTCAACGAAGAATTTGATCTGATCCGCCTCCATCCGCAGATGGGCTATGAACTCCTCAATAAATGGGATTCCACGAGACCTTACGCCGAGGCGGCGCTCTACCACCATCTCTGGTACGATGAAAAAGGCGGCTACCCACGCGAATATACTTATAAGGGCAACGACAACGCGATTCTCTACCAGATCCTCACCTGCGCCGACTGCCTTGATGCCGCTACCGATTCCGTCGGCCGTGCCTACAGCTCCGGCAAAAACTTCGCCGATATGCTCGCGGATCTCCACTGCAACGCCGGCCGCATGTTCAACCCGGATCTCGTACAGCTCTTTGACAGCGAACAGCTTCAGCAGGAAGTCGAGCGGCTGATCACTGTGGAGCGGGAACAGTTATACCGCGAAGTCTTTGGCAAAAACGTGGAGTTGGTTTTATAATTTCGCATATGCGTATTTTCGTTCTTTTTACTGTCCTGTGCGACTTGAATAAAAGTGCAGTTGATCTCGCAATGGCAGTTTAACGTTGCTGTTCATTTTGTTAATCTATAAATGAACATTGATTCTTATTTTTAGTTTTACCGTTAATTTATGTTCATTTTTAGTTCACTATTTTCATGAACATATAGTGAATATTTATAAAAGAAAACAGTTTACATTTTGAAAAAAATATACTAAAATAACAGAAACGGTCAAATCTCCGCCGGAACAGAAAACGGCGGAGATTTTTCTGGGAAAACGGGGCAAAAGAAACATAGGAAGAATTTTGCCCGAAAAGCTGAAAAAATCAGCTGCATAAATTACAGGGAGGAACTTCATACTATGAAAGAAATCATTCAGGGCTTTTTCCAGAAGAAGCATTTCTGGACCCGCCTGATTCTGGTCATCGCTGCTGTCATCCTGATGGGCTTTGCGCTCTCATGGCTGCTTCTCGTCGATCTCGGCACCGATCCATGTACCTTGTTAAACCAGACCATCTCCACCCGCCTCGGCATCAGCATCGGAAACTGGCAGGCGCTCTTTAATACCATCCTGCTTATCTTCGTTATCATTTTCGGCGGCAGAAACTTAGGATTCGGAACCCTCGCAAACATGTTTCTCGTGGGATATTCCATCGACTTCTTCTCCTGGATCTGGGCGAAAGTCCTTCCGGCAGACCTCTTCACTTCGATGGGTGTGCGTATCGCCGTACTGATTCCGGCGCTGATCCTGTTTATCCTCGCCGCATCCTTCTATATGGATGTTGATATGGGAACCGCACCGTACGACGCAGTATCCTTCATCATCTCCACCCACCTGCCGAATGTTTCGTTCCGTGTGATCCGTATTGTCTACGACTTTGTTGTCACCGCGATCGCCGTTCTGCTTGGCGGAAAACTCGGCATTGTCACCGTGCTGATGGTCATCACCCTCGGCCCGGTCATCGAATGGCTGGGAAATATCATGAAACAGCATCTCAATATTTTTGATGACTAATTTGATGACTGAAAACCGTTGCTTTTCCCCGCCTTCTATACTACAATAGAATCACCAGATGATCTTTTTTCCAACTTGAGAAACACGCTTTGCGAGTTTCTCAAGTTATCGCTGCAGTCGCCAAGGTCTCGTGCAAGCACGGACTTTTGCTTGTTGCCCGCGTAAAAAGAAAAGCCTGCCTCCGGGACTCACATCTCTGTGGCAGGCTTTTCTTCCCTAAAAACAGCCGAAAAAAGACGCAAAAACACAGAAAATCATATGATCTCTCGGAATTCTGATAGATCATGCCAGCGAAACTCTGGCAATGAAGTTTGAAAA
>CAVLAW010000184.1:0-5326 GCA_963661155.1 Tidjanibacter massiliensis | reverse complement strand
AAGAATTTCTACGCCTCCTGCAAATGCGCCCGCCGCACGAGGGCCTTCCGGGGCTGACTTCTATGAGTGTGACGGGGGACGTGCCATTGCGCACGGGGTGCGCTCGGCACTGGTAGTGGGGTAAGGGGTTGACATTTGAGATGGACTGCTTCTATAATAAGGGGTGAGGAAACTGGGTGCAGAAAGGGTTTCCTTGTCATTACTTTTTCGAACAAAAATCAAAGATAATATCTTCTCGGTGTTCTGCCGGACATTTTCCAAATATGAAAAATAAATAGGAACTTTTGAGACCTGCTGCTGAAAGAAAAGGAGGTTTTCTTTGTATTGTAGTGTATTATCAGCCACGGTATCGGGGATGGAGATGGTTCCGGTGCAGGTGGAGGCGGATGTCAGTGACGGCATGCCGCAGTTTACGATGGTTGGGTATGTGAGTGCTCAGGTGAAGGAGGCGCAGGATCGTGTGCGGACGGCGCTTAAGAATCTGGGGATTTCGCTGCCGCCGAAAAGGATTACGATTAATTTATCGCCGGCGGATGTGCGGAAGGAGGGATCGCGGTTTGATCTTCCGATTGCGGCTGCGGTTCTGATGACGCTTGGACGGATTCCGGCGGGGGCGCTTCGGAAGACGATGCTGCTCGGGGAGCTCGGGCTTGACGGGCATGTGCAGGAGATCAGCGGGGTTTTTCCGGCAGCGGCGAAGGCGCGGGAGCTTGGGTGTGCAACCCTTCTTGTTCCGGCTGGGAATGCTGCGGAGGGAAGTCTGGTCGGAGGGCTTCGCGTCGTTGGAATCCAGAATCTGCAGGAGCTGTTGACGTACTGCTGTGATGGAAAAGTGCCGCCTCTTCCGCAGATAGAAAAACAGGAGAAACAGGACGGAAAAGAGCCTGATTTCTCCGAAGTTCAGGGGCAGACAGCGGCGCGGCGGGCGGCATTGATTGCGGCTGCAGGATTCCACAATCTGCTGATGCTTGGTCCTCCGGGCAGCGGAAAATCGATGATTGCAAGGCGGATTCCCACCATCATGCCGCCGATGTCGGAGGAGGAGCAGATGGAAGTGACGAGGATCTACAGCATCGCGGGAATGCTCGCGAAAGGAGAGGGTGTCCGCGGGGAGCGGCCTTTCCGCGCGCCGCATCACACGATGTCACCGCAGGCTCTGGCGGGCGGCGGAAAGCAGCCGGTGCCAGGTGAGATTACACTGGCGCACCGTGGTGTTCTTTTTCTGGATGAACTGCCGGAGATGACGCGCACAACGATCGAGGTTCTGCGCCAGCCGCTTGAGGAGCATCGGATTGTGATTTCACGGGTCAGTGGCAATTATGTATTTCCAGCGTCGTTTCTGATGGTGGCGGCGATGAATCCCTGCCCCTGCGGCTTTTATCCCGACTTATCGCGCTGTACCTGCGCACCAGGTGACATCAGCCGTTATCTTTCGCGCGTCAGCCAGCCTTTTCTCGACCGCATGGATCTCTGTGTGCAGGTGGAAGCGCTCTCCTATGAGGATCTGCACGGTGAGGAGGGAGCGGAGTCTTCGGCTGAGATGCGGGAGAAGGCGACGGCGGCGGCCGAAATTCAGGCGGCGCGCTACCGGCAGGAAGCGATTCATTTCAACAGTGAACTGAAAGCAGGACAGATTGAGAAATACTGTATTCTGGAAAAGGCGGCGGAGGAACTTTTGGAGGATGCGTTCCGCCGCCTGCGCCTCAGCGCCAGGTCGTACCACGGGATCATCCGCACGGCGCGGACGATCGCGGATCTGGACGGGGCGGTCAAAATCGGTGTGCCGCATATCAGCGAGGCGATCTGCTTTCGAAGCGCCGACAAAAGTATATGGAGGAGCTGACGTATGGCGATGGAAAGTTATTCGGTCTTCCGGGGGCAGGAGGGTTACCCGGAGCGGCTCATGCCGTTTGCGGATATGCCGTCCCGTCTTTACGTGCGGGGCGCGCTTCCGGCGGATGAACAGAAAACAGCGGCGATTGTGGGTGCGCGGATGTGTACCGCGTATGGGAAGAGTCAGGCAGCCTTTTTCGCACAGGTGCTGGCGGCCAACGGCGTGGCAGTGATCAGCGGGTTGGCATGCGGAATTGATGCGGCGGCGCATGAAGGAGCGCTGAAAGGTCATGGAAAAACCATTGCCGTGCTGGGGTGCGGTGTGGATATCTGTTATCCGAAGCAGAACTTTCCGCTGTTCCGAAAGATGATGGAAATGGGAGGTGGCGTTATGAGCGAGTTTCCGCCGGGAGCGGAGCCGCTTCCGTGGCATTTCCCGATCCGCAACCGCGTGATTAGTGCGCTGGCGGATGTGGTACTTGTGATCGAGGCGAAAGAAAAGAGCGGATCACTGATCACAGCGGATTATGCGCTGGAGCAGGGGAAAACGGTCTTTGCACTGCCAGGCCGGACGACGGATGCGACAAGCCGCGGCTGCAACCGTCTGATTTCACAGGGGGCGGAGATTGCGCTCTCCCCGGAAACGATTCTCGAGGAGCTGGGCGTGAAAAAAGCCAGAACAAAACGGGCCGCACCGCGTCCGCGCTATGGAAAAGAAGCGGAACTCGTATTAAAAACACTTGCATCGGAACCGCAGAATCTCGCCCAGCTTGTCACCGGCACCGGAATTCCCTTACAGGACCTGACCGGCATTCTGCTGGCGCTCGAGATTGACGGTGCGATCGAGGAAAATCCGCCGGGCGTATACCGGGCAATGACATGAAAAGCGGAGCAAAAAGAACGGTTCGGTGATATTTTCGTTTCTGCACAATTATAATAGAAGAAAAAGAAAAAAGAGGGTGATCGGTGCCGACATGCATGTCTGAAAAAGGAAAAAGAAAAGAAAAAAATCAGGAAAAAATCGTTAAAAAATAGAAAAAATCCTGTTATTTTGTCGGAAATCATCGAAAAATGGGACATTTTAAAAATGGAAAACACTTGCAAGAAAAAACTTTTTGGTGTATAGTCAGTTGAAGTTACGTTACCGTTCGCTCAGCAGTGAAACACTTGCTGTTTCGCTGCGTAAGAAAGTGATTCAGGTGTGAGCGGCCCTCCTTTTGCGAAGCAAAACTTTCAATGAGGGCTGCGACTGCTACAGTTCGCAGGGTACCTGTGAACTGTAGCAGTTACGACTAATTTACGACGAATTCTGGAAAGAAAAATAATTCAGGAGGCATCAGAGGTGGCAAAATATCTTGTAATAGTGGAATCACCGGCAAAAGTCAAGACGGTGAAAAAGTATCTCGGGGCAAATTACGAAGTAGCAGCGTCTATGGGACATGTCCGTGACCTGCCTAAAAGCCGGCTTGGAATAGATGTAGAACATGACTTTGAACCAAAATATATTACGATCCGCGGAAAAGGAGAGCTTCTGGCATCTCTTCGAAAAGCGGCAAAGAAAGCGGATAAAGTTTATCTCGCGACTGACCCTGACCGTGAGGGAGAGGCGATTTCCTGGCATCTGTCGATTGCGTTGAATCTTGAAGAGAGCAAAATGCGCCGCATCACCTTCAACGAGATCACCAAATCGGCGGTCAAAGCGTCGATCAAACAGGCACGCGACATCGATATGAACCTGGTGGACGAGCAGCAGGCGCGCCGCTGTCTTGACCGTATGGTAGGTTATGAAATCAGCCCATTGTTATGGAAGAAAATCAAACGCGGACTCTCCGCAGGCCGTGTGCAGTCCGTCGCACTGCGCATCATCGGAGACCGTGAGGACGAGATCAACGCGTTCATCCCGAAGGAATACTGGACCCTCGAGGCGGACCTCAAGATTCCGGGAGAGAAGAAACCGCTTCTTGCAAAATTCCACGGCAGGGGAAATGAAAAGATGGCGATTGAGACGAAGGAGCAGCTCGACGAGATCTTGAAAGGACTGAAAAATGAGACGTTTACCGTATCCGAAGTGAAAAAAGGAGAACGCTCCAAAAAAGCGCCGCTTCCATTCACCACGAGTACCCTGCAGCAGGAGGCATCGAAGGTACTGAACTTCTCCACCCAGAAGACGATGCGTCTGGCACAGCAGCTCTACGAGGGCGTGGAAGTAAAAGGAAAGGGAACGATCGCCCTGATTTCCTACCTGCGTACCGATTCCACGCGAATCAGCGAGGAGGCCGATGCGGCAGCACGTTCCTTTATCGAAGAGCAGTACGGCAGCAAATACACTGCAAGCGGAGATACGACGGAGAACAAGAACCGCAAGGCACAGGATGCGCACGAGGCGATTCGCCCGACCGATGTGACGAACACACCGGTGATGGTAAAAGAATCGCTGCCAAGAGATCTGTTCCGCCTGTATCAGCTCATCTGGAAACGTTTTGTGGCAAGCCGTATGCAGCCGGCCGTCTACGAGACGATTTCCGCGCGGATCACTGCAGGAGAGTATCTCTTCACCGCAGCTTCCTCCCGTCTGGCGTTCGACGGCTTTATGTCTGTCTACACCGATCCGGATGAAGAAAAGAAAGAGAACAATGCCGCTGTGAGAAGCCTTGAGTCGGGAACCGAACTTGCACTTGAGAAGATGGATCCGCAGCAGCACTTCACACAGCCGCCGGCACACTACACCGAGGCATCACTTGTCAAGACACTGGAGGAGCTCGGCATCGGCCGCCCAAGTACGTATGCGCCGACGATCACGACGATCATCAACCGCCGTTATGTGGCAAAGGAGAACAAGAACCTCTACATGACAGAGCTTGGAGAGGTGGTCAACAACATGATGAAGGAGGCATTCCCGAGCATCGTGGATGTCAACTTCACTGCGACGATGGAGGCTCTGCTCGACAAGGTCGGAGACGGAAGTGTTCCGTGGAAGACCGTTGTGGAGAACTTTTGGCCGGATCTGTACCAGGCTGTTCAGGAGGCGGAGAAAAACCTTGCTGAGGTTAAGGTTGAGGATGAGGTGACGGATGTCATCTGCGAGAACTGCGGCCGCAACATGGTGGTAAAATACGGCCCGCACGGAAAATTCCTCGCCTGCCCGGGATTCCCGGACTGCAAGAACACGAAGCCGTATCTCGAAAAGATCGGTGTTCCGTGTCCGAAGTGTGGAAAAGAAGTCATCCTGCGCAAGACGAAAAAGGGACGGAAATACTACGGATGCGAAAACAATCCGGAATGCGATTTCATGTCCTGGCAGAAACCGTCTGCCAAGAAATGCCCGCAGTGCGGCGGCTATATGCTGGAAAAAGGCAACAAGCTAGTCTGCGCGGACGAGCAGTGCGGTTATGTCGAGGCACGCGAAAAGAAAGACGAAGACAGATAAAATACGAAAAAATGCAGACAAAGCGGTCTGTGCCGGTGGAAAAAACGGTACGGACCGCTTTTTTCG
>CAVLAW010000183.1:0-5335 GCA_963661155.1 Tidjanibacter massiliensis | reverse complement strand
GGCGTGTCCCAAGTTCAAAAATCCTCCTGCAAGCTTTGCTTGCGTCGGATTTCCAACCTTTTGACACTGGTATCATCAAAATCTTTTTATTCTGCTCTTATTTTATTCCCTTGTATCATAACCGGGCAAGTTATTTTTTTCTATTGTGCCGGTTGTGGAATACATTGTAAAACTTGCTGTTTTGTGATATGCTGGAAACTGTTGTTATGGATTCAAATATCATTTTTCTGTAAGGATAGTAATTGCTATGAAAGAAAAACTGCAGACGAAATTTGCCACACGGCAGTACATGATTTCGGATACGTTTGAATTATACTATTACAGCACCGTCGATGTGCCAGGCGTAAAGGAGCATACGCACACGCATTACGAGTTCTATCTCTTTCTCGATGGAGCGATCTCGCTGGAAATCGCCGGGGAACTTTATTCACCAAAGCCCGGCGATCTTCTTCTGATCCCGCCCGGCGTGCCGCACCATCTGGTGATGCATGACCAGTCCATGCCGTACCGTCGGTTCGTGTTCTGGGTCAGCGCTGCGTTTGCCGACGAGCTCCGCGCACGGTCTGCCGACTATGTCTATCTGATGGAGTATGCCACCCGGAATCAGCAGTATCTGTTCCCGCTCGATTCCGTCGAGTTCAACACGATTCAGTACCGCACAATCCGCCTGATCGAGGAGATGCGGTCGGATCATTTTGGGAAAGAGGCGCAGATTTCGCTCTACGTCAGCGACCTGCTGATGCAGATCAACCGCACCGTGTACGAGCAGCATCACCCGCTCTCCCAGAAAGCGCGGCTCTCGCTGTATGAACAGCTCTGCTTCTATATCGATGAGCATCTCTCGGAGGATCTCTCACTCGAAAAGCTGGCCGCGGAGCTCTTTGTGAGCAAGTATCACATTGCGCATCTGTTCAAGGATGAGATCGGCATGTCGATTCACCAGTACATTTCCAAAAAGCGTCTGGCCCGGTGCCGCGAGGCCCTGCTTGGGGATGTGCCCGTTACGAAGGTGTATCTGCTGTTCGGGTTTCATGATTACTCGAGTTTTTACCGCGCATTCAAAAAGGAATACGGGATCTCGCCGAAGTATTTTAAGGAACTGCATACCGTTACCAGCGATTAACGCTTGCCTATTTTGTACTTTTCAGGAGGTTTACTTATGTTTCAGATGTGGGGCAAATTAGTGGAAAACAATCATATTCTTCAGGATCTCACCGTCTGTATCGACGATGATGATACGAGAACGCACAAGGTCTTCCGGGCGCTCGATGAAATCTGTGATGCCTGGAATCTCGCGAAGCCGATCTGGCTCGATACGAATATTTCGGAGTTTAAACGGAGATCGAAGACGCGGTTCACGCAGGATAATTTTATTGAGTCGCTGGAATTTGATTATCTGGAGATTCAGATTACGGAGGAATAGGCGTTTTTCTGATTCTATCGTTCTGATGCAAAAAGCCGGGCATCCGGCGGAACCATTGCAGTACCTGTTTCGGCAGTCTGCGGTTCCGTCGGATGTCCGGCTCTTTTTATGTATGTTGTCTCTGGATTTTTTATCCCCTTTATACCACGCGGTTTTCTGTGCCGCCATCCAGGTACGAAGCAATGTTCTTCTGCACCAGTCCGATCAGGCGCGTGCGGGCTTCCTTCGATGCCCAGGCGATATGCGGTGTGATGTACAGACGATCATCATCCTTCATTTTCAGCAGCGGACTGTCGCTGCGGATCGGCTCGCAGGAGAGCACATCGAGCGCAGCTCCGCCGATCAGGCCCTCGCGCAGGGCACAGCAGAGATCGCGCTCATTCACAATCGAGCCGCGGCCGACGTTGATCAGGATCGCGGTCCGTTTCATGTTCGCAAAGGTTTCGATATTCATCAGATTCTCGGTCGCCTCGTTCAGCGGCGCGTGGATGGAAACCACATCAGAATCCTTCAGCAGACGGTAGAGATCGACCCGCTCGTAGTCGGGATCGTCGTGTGCGCCGGATGTGGAATAATAGATGACGCGGCAGCCGAATGCTTTTGCAATCGAAGCGACTTTTCTGCCGATCGCGCCGAGGCCGATGATGCCCCACGTCTTGCCCTCCAGCTCGTTGAACGGTCTGTCCATACATGTGAAGAGACTGCTGGCCGCGTAATCGCCGTTTTTGACGTAATCATCGTAATAGCGGAGTTTTTCCGCCAGATAGAAGTACATCGCAAACGTGTGCTGTGCCACGCTGACGGTGGAATAGCCGGCGACGTTGGTCACCGCGATGTTGTGGCGCTTCGCGTAATCGAGATCGATGTTGTTGATGCCGGTTGCGGTGACGCAGATCAGTTTCAGATTCTCCGCGCCGGACAGGGTGCGGCTGCACATGCGCACCTTGTTGCAGATGACGATGTCCGCCTCGCGCACGCGCTCCGGGCACTCTTCCTCCGTTGTTTTTTCATATACTGTCACTTCTCCAAAACGGGAAAAGCCGGACAGATTCATATCTTTTCCCAGTGACTCTGCCTCAAGAATTACAAGTCTCATGTTGGTTCCTCCTTTTGCAGATGTGATTCTGCTTTATCCGGGAAAGCAGTGCCGCCGTCTGTTTTGAAGGACGGCACTGCCTGATGTTTTTTCTATCACATACCTACGGATTGCTCCGCTTTTTCTCCAACCATTCGGAATCCGCAGATTTACTGCGTAAATCAGCTACTTCCTCATGTTTGGGCAGGTCCCAGATTCAGAAGCATGTTCATGCAAGCATGCCCATACTCCTGAGCCTGGTCCCTTGGTATTACACGTATTCGCTGATAATCTCCCTCATCAGTTTTTCCTCTTCGGGCGTCAGCATTCCCGCAAACCTGCTGTCGGCCGCGGCGGTCTGGCGGATGCCCTCCCTAACTTTCGAAATCCTCGCTTCTTTTTCCGGGTCGGCGAACAGTCCGCTTTGATCCTTTTCGGATTCGGTTCCCGCAGTCTGCTGTTTTGCTTTTGCCGCTGATATCCTCGACTCGGCTGCGGCTTCTGTCTGCTGCACCGTTTCCCGCACGGCACCCTTTTTCAATGCAAATTCATTTTCCAGATAATCGGTCCACCCGTTCAGCAGAATTTCCTCTTTTCCGCCGAAATCCAGGCAGAGCCGGAAGAAAAGAAGCCCTCCGGCGAGCACGATGCCCGTTCCGAGATACCGCATCAGCTCCGCTTCCCCATACCGATACCGGTAAATTGCCCACAGCGAAACAATAGAAAGTGCCAGAACCGTGAGGATCATATTCTGGCTTCCGCGCAGAAGCGTCGGGATGGCAAGCCCCGCTGACCTGCCCTGTGCAATCTGGCTGCGCATAAACGCCCCGGCATTCGAAAAGGGATGCGCTTTTTTCTGACAGGTTTCCAGTACCGACCTGGTCCATTTCGCCTTTGGTTCCTGCAGCCTTCCGAGATCGCGGATGGCCCGGACGTAGAAACGGTTATTCCAGAACAGGCACCACACACCGGCGATTCCTGCTGCTATCATTGCGTATAAGAATACATTTTGTTTCACACAAAACTCCAGCATTCTTATTCCCCCTGATGATTTTTTGAATGAATTTGTCTCAAATGCCGGTGCTCCCGTTCCGTTGCGGTGCATCGGCGGATGCCGCGGCAGAATTTGCGCGCACAGGATTCTTCCACAGGCATATCGGCAGAGGACGTGTTACAGTTCCCAGGTACCTGTGAACTGTAACATTCGCAGCCCTCATTTAAAGTTTTGCTTCGCAAAAGGAGGGCTGCTCACAACCTGAATCACTTTCTTACGCAGCAAAACAGCAAGTGTTTTACTGCTGAGCAATCCGTTGTGAGGATCTTCTTGTTCCGATGTGCCACAGTATAGCACCGCTGGAAAAATTTGGAAACAAAAAACGTTCGTCAAATTCTCTGCGGTTCTGCGCTGTTTCGTGCGGGTTTTTATTTTTCATTCTTTTAAGGGACTGCTTTCGCGCCGATTCGCGTGATTTCGCTGTTTTTCGTCTGCCCGTTTGTCGATTTTTTCTTCTTGCTTTTTCTGATTACAGGCGTTTTACCATTTCCTGCAGCAGGTTGACACAGTGGCGGGCTGCCTCGCTCTCAAAAGTCGGGTAGTCCATCGTTGCGCTGTCGTCTGCCTTGTCGGAGATGGCGCGGAGTACGACGTACGGAATCTTGTTCAGATAAGCGCCCTGTGCGATCGCAGCGCCTTCCATCTCTGCGCAGGAACCGTTGAACTCCTCGATCAGATGGTTCTTCACTTCTTTGCTGGAAATGAACTGGTCTCCGCTGACAACACGGCCGCGGAATACCTGGATTTCCGGATTGACTTCTTTGCAGACTTCCTCTGCCACCGCTGCCAGATGCTCGTCTGCCGGGAAACTTAACACACCCATCTGCGGAATCTCGCCGAGCGGGTATCCGAAAATGCGCACATCCATGTCGTGCTGAACAGCATCTGTTGAGATGACGATATCGCCGATGTTGATTTCATTCCGCAGGGAACCTGCAATTCCGGTATTGATGACACAGTCTACGCCATAATCATCCACAAGAATCTGGGTGCAGATGCCGGCATTTACTTTTCCGATTCCGCTACGCACAACAACAACTTCTTTTCCATTCAGGAAGCCGTGGTTGAACTCCATCGACGCTTTCGTGCGGATCGTAACATCTGTCATCATTTCCTTTAAGCTTGCTACTTCAACTTCCATTGCACCGATAATTCCGATTAACTTCATCTTTATGATATCCTCCAATAACTTTGTTTTACCGTTTTTCATCCGGGAATTTTCTGATTTTATCCCCCTACAGAATACCATAAATTTTGAATCTGTGGTATCTTTTTTCTTTGCTGTTTTCCGATTCTATGGTATAATAGCAGGAACCGAAGAAATATCTTATCTGAAGTTCACGGTAATACTTTAAATTTTTTATTCACGAAGGAGGATCTGATCAATGGAATATACAACAAAAGGTACCTGTTCCAGAAAAATTCTGTTTGAGGTAGTAGATGGAAAAGTTCACAACGTACAGTTCGTAGGCGGATGCAACGGAAACACACAGGGTGTTGCAAGACTCGTTGAGGGCATGGACGTAAACGAAGCCATCTCCCGCATGAAAGGCATCGACTGCAACGGACGCGGAACATCATGTCCAGACCAGCTTGCTAAAGCACTGGAACAGGCTATTCAGAAATAACTTTTTTTACGCTTGCTCTTTTTTATTATAATAACTCCCCGGGGAATGCTCAGAGGGCACTGAAAAAGTAGATAGTACCGCCTATGTTTGATATAATATACTAAGACTTCCCATACCTAAAATGGGCTTCGCACCTTGAAAATTCAATATTTCAG
>CAVLAW010000182.1:0-5339 GCA_963661155.1 Tidjanibacter massiliensis | reverse complement strand
AAAGATTTCAAATGTCGGAGGGTTTGCTGCATTCCGGTCAAATGTTTTCCCATGTTCCACTTTCTTCATCTTATTTCTTACCTCTTTTTATTACAGAAGCTCTGTGAACAGATCCTTTACGGTCGGATAAATTTTTGCAAATTTCTGGTACTGGCGCTCATATTTCTCAACCAGTTCCGGTTCCGGCTCGATGGTCTCTGTCACACGAACGATTTTTTCTGCCGCCTCTTCTACGGATGAGAATACACCGCATGCAACGGCTGCCAGCATCGCGCCGCCGAGTGCCGGGCCTTCCTCGGACTCAATGCGGTCAACTTTGATGTTCAGCACGTTGGCGATCATACGTCTCCACAGCGGGCTCTTTGCTCCGCCGCCGCAGATTTTTGTTCTCTCGATCTTGATGCCGAGGGATTTTGCCACTTCGAAGGAATCACGGATGGCAAAGGCAACGCCCTCGAGCACGGCCTGTGTCATATCCTCTCTTGTGGTGTCCATCGTCAGGCCGATGAAGGTTCCTCTTGCATCCGGGTTGTTGTGCGGGGAACGCTCGCCCATCAGGTAAGGCAGGAAGAATACATTGTTTTCACCGAGTTTGGTGATGTTTGCCTGCTCTGCCGGGTAATCTTTCGTGCGGATGATTTCATCCATCCACCATTTGTTGCAGGAAGCTGCGCTCAGCATGCAGCCCATCAGATGGTAATGGCCGTCTGCGTGTGCGAAGGCGTGCAGTGCGTTGTGGCTGTCTACGCCGAATTTGTTGCTGGAAATGAAGACGGTTCCGCTTGTTCCAAGGGAAACGTTGCACATACCGTCGCCTACGGTTCCGGTTCCGACTGCGGCTGCGGCATTGTCTCCGGCTCCTGCTACGACTTTACATGTTTCCGGCAGGCCCAGTTCTGCTGCTACTTCCGGTTTTAAGGTGCCGACTGCATCGAAGCTCTCATGGAGTTCCGGCAGCATGTCCAGGGAAATGCCACAGATCTCAGCCATCTCTTTTGACCAGCATTTGTTCTTGACATCCATCAGAAGCATACCGGATGCATCAGAGTAATCGCTGACGAATGCGCCGGAGAGGCGGTATGCCAGGTAATCCTTCGGCAGCATGATTTTGCAGATTTTTGCGAAGTTTTCCGGCTCATTTTCTTTGACCCAGAGAATCTTCGGAGCGGTAAAGCCTGCAAATGCGATGTTTGCGGTATACTCGGAAAGTTTGTCTTTTCCGATTTCGTTGTTCAGATAATCGGTCTGTTTTGCGGTACGGCCGTCGTTCCAGAGGATCGCCGGGCGAATGACGTTATCGTTCTCATCGAGAATAACGAGTCCGTGCATCTGGCCGCCGAAGCTGATGCCGGCTACCTGAGATTTATCCACATCTTTTACCAGCTCACGGATGCCTTCTTTGCTCTGCTCCCACCAGTCTTCCGGTTTCTGCTCCGACCAGCCTGGATGCGGGAAATACAGCGGATATTCTCTCGATACAATGTTTACAATTTTTCCTTCCTCGTCCATCAGAAGCAGTTTGACAGCGGAAGTTCCAAGGTCAACACCAATAAAATACATGTCGAATCTCCTTTTTTCTACTCTTTTTCAAAAAGGGCGGCAGCAGACTTCTGCCCCGCCCTTTTGCTTATGCGTTTCTGCACTTATTTTTTATGTTTCAGTGAACCGTTTTCGGAACAAATTAGCCCCACGGATTTTCTGTCGGGTAACGAACACCCTTCGGCTGGTTGTAGCCGATCTCATCTACTTCAACGCCGAGCATCTTGAATACCTCGAATAACGGTTTTCCAAAGTGTCCGAATGCTACTGCGCCGTGATGCGGATAGTTTTTCTCTACCAATACGTGACGGTAGAATCTGCCCATCTCCGGAATAGCGAAGATACCGATGCTTCCGAAGGAACGTGTTGCTACAGGAAGAACCTCGCCCTCTGCGATGTATCCGCGCAATTTTGCGTCAGATGTGCTCTGCAGACGATAGAAGGTGATGTCTCCAGGAACGATATCTCCCTCGAGAGTACCCTGTGTTACTTCTTCCGGAAGGGTTCTTGCCATGATCATCTGATATTTCATGGAGCAGAATGCCAGTTTTGTGGATGCGGTATTTCCGCAGTGGAATCCCATGAAGGTATCTTTTAAGGTGTAATCAAATTTGCCTTTGATCTCACTCTCATACATATCCTTCGGAACGGTGTTGTTGATGTCGAGGAGTGTTACGGTGTCTTTGGATACAACGGTTCCGATGAACTCGGACAGTGTTCCGTAGATATCTACCTCGCAGGATACCGGAATGCCCATCTTGGTCAGACGGCTGTTGACATAGCAAGGAACGAAGCCGAACTGTGTCTGGAATGCCGGCCAGCATTTTCCGGTCAGGGTGACGTATTTTCTGGAGCCTTTGTGTGCTTCGATCCAGTCTAACAGAGTGATCTCGTACTGAGCCAGTTTCGGCAGGATTTCCGGTTTCAGGTTTCCTTCGCCGAGCTCTTTTGCCATATCTTCTACGACTGCCGGGATTCTCTCATCGCCTGCGTGTTTGTTGAATGCTTCGAACAGGTCAAGCTCGGAGTTCTCCTCGATTTCTACGCCGAGGTTGTAGAGCTGTTTGATCGGTGCATTACATGCCAGGAAGTTGGTCGGGCGCGGTCCGAAGCTGATGATTTTCAGGTTTCTTACTGCTACAACTGCGGTTGCAACCGGTACGAAATCTTTGATCATAGCTGCTACGTCTTCCGCATCGCCAACCGGGTACTCCGGAATGTATGCGTGCAGGTTGCGCAGTTTCAGGTTGTAGCTTGCGTTCAGAACACCGCAGTATGCGTCGCCGCGGCCGCCTACCAGGTCATCGCCGGATTCTTCTGCTGCTGCAACTACCATGCACGGTCCATCGAAGTATTTTACAAGCAGAGTTTCCTCGGTCTCCGGTCCGAAGTTTCCAAGGTATACAACGAGGGCGTCGCACTCTGCTTTTTTCAGGTCATCCAGTGCGTTCATCATGTCGATTTCATTCTCGACGATGATTGGACATTCGTAGATTTCTCCGTCATATGCTTTTACGACTGCTTTTCTTCTGTTCTCGGAAAGGCTGTTCGGGAAGCAGTCACGGCTTACTGCAACGATACCTAATTTGATTTCCGGTGTATTGTTGATCATTTTTGAAGATCCTCCTTTTTGGGTTTTCTTGGTTTTTGGTTTCTTTTTATTTCAGAACCGCTCATTTGAGACGGTGTTTCTGAGTCGTATTTGTTCCATGTTTATTTTACGGAAAGGTTTTCTCCCTGGATTCCTGCTACGCTTCCGGCGATTTTGGCGTCCGGGTGGCTTAAGAGCCATTTGTTTCTGGCGAAGAGCAGATCATCTTCCGGGGTATGTTTTTCTTCCAGGGTGATGTCGGTGTTGGTTCCTTTTGGAAGAACTACGACGCATTTGAAGCCGCTGGCTGCCACGTTGCATGGTGCGTAGTGGAGGGTGGTTGCGTAGACTTCAATGGTGGTGCCGGCCGGGATTAAGAAGGCCTCCATTTTGGATGAATCGTAGGTGTGGTTTTCGGTGATGTCCTGTTCTTTTCCGAGGATCAGGATCAGGTCGGTTACGGCGATGTTGATTTCGCTGTCGCGATGGTATTCTACGGCGTTCAGCAGGTGGTTGTGACCGTTGCAGTAGCCGATCTGGATCGGCATTCCGCCGTAGAGGCTGTCGGATACGGCTGCGGCGCTTTTGCAGGCTTCGAGGCTTTCAATCGATGGCTCGTAGACTACGTCGTCCGGGCATGGGGTCTCGGACATGGCGGTGATGATGTCGCTGACGTCGAGGCCTTTGATGACTTTGCCGTACTGGCGGAATGCTTCGTCTGTTACTTTCAGAATCTGCATTGTTTGGTGCTCCTTTCGCATAGTTAGTTTAATGCTTGAACTAATTGTAATATAGCACTTGTATAGGCGTGTGTCAACATGTATTTTTGTTAAAAACGGACGGGCAGGGGCGGCGGCTGCGAAGGCTCCTCACTCCGTTGGAGGGACATCATCACAGAAATCGTACGCATTCGACGGACTTTCTGGCGAAAGTTCGCCGCCTGTGTACGATTTCTGCGACGCTGTTCCTCCAAAGTCACAAGGAGTCCTTTCGCAGTCGTCGCCCCTGCCCTGATTTTGGAGGACGTAAGATTGGGGACGGGAGGGTTGACAAAAGAAGGTTTAGTATGTATACTTTAACATTAGTAGACAAGAAGTCCCCCGTTTCTAAAACGGTGGGACGAATTGTTAAAAGAAACATAACGGCAGTGGCGGGCGGAGAGAAATCGGTATCCTCCACTGACATGAGGCAAGTCACAGTCGAGCTATTTTCGACATGTCAGACTCCGTGAAAATACCGACTGTGAGTTGAAACAATACGTTAAAATAGTAAGACGCTAGGGGAGCCTTTTGGCTGAGAACGTGATGAAAAAGGAATATGTCACGGACCCTCACTACCTGAACGGGATAATTCCTGCGTAGGGAAGCTGAAATGTGGTTTCGAACGTGGTTCGGGACTGTGTTTTTCTGTGAGCCCCTCCAAGCGGAATGCGAAGGAGGTTTTTTTATGAGTTTTTTTGTTACTGCTGACGGCGGATTGACGACGGCCGGGTATGTTGGATGCGTGGTGCTGATGGTGGCGCTGGTTGTGGTTGCTTCGGTTCTGGCTTCTCAGAAGAGTAAGGCGATGGATGCGAAGAAGCTGGCGTTTTGTGCGATGGGGATTGCGCTGGCGTTTGTTACTTCGTATGTGAGAGTGTTTAATCTGCCGTATGGCGGATCGGTTACGCTGTTTTCGATGCTCTTTATCGTGCTGATCGCGAACTGGTATGGGGCGAAGACGGGTATTCTCGTTGGTTTTGCTTATGGTCTGCTGCAGTTTATCCAGGGACCGTATGTGCTTTCTCTGTTCCAGGTTTGCTGTGATTATCCGTTTGCGTTTGCGGCGCTGGGTGTTGCCGGATTTTTCCGGAAGAAGAAAAACGGGCTGCTGATTGGATATATTGTGGCTGTGCTGGCGAGAGGATTTTTCCATACGCTCGGCGGTTATCTGTACTGGATGGACTATATGCCGGAGAACTTCCCGCAGTCTTTAAAGGCGCTGTATCCGATCATTTACAACTACAGTTATCTGCTGGCTGAGGGTGTGCTGACGGTAATTTTGATTTCTCTGCCGCCGGTGAAAAAGGCTCTGCAGACAGTTTCCAGAACGGCAAATTAAGAAAATATAGATTTAAAAAAATCCGGGAACGCATGTTTTTGCGTTTCCGGATTTTTTACGCGGGCAACGAGCCAAAGTCCGTGCTTGCACGAGACCTTGGCGACTGCCG
>CAVLAW010000181.1:0-5340 GCA_963661155.1 Tidjanibacter massiliensis | reverse complement strand
GTCTCCTCACCGTACTGCAGGGTGCCTATGACGCGTTCTGCGGAAAAGAGATCGATCTGAACTTCGAGACACCGGAGGCAAAGACCGAGTTCGTAAAACCGTCCAAAGAGACTGAAAAAAAGATCAAATTCGGTTACTGCACCGAGTTCATCATTATGCTCGAAAATCCGCTTTCGGATGAAGAGGTTCATGCATTCAAAGATTTCCTGAACGGAATCGGAGATTCGATCGTTCTTGTTGCAGACGACGAGCTGGTTAAGGTACACGTACATACCAACGATCCTGGAAAAGCCATTTCCAAGGCGCTGACGTACGGACAGTTAACCAGAATGAAGATCGACAACATGCGCGAAGAGCATCAGGAGCGCCTGATCAAGAACGCAGAGAAGATTGCAGCACAGCAGGCAGAGGAAGACAAGAAGAGAAAAGAGGCTGAAAAACAGCCGCCGAAGGAGAACGGATTCATCGCCGTATCCATCGGAGAGGGAATTAAAGAGATCTTCCAGGGACTTGGCGTGGACTACCTGATCGAGGGAGGCCAGACCATGAACCCGAGTACCGAGGATATGCTGACAGCCATTGAGCAGGTCAATGCAAAGAATATCTTTATTCTTCCGAACAACAAAAACATTATCCTCGCAGCAAACCAGGCGAAAGTCATGACCGAAGATAAAAATATCATCGTCGTTCCGACCAAGACCGTTCCGCAGGGCATCACAGCCATGATCAACTACGTGCCGGAGAAATCCGCAGAGGAGAACGAGGAGGCCATGAACGAGGGCATCCAGCTTGTGAAGACCGGCCAGGTGACCTACGCAGTACGCGATACCCACATCGATGAGAAAGAGATCCATCAGGGCGATATTATGGGACTTGGCGATCACGGACTTCTTGCTGTCGGACAGGACATTCTTGCTGTTGCAGAAGAGACGGTCGGAGCAATGGTGGATGAGGACAGCGAATTGATCAGCATTTACTATGGCGAAGATATGACAGAAGAGGATGCAGAAAGCCTCGGTGAAAAGCTGGAGCAGGCGTATCCGGACTGTGATGTAGAAGTAAACTACGGTGGCCAGCCGATCTACTACTGCGTCGTATCGGTTGAGTAAGTGATAAGAAGACAGTAAGAAAACAATAAGGAAATTAAAATATGAATACAGAACCCCTGACAACGCTGAGGGGGATCGGTGAAAAAACGGAGAAGCTGTTTGCAAAAGTAGGAATCTACAATTTGCAGCAGCTTCTGCATTATTATCCAAGAGATTATGACTGCTACGCAGAGCCGGTTCCTCTTCGCGACTGCAAACGAGATGAAAAGAACGCCGTATACGGAAGAATTGTGCACAGTCCGTCGGTGAAAGGAAACCAGAGAAAGAGTGTCGTCGTGCTGGAACTCTACGAGGAGCCGGTGCGGCTGCAGCTTACCTGGTTTAATATGCCGTTTCTTCGGAGTACGTTAAAAAAAGGCAGCGTTTTCGTATTCCGCGGGAAGATCCAGGAAAAATCGGGGCGCCTTGTCATGGAGCAGCCGGAGATTTTTACGCCGGCCGCGTACCACGAACTGCTGGCAAGCCTTCAGCCGGTATACGGGCTGACGTCCGGCCTCACAAACAAAATGGTGAGCAGGGCGGTCGCGCAGGTGCTGGAAAATTATGCGCCGGCACGGGACTATCTGCCGGAGAAGATCCGAAAGAAGTATGAGCTCTGTGAGATCAATTATGCGCTCCACGAGGTCCATTTTCCAAAAGATCAGGAACATCTTACAACGGCGCGGCGCAGAATCGTGTTTGAAGAATTTTTCCTCTTTATTCTGTCCCTGCGGCAGTTAAAAGAACAGACAGAAGGGATTTCAAATGCATTTCCAATCCGCGCAGTCTGGAAAACAGAGGAAGTCATTGAAAATATGCCGTATCGGCTTACAAATGCACAGATGCGCGTATGGAGTGAGCTGGAGCGGGATTTAAAAGGCCACACCCGCATGGCGCGGCTGGTACAGGGTGATGTCGGAAGCGGTAAGACGATTCTGGCATTCCTCTCGATGATCATGACAGCCGAGAACGGCTACCAGTCGGCACTGATGGTTCCGACGGAGGTTCTGGCGCGGCAGCATTATGAGTCACTCTGTGCCCTGCTGAAAGAAAACGGCCTGACAGAATATGAGCCGCGGCTTCTGACGGGATCGACAAAGGCGAAAGAGAGACGGGAAATCTATGCCGGACTGGAAGACGGAAGCTGTAAAATGGTGATCGGCACACACGCATTGATCCAGGAAAAGGTACAGTACAGCAATCTTGCACTCGTCATCACAGATGAGCAGCACCGCTTCGGTGTGCGCCAGAGAACGGCACTTGCCGAAAAGGGCGAGCCGCCGAATGTTCTCGTCATGAGCGCAACGCCGATTCCGCGGACGCTGGCGATCATTCTGTACGGCGATCTGTCGATTTCCGTGATTGACGAGCTCCCGGCAAAACGTCTTCCCATCAAAAACTGCGTAGTAGACACTTCCTACCGTCCGAAGGCCTACCGTTTTATCGCGCGCCAGGTTGAGATGGGCCGTCAGGCTTACGTGATCTGCCCGATGGTCGAGGAAAGCGAGGGACTCGAAGCGGAGAATGTCACCGATTATACACAGCTTCTGAAAAAAGAACTGCCGGGCATTTCCGTGGAGATGCTGCACGGGCAGATGAAGGCGGCACAGAAAAATGAGATCATGGAACGGTTCGCAGCCGGGGAGATTCAGGTGCTCGTCTCGACAACGGTCGTGGAGGTCGGCGTCAATGTACCGAATGCGACGGTGATGATGGTGGAAAATGCAGAGCGGTTCGGCCTGGCACAGCTTCATCAGCTCCGCGGACGCGTTGGAAGAGGAGAGTACCAGTCATACTGCATCTTCATCCGCGGAAACAAGGATCAGGAGACGGCCAAGCGTCTGGAAATCCTGAATCATTCAAACGATGGCTTCTATATTGCTTCGGAGGATCTGAAACTGCGCGGCAGCGGCGATCTTCTCGGAACGCGTCAGAGCGGTGATATGGAATTTCAGATGGCGGACATTTTCCGGGATGCCGATATCCTGCAGAAAGCAAGCGAGGCGGCCTCCGAGCTGCTTAGCTGCGATCCGTATTTTGAAAAACCGGAGCATGAACTGCTCAAAACGGTAATGAAATCGTATCTCGATCTGGAAAATCATGACATCGGACTGTGAAAAAGCACGAAAAAAAGCGGATCGAAATGGAAAACTTAAACAAAAATGACAGACAAATTGCTCGGTCAGGAAAATGACCGCGCAATTTCGTGGAAATTTCCGATGAAATCAGATATTACTTGAAAACAAAGGAAAATTCATGTATCATAAATACGAAATCAAATAAAATGCGCGGACCGCGGGTGTCAAGCGTTCGCCTGAAAGATAGTTCGCAGAATGCGTTCCATCAGAGAAACGGAACGGTTCCAAATGGGAGGAAACAGATATGGTAAAGAAAAAACCAGCTGCCCAGGCTAAGACAGCAGAGAACGAGACAGTAAAAGTAGAGACCAAAGCAGCAGAAAAAACAACCGCAGCAGAGAAAGAAGCTGTAAAAGAAGTTGAGAAAGATGTTGTAAAGGAAACTGCAGCAGCAGTGGAAGCACCTGTGAAAGCTGAAGAAAAACTGGCAGCAAAAGCTGCAAAAACAACCCGCACAACAGCAAAGAAAACCGCTGCGCCGAAAAAAGAAGCTGCGAAAAAAGCACCTGCAAAAGCAGCAAAGAAAGAAGCTGAGCAGGAAATGATTCTGCAGTTCGGCGGAAGAGAAATCAAAGAGAAAGATCTGTATGAGAGAATCCGTCAGATCTGGACCGAGGGATATGGAAAGAAAGCAGACGAGTTAAAGAGCCTGAAGGTTTATGTAAAACCGGAGGAATTTACCGCTTACTACGTGATCAACGATGACGTAACCGGAAGCATCGATCTGTAAGAGGCTGCGAAAAGCAGAAAAAAAGCGTGAGCTTTTCCGAAAAGAAAAGAGCTCACGCTTTTTGATGCCTGTTCCGGCATCAGGATGTTATACCGGGATGATTAGTACTGGCCAGAAGAACCGCCGGACATCTGGCGTTCCTGCTGTTCAATCATCTTTTTGACCATATAACCTCCGACAGAACCATTCTGTTTGGAAGTCAGGTTACCGTTGTAGCCATCGCTGAGCGGCACGCCGAGTTCGCTTGCCACCTCAAATTTGAATTTGTCCAGAGCGCCTTTTGCTTCTGGTACTGCTGCGGTATTCGATGAACGATTCGCCATGTTCATTCCCTCCTTTATCTTTGTGCTTGTTAAAAGCTGCTGTGAAGCAGATCCGGATGTGTTTTTCATCTGTTCTGCTACGGTCATAGTATGTGAAGAGAAAAGAAAAATAAACTTCCAGATTCTGTATTTTTTCGGAAAAAGCGGAGAAAGTAAAAGAAGAAGGAAAGGTGACACAGAAGAAAACATCATAAAAACTGTGTAAAAATCAACAAAAAGAATTGCGTATTAAAAAATAATTTGTTATAATTGCTGTACGTAGTAGTAAAAACAGGAGAAGGGGCGGTTTGCAGTAATGAATATTGGAATCATAGCACACAACAGCAAGAAGAGTCTGATCGAGGATTTCTGTATTGCATATAAGGGAATCCTCATGAAACATGAGGTATACGCCACCGGAACCACCGGACGGCGGATTGAAGAGGTGACAAACCTTCGTGTTCACAAGTTTCTGCCGGGAAGCGTAGGCGGAGACAAACAGTTTACCGAGATGATTGAGCGCGGCGATATGGATATGGTTATTTTCTTCTATAACCCGACAATGATCAATCCAAAAGAGCCGGATGTCTACAAAATTATCCGTACCTGCGACCAGTACAATATCCCGATTGCAACAAACATCGGTACCGCAGAGTCTTTGATTCTGGGACTGGCAAGAGGAGATCTGGACTGGAGAGAGCAGCTCAAAGCGGACTAGAGTATGCTTGAAAAAGAAAAATAAGGACGAAATAAGACCAACATGAGAGTAATAGCAGGAAAATGTCGGAGTCTTCCGTTGAAGACGGTTCCCGGCAAGCAGACCCGGCCGACGACGGACCGGATCAAAGAAACATTGTTTAACATGCTTCAGCCATATCTGCCGGATGCGAGGTTTCTCGATCTGTTCGCCGGAAGCGGGGCGATCGGAATCGAGGCCTTAAGCCGCGGGGCTGAAAAAGCCTGGTTTGTGGAGCAGAACAAAGCAGCAGCGGACTGCATCCGACAGAACTTAAAATTTACGAAGCTGGAGCAGCAGGCGGTGCTCCTGCCCATGGAAGCACATGCAGCGTTGCAGTCTCTCC
>CAVLAW010000180.1:0-5369 GCA_963661155.1 Tidjanibacter massiliensis | reverse complement strand
TGCTCACACCTGAATCACTTTCTTACGCAGCGAAACAGCAAGTGTTTCACTGCTAATTGAACATGGGAGGTTCGTATGTATTCTTTATGGTCTAACTACGTTTATATTCACCGGGAGCTGTGGCGCTACAGCAAGAAGCCGGTTCTGTTCCAAGCGCTGGAAATTGTAACCCAAGTGCTCACCGGCTTCTTCGGGATTCTGCTCCCCGCCGGAATTCTCTATTTTCTGGAACAGAGCAGCGGGTTCGCCGAGTTCGCACTCGGCACGCTGGTTCTCTTTCTCGGCTACGCCGTTGTTTTCGTCAGCCACACATTCCTGCAGTCGCGGAACGCCTGGCAGTACACGCAGTTCCGCACCGGCTTTTTCATGCGCCGTCTGCTCCGCCATTTCATGCGGATGGACTACGCCGTACTGACAGAGCAGGCAACGCTGCAGCTCGTCGAGAAAGCCGCAGGCGCCGTTTCCAGCAACTGGGTCGGTGTGGAAGGTATGTTCCGCTACGATGTCACGATTTTTTCTTCGTTTCTGGGACTGCTTCTCTACGCTGGGCTGATCGGAACCGTTCATCCGGCGATCATTCTTCTGCTGCTGGTGCTCTCCGTTCTGCAGTTTCTCAGCTACCGCCGCGCAGCTTCCTATGAGGTCCGCCGCAGAGACGACCTGTCCGAGATCGAAGTGTCACAGCGCTACTTTCAGAAGCAGTCGTACGACACCGCAGCCGGAAAGGATGTCCGTCTCTATCAGCTGAACGGCTGGCTCGACGGCGTTTACCGTCAGATCAACAAACGATATCAGAAAATTCTGTTCCACATCCGCAGTGCTTATTTTGCGAACGATCTGCTGACGCTCACTCTGCAGCTTCTGCGCGACGGCATCTGCTACGGTTTTCTGATTTACCGCCTTGCCCACGGAACGATGACCGTCTCCGGCTTTGTGCTGGCACTCGGCGCTGTCTCCGGTTTCTCTTCGTATTTTAACGAGATCACTTCCGCACTCTCCAAATCGGTGCTCTGCCTCGAGCAGATCCGCTGGATGCGGGAATTCCTCGATCTGCCGCTGCCGGCCGGCCATGCACTGCCGTTCCGGGAGGAATTTACAGACGAAAAGCCGCTCGAGATCTGTTTTTCCCACGTTTCCTTCTCTTACCCAGAGAGCGAGAAAAAGATTCTCGATGACGTCAGCTTTACGCTCCATGCAGGCGAACACACGGCACTCGTCGGCATCAACGGAGCCGGAAAATCGACGATTGTAAAACTGATCTGCGGATTGTATCAGCCGACGGCGGGAAGCATCACCGTCAATGGGATTTCGTTTACGGATCTGAATCCGGCGCAGTATTACGAAGCAATCGCGGCGGTTTTTCAGGATCCTTTCGCACTCTCGTTCTCGATTGCAGAGAATGTAAGCTGCTCTACGTTGGAAGAAACCGACCGCGACCGCTGCCGCGAAGCGCTCACCCGCGCCGGGCTCTGGGAGAAAATCGAGAGCCTGCCGCAGAAAGAAGAAACGTATCTCGGCAAAGATATGACCGACGAGGGCGTTACGCTCTCCGGCGGTGAGATGCAGAAGCTCATGATGGCGCGGGCACTCTACAAGAACTGCCGCCTGCTTCTGCTCGACGAGCCGACGGCCGCGCTGGACGCAATCTCCGAAAACGAAATGTACGAAACCTACAGCACGCTGCTGCAGGACAAAACCGCACTCTTCATCTCGCACCGTCTTGCATCGACGCGCTTCTGTGATACGATTCTTTTTCTCGAAAACGGAACGATCAAAGAGCGCGGAACGCACGACGAACTGGTCGCCCTTGGCGGGTCGTATGCCCATATGTTTGAAGTCCAGAGCCAGTATTATCAGGAAACGGAGGAACACATCTCATGAAAATCAAAGAACGGTTTCATGCCGTCTGCCGCTTTTTAACTATGGTCAGCCAGGGAAATCACCGCGTGCTGTTCTGGCTGTTCGGAAGCGCGTTTGCATCTGCCACACTGCCGTATCTTTCCCTGTTTTTCTCGGCGCGGATCCTGAACTTACTGCTTGAAAAATCGTACCGCGCCTGTCTGTATACCGTCGTCATCTTCCTGCTCGTGCAGTATGGACTGGGGCTCTTTGAAAAAATCTGCCGCCAGTATCTCGACGGCCAGAAAGAACTCTGCCTTGCACTCACGAAACAGAAAATCACTGCGAAGGCACTGGAACTGGAGTTTGAAAAATTTGAAAAAACGGAGACGATGGATGCCATCCGGCGCACCAATGTCTCCTCGATGGGATCGGGAAATGTGGGCGATCAGCTCATCGTCATTCATACGCTGATCACTTCCCTGCTCTCGATTCTCTATGCCCTGTTTTTCCTGCTCCGCCTCTTCCTTCTGCCTGGCAGCAGCATGAAAAACTTTTTCACCTCGCCGTTTTCAACACTCGCACTGCTCCTGCTCTGCGGACTGCAGCTTGCCCTGTCCTCCCGCATCAACCGCGTGTCGACCCAGAAAAAGATTGACCTGAACCAGGGCAACGACCACTCCAACTCGGTCGCCAATTATCTCGCCAATGTGATGCTCGAGGAGCGTCGTGCCGATGACATCCGCATCGGCCATCTCGACGGTTTCCTCGATGCACAGTTTGGAAAAGCCATGGAGCACTTCGTGCCGATGTACCTCGACTTCGCCCGTTTCTCCGCCGTCACAGACGGAAAAAACGCGCTGCTCTCGATTCTCTCCAATCTCGCCGCATACCTTCTGATCGGAGCCAAAGCACTGTACGGTGTGCTGCCCTTCGGAGATGTCCTTCTGTACGCCGGTTCCGTGACGCGCGCCATGGGCGATTTACAAACGTTCCTTGCGACCAGCTCGCAGTTCGATTATATCAATTCGTATCTCTCGACCTACGAGGATTTCATCACACAGCCGTCCATGTCATACGACGGCACACTCCCAATCGAAAAACGCGACGACGGCCAGTACGAATTCGCCTTCCACGATGTCTCATTCTCCTATCCCGGCACAGACATCCCGGTGCTCGAACACGTGACCCTGTCCTTCGCGATCGGCGACAAAACCGCCCTCGTCGGCCGCAACGGCGCCGGAAAGACAACCCTCATCAAACTGCTCTGCCGCCTGTACGAGCCGACCTCCGGCTATATCACCCTGAACGGCATCGACATCCGCAAATACAACTACAAGGAGTACACCCAGGCCTTCTCCGTCGTCTTCCAGGACTTCCACCTGTTCTCGCTTCCGCTCGACGAAAACATCGCCGCCGGAACAAAGATTGACGAGACCGCCATCGCCTCCTCCCTCGAAAAAGTCGGCCTCACCGACCGCGTCCGCCAGCTCCCGCAGGGCTCTCACACCCGCCTCTACAACAACAACGGCTCCGGTGTAGACCTCTCCGGCGGCGAAGCCCAGCGAACCGCCATCGCCCGCGCCCTCTACAAAGACGCCCCGTTCGTCATCCTCGACGAACCAACCGCCGCCCTCGACCCCATCGCCGAAGCCGAAATCTACGAACAATTCAGCCAGATAACCGCCGGCAAAACCGCCGTCTACATCTCCCACCGAATGAGCAGCTGCAAATTCTGCGACCGCATCGTAGTCCTCGACCACGGCCACATCGCCGAGGATGGCACCCACGACGCGCTTCTCGCAAAACATGGCATTTATGCCACTCTTTATGAGACACAGGCACAATACTACACGACTCCCCAAAACGCCTGAACTCCCATTCTCCCGTCCCACAAAACGTAAATGGGAGCCAGAAAAAAACAACCCCTGGCAGTTCGTCTCAGAACTTCCGGGGGTTGTTTTTTTCTGGCTCCCCGCCACTTATTTCAAAAACGCAAACGGCTCCTCATCATGAATAAAATGCATCAAATGATACGAGCACATAATCGCTACGTTTTCTTCTTTCAAAATTCGTTTTGCCTCCTCACGGTTCGCCAAAACAACTTCAATGACTTCACCTTCCTCGAGGTATTTCCGGCTGATCTCACCTTCACACCATCCATAAACCGCCGAGCAAGCCTCATCCGTCAGCCCAATCGTGGTAAAAAACGGTTTCTCATAGCACGGATCCACTTTTAACGGATGGAACGTAAGTCCCGTCTCCTCATGCATCTCTCGCACTGCCGCTTCGTGAAACTCTTCGCCCGGTTCTACAAGACCTGCCGGAAATTCGTAGATGTAGTCGTCAATCGAAACCCGATACTGCCGCACCAAAACGATTTTATCGCGCTTTTCCCCATACAGACTGTACATCAGCACCCCATCCGGCGCATTCTTTCTCGTCTTAATCTTCATCTGCTCAATCGTTTTCGCCCGTGACGCCACATAATAGCGAAAATGATGATTCACCTTGTTCGTCCCCTCAACCAGATAAAGATTCACAAACGGATTCTCCGTCTGCTTCGTAATCTTCTCAACCTTCGGCATAATCCAAACCCTCTTCTCTCTTTTTACTTGTCAAAGTCCGCCTCAAAAACACCTTCCGGTGTGCGCATCGTCAGCAGACCGAGATTAAACTGGTCATCCATGATCGTGATATGGTACTCAAAAATCACCTCGTCCTCGAACTTCGATAGCAGCACATACGACCCGTTCTCTTTCCCCTCGATCTGGTCGCAGATATCGTTGTAGACATCCCGTCCGGAGATATCGCGCGGATAGCCGGATTCCTCGATTTTCTGTTTGATCATTTCATATAATTCATTCATACTTTGCCCTCGTTTTTCTTTTTATTTCCTGTCTCCCATTGTACCACTAAAAGACCTCCGGGGGCAATCCATTGCATTCCTTCATCTCGAACTTTTTTTATTCTCATACATCTTCTGAGCCGCCTGCTTCATCATTCTGTTCTCATCCAGTGGTTTGGATAAATGCTCGTTCATCCCGTCCATCACCGGCATCATAATGTCCATCAGAATCAGATCAAACGTTCCCGGCTCGTGATCCAGGAAGCAGTCGACCGCCACTTTCATTTTCTTGTGGTTTTCCACGATCAGTTCCCTGTCTTCAAAGTGCGTCTCACCGTTTTCAAACCGTTTCAGCATCTTGGACGACTCATCCGTCATGCAGTAGCTCCCGGCCTGCTGTTTTTTCCGTATAAGACCGGATTTTATCGTTATGATATCATCATAAGTTTTTCGACAGCTTTTCGCAATCCCTTTTTTCTTACAATTCTCTGTACGACCGATAAAAAAACGGACAGAAAGTGCAGGATTTCTCTCTGCATCTTTTCTGTCCGTCTTTGTTTCTTTTCTTTGTTTTGCTGTTTCCTAGTGCATTGCCTCGCCCTTCAGCAGTCTGCTGATGTGCTTGTACGGGTCTTCGACACTTGATCAAACTTAAAATTCCTACAAACCGCAGAAATGCGGT
>CAVLAW010000179.1:0-5385 GCA_963661155.1 Tidjanibacter massiliensis | reverse complement strand
GTTGGCCTTATAGCGTCACGCATGCCGCCGACTACTCCCTTATTCTTTTTTCATCTTACCACATCTTCCGGCCCTGTGCAATCGCATTTCTGCTTTATTTTCCTGCGCATCCCGGGCATCCGCCGCAGCCGCCTGCAATCCGGTCGTCCGGCATCAGATCGAGTGCTTTGGAAATACAGCAGATCGCCTGCGCTGAAATACCTTCTTTCTTTCCGGTAAAGCCAAGTCCCTCTTCCGTCGTCGCCTTGATGTTGACCTGATCCTCCTCCAGATGAAGCGCCTCCGCCACATTTTTCACCATCGTGTCGATGTACGGCAGCAGCTTCGGTTTCTGCGCGATAACGGTCGCATCGATATTCTCGATCAGATACATCCGCTCCTCGAGCATCTCACCGACCTTTTTCAGCAACTCAATGCTGTCAGCGCCCTCATACGCCGGATCGTTGTCCGGAAAATGGCGTCCGATGTCCCGCAGCGCCGCAGCGCCGAGAAGCGCGTCCATAATGGCATGGACCAGCACATCCGCATCGGAATGTCCCAGAAGTCCATATTCATACGGAATTTCCACACCGCCCAGAATCAGTTTCCGGTTCTCCACCAGTTTATGCACATCGTAACCCATTCCTACTCGCATTGTTCGTTCCTCCGCTTCATTTCTCTTTCATTTTTAGTTAAATCCATACAGCTTCTGCGCTACCTTGTAGGCATAGACTGCAATTTTCTGTCCCGGTTTTGATTTGCTGCTCATGACAGTTCCGAAAATGCCGTGGCGGATACGGAAGTAATCGACTGCGTCTTCCTCTTTCAGATATTTCCACAGATCGTTCTTCTTCTCAAGATTCTCCTCCGTTCCGGAGCGCATCATCATCACAGAGGAAACCGTCATAATGATGGTCAGATAGCTGATCATATATTTCCGCAGGTGCTTCGACAGCCCTTTCTGATCCCCGAGGTAGTCGATCATCAGCTTGTTGACGCGGATCTGCTGATCAATTCTGCCGATCATGACCTTCTCGTTGACTGACTGGTCTGCTCTTCCGATGAAGTAACGGTAGAAATTGACATCGAGATAATACATCGTCTTGACGTACGGCAGCGGAATAAAGGCAACCAGATTGTCCACATAGAAGGTGTGCTCCGGCAGCTTCATGCCGCACTCTCTTAAAAGAGAAGTCCGGTAAATCAGGGAATGCATCAGCAAATAATGTGTTTTTCCGAGGGATTTTGCCTCATCCCATCCAAAGAAACGGCCTTCCGGCAGCGATCTCGCGTAGCGCATGACACGTTTTCTCTTAGCACCTTCTTTTTCATAGACATAGTTGCTGATCAGAAGATCGAGTGTCTTCGGTCCGCGCACGACTTCCTCGAGCACGTTTAAAATTTTCTGGTACGCCTCCGGATTTACCCAGTCGTCGCTGTCTACAACTTTAAAGTACAGGCCGGTCGCATTTTCCACACCGGTATTGACTGCTCCGCCGTGGCCTTTGTTTTCCTGATGGATCGCCTTTACGATCGTCGGATATTTTTCCTGATAGCGGTCTGCAATTTCTGCGGTTCCGTCTTTGGAACCGTCATCCACGATCAGAATCTCAACTTCCTCTCCGCCGACCAGCAGCGAATCGATACATTTCTCCATATATGCTTCTGAATTGTAGCATGGTACTGCAATTGATAAAATCTTCATCTTTTTTCTCCCTGCTTTTTTCCTGCCCGGATGCCGTTTTCAGGCACGCTCCAGCTCTGTGTACTTTGCATATTCCGCAAAGGCAGATGGAATGGCATATTTTTCTGCCGCGCTTTTCGCATCCGCGAAAATCAGTCCGGCTTTGTTTTCCCCCTGCTGTTCCGCATCAACTCCCGCAATACGGATGGCATATCCGGTGATGTGCCATTCTACATGGGAAAAAATGTGTTTGTACGGCGGCAGCTCCTGAATATGAAGCGGCGTTACGCCGAATTTTTCCGCCTCGGCAAGTGCTTCTTCTTCGGAGAGCACACCCTCCAGGTTCGGGAACTCATAGAGTCCCGCCAGAAGCCCTTTTTTCGGCCGTTTCCGCACTGCCGTATGCGCGCCGTCCAGGAATAACAGAACGGTTCTGTCTTCGATCCTGCGCGGTTTTGCGCTCTTTTTGAACGGATATTCCGTCCAGGTCTGATGCTGTCCTGCCAGACACTGGTCATAAAGAGGACAGACCTCACATTTTGGTGCACCGTTCGGCAGACAGACCGTAGCGCCAAGGTCCATCATCGCCTGATTGAAGGCTCCTGGGTCGTCTCCCGGTATAATTTCGGTCAGTTCTGCTTCCACGCGGTTTTTCACCGACTGCTTTAAAATATCCTCGCCGTCCTCCCGAAGGCGCGCCATCACGCGGAGTACGTTTCCGTCCACTGCCGGCACCGGAATGCTAAACGCAATCGAGGCGACAGCTCCTGCCGTGTAGTTTCCGATTCCCGGAAGCCCCTTTAAGGCCTCGTAGTCTGCCGGAAATACACCGCCGTACACTTCCATAATCTTCTGTGCGGCTTTCTGCATATTCCGCACACGGTTGTAGTAACCAAGGCCCTCCCAGAGCTTCAAAAGCTTTTCCTCGGGACAGACCGCAAGTGCCGCAACATCGGGCAGCTCATGCATAAACCGCTCATAGAACGGCTTGACCGCCTCCACCCTCGTCTGCTGGAGCATGATCTCGGAAACCCAGATTTCATATGGGTTCTTTTTTTCTCTCCACGGCAGCACTCTTTTATTTTCGCCATACCAGGTAAGTAATGGCTGTGTAATTGTATCCTGCATAGTAATCTCCTGTTAATACATCAGTTAGAGTTCACAGATTCTCTGCGAACTCTAACATTCGCAGCCCTTATTTAAAGTTTTGCTCCGCAAAAGAATGGCTGCTCACACCTGAATCACTTTCTTACGCAGCGAAACAGCAAGTGTTTCACTGCTGAGTGTTCAGTAACATAGATCATTCTTATTTTGCCACATTTTCCTCCAAAATGCAAAATAAAGATTGCACTCTTCCGCGTTTTTGATTAAAATTAAGAAATACTTTAAAATAACGACCAAACCCGTTAAGATATGGAGGATCAACCTTTGATTGACAGTATTATTTTTGATGTGGACGGCACGCTGTGGGACTCCACCGACGTTGTTGCCGGAGCATGGAATCAGATTATTGAAAAAGAAACTGATATGACACCGGATCTGACCGGAGCCCGCTTAAAAGGCCTGTTCGGCCGCCTGCTCCCGGATATCGCCGCCGTCATTTTCCACGAATATCCAAAGGAACGCCAGATAGAACTCATCGAGGCATGCTGTGCCAAAGAACACGAGGCACTGCTTGCGACACCGGCTCCCGTTTATCCGGGACTTGTCGATGCACTTTCTATTCTTTCCAGACATTATCCGCTTTATATCGTGAGCAACTGTCAGGCGGGTTATATTGAAGTTTTTCTGGAGGCAACTGGCCTTGGCCGCTATTTCAAAGGCCATCTCTGTCCGGGCGACACTGGAAATGCAAAGGCCGATAACATCCGCACGATCATCGAGCAGAATCATCTGCAGCATGCCGTCTATGTCGGCGACACCGACGGTGACCACAAGGCGACCCGCGAGGCCGGGATTCCATTTGTACACGCGGCGTACGGCTTCGGAAAAACAGAACATACAGACTATACTATTGCATCCCCGATGGATCTTGTAACCCTGTTTGTGCCGGAAAACTGAAAATTCTATTGACTTTGATCTCATAAAAAATGCGCGTTCCTCCTTTTCAGAAGGAAACGCGCATTTTTCATCTTTACTCTTACTTTTCTCAGGTTTCATTTTTACCCGGATAATCATCATCCCCATGATCTCCCTGATCCGGTGCATCCGGCTCCTGGGTCGGTTCCGGTGTGGACGGGGTCTGGGTCGGCGCTACGGTCGGCTCCGGCGTAGATGGGGTCTGGGTCGGTTCCGGTGTCGATGGCGTAGACGGAGTTGACGGGGTAGATGGGGTCGACGGTGTCGATGGTGTGGACGGGGTTGACGGTGTGTAATCGTCATCATCATACGTATAGGACGGTGTTCTCGTCGGTGTTACTGTTGTCGTGTTCGTTGTATCATCGATATTCTCATCATCAGCCTCCGGTGCCTGTGTCACAGTCGGAGTATCTTCTCCAACCTCATAAGCCTCGGAATAATAAATGATAACCGGTGTTCCGTCATCTACATTGTCATATAATGCCTGTGCCACTGCGGTTGGAAGTGCAACAGATCCTGTTGTCGATCCTGCGGTCAGATACAGATTTCCGCCGAAATTGCTTCTCCAGGAAGCATCGTAGAAACCGATCTCGCCGTTGAACGGAATCCAGGAATCAACCTCTCTCTCCCAGGAATAGCTTCCGTCTGCCTGAAGTTCTCCGTGCAGTTTTTTCTGGGTTTCTTTCGCTGCGGTTGTGTAGATACCCGGCTTCGTATAGCTACTCTGCTCCATCAGACCGGTTACGCAGTCGCCGTCTACAACGGCAGCTCCGTCTTTATAAAACCAGATATGCTGACGGCTGGCATCAACCTCAATATACGTATGGCCGAATCCGTTGTTCTCTGTGGAGGCAGCGAACTCTCTCTGCGCATACTGCGGCTCTCTTGTGTCTGCTGCGTGAGCATCCACTTCTTCTGTAATCTTGGCAATCTCCTGCTCCTGATCCACTTTCCAGCCGTAGCCTTCCTGATTCACAGTTACGCCGCCTTCGATGCCGGTTGCCGGGAAGGTGTGATCCTTTCCGTCGGTATCAATCGCTGCGGCAAGATTTGCCACATATTCTTTTACTTTTTCATTCCACTGGTTTTCATCCTTGGTGTAATTTCCATCACCATCGATGGTCAGCCAGTCTTTCATCGTATTTCCGTCGAGAACCTGTGTTGTTCCGTCCGGCATACTGTATGTGATGCTTGCGCGTACCAGCTCGTTTAACTGATCTTTCTGTGCATTCAGTGTCTCGTCATCGGCTGTTACCAGGGTTCCGTCGTAAACGCCGGCTTTTTCGAGATCTACCTCGGTGTCTGCATTGATCAGCGCATTTTCGATGCACTGTTTCGCAAGGGTAAGATCTATTCCCTCTCCCATAACAGCGTCTACAATCTCAAACTCATTGTTCTGGAAGGTGATGTAGGCGCTGGCCGGTGCGTTCTCGCCGTCTGCGGACTGGAACTCTTCAAATCCATCGATGACGGCATCCAGTTTTTCCTGGCTGTACTGCATGGTTACCTGAGAAGCCTTCTCTTTTCCGCCATTTCCCAGGAACCAGAGGAAACTGTTCTGTTTCTTTAACACGTTCTCCACGCTGCCGTCTCCGGCGTAGGTGTAGTCGATGTCTTTTCCGCTGACACTCTTGGTATCATTG
>CAVLAW010000178.1:0-5399 GCA_963661155.1 Tidjanibacter massiliensis | reverse complement strand
CTCCATGTCAATGCACCAAAAGGAACAAAAGTACATATCCAGACGGGTGAGATTCTGCAGCATGAGAACTTCTACAATGAAAATCTGCGGAGTGCAAAATCCGAATACATCTATATTTCTGACGGAACGGAAATTGATCTTGTACCGCATTTTACTTTCTATGGATACCGTTATGTAAAGATCGAGGGCATCCCGGATCTGAAAAAAGAGGATTTCACCGGACTTGCTTACTACAGCAATATCACCGCGACAGGCTGGATGGAGACTGGAAATGCACTGGTCAATCAGCTCATCAGCAATGTGCGCTGGGGATTAAAGTGCAACTTCGTGGATGTTCCGACTGACTGCCCGCAGCGTGATGAGCGTATGGGATGGACGGGCGATGCGCAGGTATTCTCGCCGACAGCGATGTATCTGGAAGATACGTATGCATTCTATGCAAAATACCTGTATGACATGGCAAAAGAGCAGAGTGTGCTTGGCGGAAAGGTTCCGCATGTGGTTCCGTCGTGCGGCGTGGAAGATGCGGCGTGCGTTTGGGGCGATGCGGCGTGTATCATTCCGTGGAATCTGTACCTGTTCTACGGGGACAAGAGTATTCTGGAAGATCAGTTTGTGAGCATGAAATCGTGGGTGGACTACATCACAAAGGTAGATGGAGACAATCACGGCTGGCGCTATGTATTCCACTTCGGCGACTGGCTGGCGCTGGACAATCCGGTGCAGGGCGCGGAGCAGGTTATGGGTGCAACCGATGAGGAGTTTATTGCAAACCTGTATTATGCGATCAGTGCGGGAATCGTGGCAAAAGCAGCCGGTGTGCTGGGATACCGCGAGGAGCAGGAGAAGTATCAGAAGCTTTCGGATGAGCAGTTTTCCGCGGTACAGGAAGAATATTACAGCGCAACAGGCCGCTGCTGCATCAAGACGCAGACGGCGCTGCTGCTGACACTGAAATATCATCTGTCCAAGAACGAAGAACTGACGAAACAGCAGCTTCTGAAGCTGTTTGAGCAGAGTGACCATAAACTGAAGACGGGATTTGTCGGAACGCCGCTGCTGAACAACGTGCTGACGGACAATGGCATGAACGATCTCGCCTATGAACTGCTTCTGAACGAAGAATTCCCAGGATGGCTCTATGAGGTTAATCTTGGAGCAACGACGGTCTGGGAGCGCTGGAATTCTCTTCTTGCAGATGGCACGATTTCCGGCATCAGCATGAACAGCATGAATCATTACGCCTACGGTTCCATCCAGGAATGGATGTTCCGCCACGTGGCCGGCATCAACACGATGGAATCCCATCCGGGCGTCAAGACCGTACAGTTTGCGCCGACGCTGAACTGGGATCTGCGGTATGCAGAGGCGAAATACGATTCCGCATCGGGAATGTACGGCATCCGCTGGGAGCTTTCCGACAAAGAACATGTCACGATCACCATGGATGTTCCATTCGACTGCACCGCAGAGGCCGTGCTTCCGCTGGCGGCAGAGAGCGAAAAAGAGGCGATCGCAAAGGTACTCGGAGCAGAAGAAAACGGCAGATATCTGCTGGAGCCGGGTCATTATGAGGTAAGCTATCAGCTTTCCGAGCGCCTTGGAAAGAACTACAGTCTGGACACACCGCTCCGTGTACTGCTGCAGGATAAAGAAGCCAAAGCCATCCTGGAACAGAACTTCCCGGGAATGGATATTCCGGAGCAGTATAAAGATGCTTCCCTGCGGGAAATGGCAGAGAACTTTGGAGAAAGAATTCCAGAAGAAAAAGTGGAGGCAGTGAAAACTGCATTGGAGGAACTTTCGAAATAAAAAGACAAGAAAAAAGTCAGGCAAATGGCGTTGGGGTGTTTGCCTGGCTTTTTTGCGTACAAGCCTGGCAGTGATTTTAGAAAAAGTTAAGAAAAGCAGAGTAGCAAATATCACACAAATGTGATATAGTGATAGAACAGAACGAGATATTAAAATGGCACAGATGTCCTCCTGAAAATTTTGCGGATCGGATACAAGAAAAGGGAGGAATCACATGAGACAAAAGGATACCGAAACGAAGGCATATATGCGGGAAAATAAAGTATTTGCGGATGCCTTCAACTATCTGATTTACAACGGCAGAAAAGAAATCAAGCCGGAAAATCTGAAGGAGCTCGATACGACAGAACTGGTGCAGCTGGTTGCTTCGGAAAAGAATCAGAAAAAGGAAACGGTTCAGAAGTACCGTGATATTTTAAAATCTGCTGTAATTATGCAGGATCAAAGTGCGACATATCTGGTACTTGGAATTGAAAATCAAAGTGAAGTTCACTACGCAATGCCGGTGCGGAATATGATCTATGACGCGCTGCAGTATGGAGCGCAGGTTGCATCGATTGCATCTACAAACAAGGAAAAAGGAACTGCAAAAACAAACGCAGAATTTCTGTCGGGATTCTGCAAAAAAGATAAGCTTTTGCCAGTCATTACCCTAGTTATTCATTTTGGGGCGGATCCTTGGGATGGTGCGCGATCACTGTATGACATGATGGATCTGGAAAAAGAAGAACTGCGTGCCTTTGTGCAGGATTATAAGATTCATCTGATTGACCCGGCGAGTATGAAACCGGAAGAACTTGAAAAGTTTTCAACAAGTCTGCGGGGAGTGCTGGGGTATATTAAGTACTCTCAGGATAAAGAAAAATTATTGGCCTTTATGAAAAATAATTCGGAAATGACGATGGAAATGCAGGCGGTGCGCGTGATAGAAGCGATTATGAAAACAACCATAAAAATTCCAGAAGAAGAGGAGGAAGTAGATATGTGTAATGCATTCGAAGAGCTGCTGCACGACAGCAGAGAAGAAGGAATCCAGCAGGGAAAGATGGATGCGCTGAAGGGACTTGTTCACGATGGTCTTCTGAGTTTGCAGGAGGCAGCACGACGTGCCAACATGACAGAGGCAGCATTTAAGACGGAAATGCAAAAGGGATAAAAAAGTAAAGAAATAAAAAAGAGAAGAAGTGCCGTACAGAATAAACCGTAAGGCACTTTTTCTTTTGGTGTGAGTGATGGATTAAAATCTGTGGAAAAATTTCAATTTAAATCATTGCCTGCATGGAAGGAGTCTCATCGGACTTCATAATTTCACGGGAAATCGTCCGCCGCCATGAAAAACTAAGGCCGGCCCCTGCCGCAAGGGAAAAGCCGAGGGTTACTGCCGGGGTGAATGCGATTCCGTACATTCCGAAGAAGTGACGCATCACAAACAGAATCGGAAGATAGCACAGGCCTTTGTCCAGCAGTGCCGCGAAGGTGGCGTACGAAGCTTTTCCGGTAGACAGCAGGAAGGTCTGGCAGAGCTGATAGAGGCCATAGAACGGGCCTGTGGCGAGGCTTGCGAGCAGCATGATGCGGCTGTAGGAGAGGACGGTTTCATTTTCAATGAAAAACGAGATCAGCGCATCCCGGAAAAGGAAGCCGAGGATGGCGAGAATGGAACCGAGCACTACATTGAAAACGGCCATGTTGCGGAGCAGACGGTTCATGCGGGCAAGATTTCCGCGGCCGAAATTGTAGGAAATGGCAGGCTGCATTCCCATGCAGATGCCCATAGCGAGCATCGAGATCAGCATGCCGATTTTGCCGGCGACGCCCTGTGCGGCGAGAGCAGTGGAGCCGTAGGATGCCATCATGCGGTTGGCGATGACGTTCGAGACACTCATCAGAATCGTACTGCAGGCAAGCGGAATACCAAGAGACAGAACAGAGAGCGAAATTTCTTTTTTCAGCGTAAACAGGCGCGGGGAAAGAGAGAACGCTTTTTGTCTTTTGATGACATAGTACAGAAGATATCCGTCACTGATCAGATTGCCGAGTACGGTGGCAAGTGCGGCACCAGCGACATCCCAGGAAAAGACGAGGATGAACAGGGCATCGAGAAGAATATTTGCCACGGTTCCGAGCAGATTCGCCGCCATGGACTGCACAGCGGAGCCGTCTGCACGGATGAGATTTGCAAAAACATTATTGAATATCAGAAACGGAGCGCCGAGTCCGATGATGCGGAGGTACGCAGAAGCATAAGAGAGCGTGGCAGTATCTGCACCGAGTGCCTTGCAGATTGTATCAGGAAAGGCGAGGAGCAGGGCGGAAAACAGAAGACCGAGAAACAGCGAAGCATAGCAGCAGAAGCTGGTGCAGGATTTGATTTTATCCGTTTCTTTTCGTCCGAAGGCCAGCGAGAGAAACGTGCATCCACCGCTTCCAAACAGGGTTCCAAGTCCGGAAAGAATGGAAAAGAGCGGTGCGCATAAGGAAAGAGCGGCAATCTTTGCGGGATCACCGGTCTGTCCGATAAAAAACGTATCCGCCATGTTGTAGAGAACCATGACGAGCATGATGAGAATCGTGGGCACGCAGAGGTGCAGGAATAAGCGGGAAAACGTTCCCTTTTCCAAAAGCTGTTCATTTTGTGTCATAAAAAGTCCCTCCAATAATTCAACACTTGTAGTTTTTATGTAACTATAGTATAATGCCGGAAAAAGACAAGTACAACCGTCAATAACAGGACAAGTGTAGAAATAAAGGAGGAAAAATGAATACGAAGGGAAATCAGCGCTACAACGAGACAAAACAGAAAATCAAAGGAACTTTTCTGAAACTGCTGAAGGAGAAAAAAGCAAATCAGATCACCGTGACGGAAATCTGCCGCGGGGCACAGATTCACCGGACGACGTTTTACGGCCACTATGAGGATATTCCATCCCTCTATCAGGAAATGGTGGGCGAAATGTATCAGGAAATTATGGGATATTTTCTAGAAACGGACTGGAAACATGGGGAGAATGGATTTGAAAAGCTGTTTCGTCTGATTGAGGAGAGAAAAGAGTTTTTCCGCCAGTATTTTGATACGGTGGATCCCTGTCTAAGCCGAAAAGAGCGCCTGCCGGAACTTCTGATGGAACACATGGATGCGCTGGTAGCCGAGATGGGCTATGAAACCCGGGAAGAACTGGAGTACCACCAGACCTTTTTCTGCAACGGCCTGGTGGCAATGATCCAGCACTGGCTCGCCTGTGACTGCCGCGAGACACCGGAGGAGCTGTGTGCGATTCTGGAGAGAGAATACCATACGAGACATGATTTTTTTCAATTGGGAAGGAAAACTAACTAAAAGGATGCGTACAGCTTGACGATACCTGTTTCAATGTCCACTTTTCACGGGCGAATATCCACTTTTTTGATTTAATGTCCACTTCTTCGAGATGAATATCCACTTTTTGACAGGAAAAGTTCCAGATACTTAGTTGTTTCGTAAATGCCTTTCTGCAGTTATGTATATAAAAATGTCTTGTGTCAAAACTGTTCCCCATTCCGAAATTCCCCCGGTGTCATTTCGGTTCTCTGTTTGAACAGTTTAATAA
>CAVLAW010000177.1:0-5410 GCA_963661155.1 Tidjanibacter massiliensis | reverse complement strand
ATCGTCTCGTCAGCGACGATGTTGTTGAGATCAGCCGTGTGAGCGACATTACGCTGGTCGGAACTGCACCGGATATCACGCGTCACTTTATCGAGCTGCGCGGTATCGGTATTATCGACGTAAAGACCCTGTTTGGTGTTGAGAGCGTAAAAGATACCCAGTCCATCGATCTTGTCATCAAGCTCGAGGAGTGGGACAAGGAGAAAGAATACGACCGTCTGGGCCTGGAAGAAGAGTATATTGAGTTCCTTGGAAACAAAGTTGTCTGCCATTCTCTTCCGATTCGTCCGGGCCGAAACCTGGCGATCATCGTAGAAACGGCCGCTGTCAATCACAGACAGAAGAAGATGGGCTACAATGCCGCACAGGAGCTGTACCGCCGTGTACAGGCTAATTTAGTGAAAAAAAGAGAGGAGAAGTAAGAAATGGCAAACTATGTATTTGGAATTGACGTTGGGGGAACTACAGTAAAATGCGGACTGTTCCAGACAGACGGAACCCTGCTGGACAAATGGGAGATCCCGACCCGCACCGAGAACGGCGGAAGCGAAATTCTGCCGGACATCGCAAAAAGCGTAAAAGCAAAAATGGGTGAGAAAAGCATCACAGCAGACGAGGTAGCAGGTGTCGGCATCGACGTACCTGGCCCGGTCAATGACAAAGGTGAGCTTTCTATCGCAGTTAACCTGAACTGGGGATATAAAAATATCGTAAAAGAGCTTTCCGACGAACTCGGCGGAATGGCAGTAAAAGCAGCAAACGATGCAAACGCAGCAGCCCTCGGTGAGATGTGGGCAGGCGGCGGAAAAGGAACCAAGAACCTGGTTATGGTTACACTTGGAACCGGCGTCGGCGGCGGAATCATCGTGGACGGCAAGATCGTAGCAGGCGCTCACGGCGCAGGCGGCGAGGTTGGCCATGCATGCGTTGAGCCGGAAGAAGAAGCCATCTGCAACTGCGGAAACCACGGCTGCCTCGAGCAGATGACATCCGCAACCGGTATCGTTCGTCTGACCAAGAAATATCTGGCATCCCATGACACTCCGTCTGTTTTAAGAGAAAGAGGAGAGTCCGTCAGCGCCAAAGCTGTATTTGACGCATTAAAAGAAGGCGATGAAGCAGCAAAAGACATCGTAGAGGAGTTCTCCGCATACCTTGGAAGAGCACTCGCAGTCTTCGCATGCGTTGTTGACCCGGAAGTTATCGTAGTCGGCGGCGGCGTATCCAAAGCAGGCCAGATCCTGATCGACGGCGTAGCAAAATACTACCGTCAGGCAGCTTTCCTTGCATGCAAAGATACCCCGATCGTACTCGCTTCCCTTGGAAACGATGCAGGTATCTACGGCGCAGCGAAGATGCTGATTGACTAATTTCATACAGATTCCAAACGAAGATAAGAAAACCGGTCCTGCTGGCATTTGCCAGAGGGCCGGTTTTTTATGCTTGTGTTGACGGAAATAAGTTATTGGGAAGAACGACCGTCCTCCGACTGCATCTGTACTTCCGACGATTCCACCGGTGTATCCGGTTCGGATGGGACATCCGGTGTGTCTGGAGTTTCCGGTGTATCAGAAGGGGTATCAGCCGGCGGATCGGCAGGTGCTTCGGTCGGCACTGGTGTCTCCTGCGGTGTCTCAGTCGGTGTTGCTGTCGCCTGCGGTGTCGGCGTTGCGGCAGGGGTTTGGGTCGGCGTCGGAGTTGAGGTCGGCGCGGTGTAGTGGCCCTTGCAGCGCTCGGTCGGCAGGTCGGATACGGCGAAGTATTCGGTAATGGACGGGCAGCTCGAGCGTGCGAGCAGGCCGGTCTTGGTACAGATGGTTGCCTCCTGTACCGTTGCGGAGGTTTCAAAATCCATATCGGCGAGGCCTTCGTGGATCTCGTTCATGACCTTCGCCCAGAGACGTTTGTGGAACTCGCGGTCGCTCTCCGGGAATTCTGCATGAGTATCATACGTTGCCCAGATGGCTGCGGTATAGTACGGTGTAAAGCCTGCGAAAACAAGGTCTTTTGCTTCGTTCGTTGTACCGGTTTTTCCGGCTGCGTGCATATTGTCGAGGCGGGCTGCCATACCGGTACCTTTTTCCACAACATCCTCCATCGCGCTGGTGAGGAGCGATGCGGTGCTTGCCTTGAAGACCTGCGTTGCCTTTGCCTCGGTATTGTCGATTAAAACATTGCCCTTACTGTCGGTAACTTTCGTGTAGAAAAGTGGTTTCCGATACTGGCCGCCGTTTGCGATCGTTGCGTAGGCTGCTGTCAGTTCCAGATCGCTGACACCGTAGGTGATACCACCGAGTGCCAGAGGCTGGATCACGTCGGAATCCTCGGAAAGCTTCGAAAAGCCGAGTTTCTTCAGATAATCAAATCCGACCTTCGGGGTAATTTCGGTCAGGACCTTAACTGCCGGAATATTGATGGAATTGATGATCGCCTGGCGGACGGTCACATCACCGTGGTAGGCGAGATCCGCGTTTTGCAACGGCGTGCCGTCGCTGTAGTTGAACGGCTCATCTTTAATGACAGTTGCAAGGGTGATCTTTCCAAGATCGAGCGCCGGTCCGTACGCAGAGAGAATCTTAAACGTGGAACCCGGCTGGGAGTAATTGTCGGTCGCACGGTTGAACGTGAGGCTCGCGGTTTTCTCGCCGCGTCCGCCGACAATCGCTTTCACGTGGCCGGTGCGCTGATCCATGATGGTCATGCACGCCTGCGGCTGCGGGGTGAAACTGCTGCGCTCGGCAACGATGGTGTCGCCCTCCTGCATAATGGAGGCTTTGTACTGATCAATATAGCTCTGTGCCTCTTCCTGGGAGTCGAAGAGCAGATCGAAATTCGGATCGCTGTTGCGAAAGTAGAGCTGCAGCATTTCTTTGCTGTAATTCTGTACTTCTCCGTCTGCCTGTTCTACGGTGAGCGCCCAGTCGAGACCGATCTGTGTGTTGACCGGGAAGTTCTCAGGATTCTGGAATTCGGTATCGAGAACCGACTGCATGTAGGAATCCTGTGTCGTGTAGATTTTCAGGCCGCCGCTGTAGACCACGTTCTTGGCCTGTACTTCGGTGTAGCCTTTCTGTGCCATCAGATCGTTGATCAGATTGGTGATAACTTCGTCGATAAAGTAGGAATACGGTGCGCTTTCCGCCTGAGACTGCGTGTGCATTGCGATACGGTCGTAGACGTTGTCATTCATAGCGACTGTGTATTCTTCCTCGGTGATGTAACCCTGTTCCTTCATATTGTTGAGGATCTTGTCACGGCGCTGCTTGTTTTTCTCCGGATGATTTTTCGGATTGTACGCGGTCGGCGCTTTCGGGATTGCGGCGAGAACGGCGCATTCCGAGAGGGTCAGATCCTTTGCATCTTTTCCAAAATACGTCTGTGCCGCCGTCTGAACGCCGTAGCAGCCGCTCCCTAAGTTGATCGTATTCAGGTAATTTTCCAGAATGACATCCTTGGCATTTTCGCCCTCGGCGGTCAGCGTCTTTTCGAGCTTCAGTGCAAGATACTGTTCCTGAATTTTCCGCTTGAAGCTCTGCATCCGCGTCTCCTCCATCCAGTCGGTGAAGACGTTGTTTTTTAAGAGCTGCTGCGTGATCGTGCTGGCACCCTCGGTGAAATGAAAGCCGTTTCCCACGCCGACAACGAAAGCACGGATGATACCGTTCGGGTCGATGCCGTTGTGCTCGTAAAAACGGGCATCCTCGACGGCGACGATGGCGTGCTGCATGTCAAGCGGGATCTCATCAATCGAGATCGAGACACGGTTTCCCTGCGCCCCGGTCAGTTTCTGTACCTGGTTGCCGTCGGCGTCGTAGACAAACGATGCGTTGCCGAGCGGCATGATATTGGCCTCCGAGATATCGGGAGCACTGTCGATGACGCCGCGGATCGCGCCGATCACAAGTCCGACACCGCAGACGATCAGAATAAGAAGAAGACAGAACGCAACCCGAAGCGCCGTCACACCGGCCGTCTTTTCGATTTTCCCGTAATGGGAATGCAGATCTTCGCGCTTGTCTTCCAGATGACTTTTTCCAAAGTGCATATATGAATCCTCCTTATGTTCCTGCAAAACTGATTCTATACAGTAACGTGTGGGTATACTTAGTCTTTATTATACCAAACAACGGCATGGAATAAAAGTATTTCTGAAAAGAATGCTGATTTTTCGGGAGGGATATGGTAAGATAAGTACATATTTTGGTGAAGGAGTACAGACATATGATCGATCAGTTTCGGACGGTTTACCGGGGTGGAACCGGGGAAATCGTGGAGAAAAAATCACGTTTTATTGCGACAGTGCGTCTCGTGGAGTCCGAGGAGGAGGCACTTTCCTGCCTCGAAGCCCTGCGGAAAAAATACTGGGATGCGCGGCATAACTGTTTTGTTTATATTATCGGAGAAGATCAGGAGACGGTGCGCTGCAGCGACGACGGGGAGCCGTCCGGCACAGCGGGACGGCCGATGCTCGATGTGGTGCAGGGTGCAGGCCTCCGCAACGTGCTTGTCGTGGTGACACGGTATTTCGGCGGCACCCTGCTTGGAACGGGCGGCCTGGTCCGCGCCTACTCACAGGCGGTGCAGGAGGGGCTGGCAAACAGTGTGCTCATCGATGAGATCTGCGGCGTGCGTCTTTTGATTGAGACAGATTACAACGGCATCGGCAAAATTCAGTATCTGCTCGGACAGAGGGGTATTCCGATTCTGGAGTCGGAGTACACCGATCAGGTTAAAATCCGCGTTCTCGTTCCTAAAACAGAAGTAGACCGCCTCTGCGCGGAGATCACAGAAGGGACAAACGGAAGAGCAAAGCTGGAACAGGAAGAGGAGCTCTACTTTGCGCAGAACGACGGAGATCTGATCTTCGGGGATGCGCTGACACAGTATAAGAATCTGGAAGCAGAAGAGTTATTATAGAGGAGGACACTTGTGATGAGATTTCCGAAAAATCTAAAACAGGGCGGAACGATCGGTTTTGTGGCACCGTCGTTTGGATGCACGACCGAGCCATATAAGTCTGCATTTGCAAATGCACAGAAAAAATGGAAAGAGATGGGCTATGAGCTGGATCTCGGCCCGAACTGCTATGCAGAACACGGCATCGGCATCAGTGCGGCGCCGGAAGAGTGCGGAAAAGAGCTGACAGAATATTACGTCAGCGATAAAAATGACTGCCTGATTTCCTGTGGCGGCGGTGAGCTGATGTGCGAGGATCTCGACTATGTGGATTTCGAGCAGATCCGAAAAGCCCCGGCAAAATGGTATCTCGGCTATTCGGACAATACACATTTTACGTATCTTCTGCCGACCCTCTGCGATACGGCGGCAGTTTACGGCCCGTGTGCGAGCGATTTCGGCATGGAACCGTGGCATAAATCAGTAGCAGACGCATTCGGCGTGCTGACCGGAG
>CAVLAW010000176.1:0-5477 GCA_963661155.1 Tidjanibacter massiliensis | reverse complement strand
TAATGATAATACGTAATGATACAACGGAAAACAATCAAAAACAAGGCAGTTGCACATTGGAAGTTTGCATCAACAAACGGATATACCATAGAAGCAAACCTGTGAGCGGGAAAATCAGTTTGTCATAAGGCTTGCGAAGCTCTGATATAACTGTAGCCGGCCATATCCCCACTCTCTGCTCGGGTACGTAATGGTATCAATTCGCTCTGCGCCGCGGATCAGATAGTTTTTCAGCTCCTGCGCCGTAAAATAGCGGGCGGGAGACCGCTGGACACCCCACTGCTGGAAGAGAGCGGCGGCACCGGATGTAATGGCAGCGGACGCACTTGATCCGCTCCGGTTTTCATAGGAGCCTGATGGCCCCGGGCCGGTGACGGAGACACCGGGAGCGGCAAAATCGGGTTTGATTTCGCCGAGCCGCGTAAAGCCGCGCCCGGATTCCGGCAAGAAGCTGTTGTTGGACGCCTGGTACGTGGAGGGCGACAGAACGGGAATCGTGGCGGATGGTGTTGTCAGTGTCGTGTACGGGTCCGGTTCCAGAAACGTCACATCCGAGGCAGAAAATCCGGTGATCGGAAGCCAGATGTGGAAATCGGGCGGAGAGGAAAAGGCGCGGTAAACCTGGAGAGTCCAGATGCCGGGCGTTGGGTTCAGCATGCGGATCAGAATGAGCTGGCTGCCGGTCGTGGTCTGGACGACCTCGTAGTTGACGTAGATGACCGTGCGTTCCAGAACGAAGGTGATCCGCTGTTCCTGATTCAGAGAGACGGGAATCCGCGGAATCGTTTCCCCGCCGGGGGAACGGAAACCAACCGAAAAAAGCTGCGGGGCCTGTCCCCAGAACTCCAGGACAAAGCCGCGGTTCCCCTCGGAGACGAGAAATTCCACATTTTTCGGGGTGTAATCTTCCGATACAGAGCCATAATAATGGTGTGCCGCGTTCCCTTCATTGCCGGTCGCACAGACCGGGATGATACCCGGTGTATTTCCGTAGCGCGTCAAAGTCAGCGAGATGGGCAGCGTACTGGAATGGCTTCCTTGATTCGTGCCGAGCGCCAGACAGATCACAAGCGGCTTGCCCTCGCCGGCGGCAATTTCGTTTAAAAAGCGCATGGCGGCGAGCAGATCATCTTCCTCAAAGATGGGAGCATTTGAGGAGACAAGATAAAAATCCTTAAGATTCTGCTTGGCGGGTTTCAGCTTGACGACGGCAAAATCGGCCTCCGGTGCAGCCCCGAGAAATCCGGCGGACGCATCCGGGGTGCCGCCTGCAACTCCGGCGACGTAGGTACCGTGCCCATCTGCATCGGTGACCGGCACACGGGAGAGCGGATCACTGCTCTGCAGGGCATCGTCAAGATCTTCTTTTGTGTAGAAACTGCCGTAGGGAAACTGCGGCGGCGGGGTACCCGTGCGGTCGGTCTGATCCCAGACGGCGAGAATCCGGCTCTGGCCGTTCGCACGCAGAAACGCGGGATGACGGTAGTCGATGCCGGTGTCGAGAAAGCCAAGAATAATATTTTTCCCCGTATATCCTCCGCCGTAGAGATTCTGTGTCTGCACAATACCGGAGACTTCCAGGGGGAGTGTGGAGAGCGGCGTAAAAAGCTTCGGAAGTCCGGTAAAAGGGATTTCCCCGAAGAGATTTTCCGCGAGCAGGCGGCGTTCCAGAAAAAGAACAGAATACTGCGGGTTCAGCGCAAGGAGAGCACTCGATTCCGGAAAGAGCATCTGATACCGCTCGGACTGCGCCACGTAGTTCTGGATCAGAATGCTGACGTAATCGTTGGAATAAATGATGTCCGTAAGATCCATACAAAGATCCTTTGTTTTTGATGCTATTGTATGCAAACAACGCCGCAGAGTATGCATCAAAAAATCCCCCTTACCGCAGTGCGGCAAAGGGGACAGTAGACAGCATCAGTTCTCTAAGAGGGCACTGATATCCTGTTTCGGTACTTCCATCGGATAGTGGCTGTCGAAGCATGCGCGGCAGATCGGCAGGTCGCCGACCATGTTCTGAAGCTCGTCAATCGGCATGTAGCCGAGGGAATCCGCTCCGATCTGCTGCCGGATTTCTTCCGTAGAGTAGGAGCTTGCGATGAGCTGTTTGTTGGAAGGCACATCGGTGCCGAAATAGCATGGATACAAGAACGGCGGAGAGCTGATGCGCACATGAACTTCAGTTGCACCGGCTTTTCGCAGCATCGTGATCAGGTTGGAGATCGTGGTTCCGCGGACGATGGAGTCGTCGACGAGCACGATCCGTTTTCCTTTTACGACGGATTCGAGAACACTCAGCTTAATTTTTACACTGGATTCCCGTTCCTTCTGAGTCGGTTTGATAAAGGTACGGCCGACGTAACTGTTCTTGTGGAAGGCAAGGCCGAACGGGATGCCGGATTCTTCGGAATAGCCCTTTGCGGAGGCAAGTCCGGAGTCCGGAACACCACAGACAAGGTCTGCGTCAACTGGGTATGTTCTGGCAAGGGTTGCGCCGCCGCGGATTCTTGCCTCATAGACACTGATATTGTCTATTTTGCTGTCGAGACGGGCAAAATAAATATATTCAAAAATGCAGTGCGCCTGTTTTGCGTCAACCGGCATAAATTCTGATTTCGGATTTCCGGTTTTGTCAAACGTTACGATTTCACCAGGAGCGACGTCACGGACGAACTTTGCGCCGATCGAAGAAAGGGCACAGCTCTCCGAAGCGAGAACCCAGGCATTGTCGCGTTTTCCGATGCAGAGCGGTTTTAAGCCGTACGGGTCGCGCACGCCGATGAGTTTTCTCGGACTCATGATGACAAGGGCGTAGGCGCCGCGGATGTCTTTTACGGTGTGCAGAATCGCTTCTTCCACGGTTTTCGAGTGAACGCGCTCCCGCGCAATGCCGTAGGCGATGATTTCCGAGTCGATGGTTGTGTGGAAAATTGCGCCGGTGTTCTCCATCTGCTCGCGCAGCTCCATGGCGTTGACCAGGTTGCCGTTGTGCGCAAGGGCGAGAGAACCCTTCAGATAGTTCAAGACGAGCGGCTGTGCGTTTTCAACCGTGGTGGAACCCGTCGTGGAATATCTCACGTGGCCGATGCCGATATTTCCTGTCAGTTCCTGTAATTTGGATTCTTTAAAGACTTCGTTGACAAGGCCGAGACCCTTGTAGGATTTTACGTGGCCCTTTGGACCGCTGGTGTCAGAAACGGCGATTCCGCAGGATTCCTGTCCTCTGTGCTGCAGGGCGGAAAGGCCATAATAGATCGAAGGACTGACGTCGGCACCATCCAGATCGTAAATGCCGAAAACACCACATTCCTCCCGGAGACCGGTATCATAACAATTGTTTGACGATGGCTGCATAGGTTATGTTCTCCTTTTTTTCAGTTGTAGAACTGCGTGGTTTAAAAACATTGATTATCATACTCATTTTTGCGGATGATGTCAAGAAAATCGTGATATGTATAAAATATGGTGCAGAAATTTAAGATTTCGTGGAAAATGTCGAAAATAACAAAAATTAGTAAAAAAAAGTTGCATGAAATTCGAGATGTGTTATAATCGTTTTTGTTTTTTAGAGAAACTTGTGACGGAAAAGAAAATATCAGAAGAGAAAAGCAGGAGGAAATCAATATGGCAGTAAAATATGTCTTTGTGACAGGTGGAGTAGTTTCCGGCCTTGGAAAAGGAATCACGGCGGCATCCCTTGGACGACTGTTGAAAGCAAGAGGATACAAGGTGACAATGCAGAAATTTGACCCGTACATCAACGTTGACCCTGGCACGATGAACCCGATTCAGCATGGCGAGGTTTTCGTAACCGATGACGGCACAGAGACGGACCTTGACCTTGGCCACTACGAGCGTTTCATCGACGAGAGCCTGGACAAAAATTCCAACGTGACAACTGGAAAGGTATACTGGTCTGTTCTGCAGAAAGAGCGCCACGGTGATTTCGGCGGAGGCACCGTACAGGTCATCCCGCACATCACAAACGAGATCAAGAGCCGTTTCTACCGCGGAAAAGAAGTAGACGAGGAGAGAATTGCCATCATTGAGGTCGGCGGAACCGTCGGCGATATCGAGAGCCAGCCATTCCTGGAGGCGATCCGCCAGTTCCAGCACGATGTCGGACATGAGAACGCCATCCTGATCCACGTTACCCTGATTCCGTATCTGAAAGCATCCGGCGAGATGAAAACGAAACCGACGCAGGCGAGCGTAAAAGAGCTGCAGGGAATCGGTATTCAGCCGGACGTGATCGTATGTCGGTCCGAGCATCCGCTGACCACCGAGATCAAAGACAAAATCGCTCTTTTCTGTAATGTTCCGTCAAGCCATGTACTGCAGAACCTGGACGTGGAGTACCTCTACGAGGCTCCGCTTGCCATGGAGAAAGAGAACCTGGCGCAGGTTGTCTGCGAAAGCCTGCATCTGCCGTGCCCGGAACCGGATCTGTCCGACTGGACCCATATGGTAGAGGCACTTCGTCATCCGAACAAAGAGGTGACGATCGCACTTGTCGGAAAGTATACACAGCTTCATGACGCATATCTGAGCGTTGTTGAGGCGTTGAAACACGGCGGTATCGCAAGCCATGCCAACGTACACCTGAAATGGGTGGATTCCGAGCTGGTAACGGCAGAAAACGTAGCAGAGACACTGGAAGGTGTGGACGGCGTTCTGGTACCGGGCGGATTCGGAAACCGCGGTATCGAGGGCATGATCACAGCGATTCAGTATGCAAGAGAGAACAAGATCCCGTTCCTCGGCCTCTGCCTTGGCATGCAGCTTACCATTGTGGAGTATGCGAGAAACGTTCTTGGCTACCACGATGCGCACAGTATCGAGATGAACTCGAACACGATGCATCCAGTCATCGCACTGATGCCGGATCAGGACGGTATCGAGGATATCGGTGGTACGTTACGGCTCGGCGCTTATCCGTGTGTACTGGCAGACGGATCGAAGGCACAGGAGCTGTACGGTGAGAAAGAGATCTCCGAGCGTCATAGACATCGTTATGAAGTAAACAACGATTTCCGAAAAGCACTGACTGAAAACGGTATGGTTCTCTCCGGCGTTTCTCCGGACGGCAGAATCGTCGAGATGGTCGAGCTTTCCGATCATCCGTTCTTCCTGGCTACCCAGGCGCATCCGGAATTCAAATCCCGTCCGAACCGTCCGCATCCGCTGTTCCGCGGCCTGATCGCAGCGGCAGCAGAGTATCATGCGGCAAAATAATTGGCGAGCAGTATAGAAAATTAGGTAAAATGCAGTAATAACCTAAGAAAATGAAGAAAATTTATAAAAAATCATATAAAAATTAAATTTGCTCTTTACAGGACGAAAAAAATAGAGTATAGTAAGGGCAATCCAAAAAGAACGGCGGGGAATGAAGAAGTTCCCCACCATTCTTTTCCGGAAAACAGCAGTACAACCGAAAAATAAAAAGAGTAAGGAAGGGAAGCCGTATGACACAG
>CAVLAW010000175.1:0-5512 GCA_963661155.1 Tidjanibacter massiliensis | reverse complement strand
TCGAGGAGGTCATGGAAGAAGACTGTGAACGCCTTCTGATCCGCGGCGATGCACAGATCACGCCGGACGGGGCAGATTATCTGGCAGAGAAAAAGCTGGTGCTGCTCGGTGTGGAGCAGGAAACAGTCGGAAACGAGACATCGGGAGACGATGTGCATCAGCAGTTATTGAAAAAAGGCACAGTGATTGTCGAAAACCTGAATCTGGAAAAAGTGACCTCGGGTCATTATTTTCTCGTGGCAGCTCCGATCAAAAAGAAGCATCAGTACGGCGGCCCGATCCGCGCGGTTCTGATCGAAAACTAGGAAATGCCTTGTTTCAACTAGAAAATGTAAAGTAAAACATAACAAAAAGTGAAAAACAAGAAAAAGTGTTCCGCAATGGGACACTTTTTTTGATGTGTCCCAAAATGGAAAACTCCTGGTTGTATTTTCGAAATTTCAAGAATATAATGAATAAAAGCCAAGATCTGGTATCGAAAACTACATCGAACCGGAGGGCTGTAAATACAGAACAACGAATACAAAGGAGATAGTGAAGATGGATGCAAAAATGAAATTAGAAAGAGCCGCTGCAGGCGCCGCTATCGATGGTGTTTTAAAATATGTGAACCATGGCGATGACAGAACGAAAGCGTTGCTGAACCTGACTGATTTTGTACAGAAATTTACCGGAAACATGTTTGCGGAGTCAACCTTCGACAACATCCGCACGATGCTGCAGAACCCAGACAACAAATGGGTACAGTACGTCAACCGCGGACTGGACGAGCTTGACCCGCAGGTCATCAAAATGACTGCTTTAAACTTAGGATTCCAGGCAGCTTTTGTCGGAACGAAACAGATCCGTATGAACCGCGAAAAATACAACTGCAACATCCCATGGACGATGCTGATGGATCCGACCAGTGCCTGTAATCTGCACTGCACCGGATGCTGGGCAGCAGAGTATGGTCATAAACTGAATCTTTCCTATGAGAAACTGTCCGATATCGTCAGCCAGGGAAAAGAACTGGGAACCTACTTCTACATGTTTACCGGCGGTGAACCGCTTGTCCGCAAAAAAGACATCCTTCGCCTGGCAGAAGAGCATCATGACTGTGAGTTCCACTGCTTCACGAACGGAACCCTGATCGATGAGGAGTTCTGCGAGGCAGTCCAGAAACTGGGCAATATTTCCTTCTCCCTGTCTCTGGAGGGCTTCGAAGAAGTCAACGACGGACGCCGCGGAGAGGGTATCTTTGACAAAGTCCTGGCAGCCATGGATCTGATGAAAAAACACGGTCTGCTCTTTGGTACATCCATCTGCTACACGAGAGCAAACCTCGAGACCGTTACAAGCGATGAGTTCCTCGATCTGCTGATCGCACACGGATGCCGCTACAGCTGGTACTTCCACTTCATGCCGGTCGGCATGGATGCTGCACCGGAGCTGATGCCGACGGTAGAGCAGAGAAAATACATCTATCACAGACTGCGTGAGATCCGTTCCGACAAGAGCGACAAACAGATCTTCGTTATGGACTTCCAGAATGACGGTGAGTTCGTCGGAGGATGTATTGCAGGAGGACGTAACTACTGCCACATCAATGCAAACGGTGATGTGGAGCCGTGTGTCTTCATTCACTACTCCGGCGCCAATATCAACGAGGTATCGCTGATCGAGGCACTGCAGCAGCCGCTGTTCCAGGCATACCGTGACGGCCAGCCGTTCAACCGCAACCATCTGCGTCCATGTCCGATGCTCGAGAATCCGGAACTGCTGCGCAAGATGGTCGAGAAGACCGGCGCGAAGTCAACCGACCTGCAGTCCCCGGAGAGCGCAGAGCATCTGTGCGGAAAATGCGATCTGTATGCAGCTGAGTGGAAGAAAGCTGCAGACGAACTGTGGGCAGAGAATCCGCATCACAAACAACGCTATGAGAACTACAAGAAAGAGAACCTCGATGAGGAGGCAAAGGCTTCCACAGAGGAGATTCTTTCCGGCATCCGCGGATAATGCGACAGGTGAGTTGGAGATAAGATAGAGGCAAGACATCGGAAAACGGGACAAAACCTGGTTTCCGGTGTCTTTTTTGTGCTTGGAATGAGTTAAAGTCCGAGCTTGCAGAAAACAGACAGATCCCGTATACTGATAGAAGCGAAAAGACAGTATAACACAAGAGAGGATTTATATAGAAGATGAACGATTCATTTTTACAGGAACAGGGCGTGAGCCCGGCATTGATCGAGAGTGTGCGGAAGTTCCGCGAGACATATCCGGTGGCAGAGGGCTTACAGAACCGGATGAGCACACCGGAAATCCCGTTTTTCGGAAAAGAGATTCTGGAGATGGCGATCGCAGCGCTTCTGCAGGGCGAAAATCTGCTGCTGACCGGTGAGAAAGCGACGGGAAAAAACGTGCTGGCAGAGACACTCGCCTATATTTTCGGAAGACCGACGTATAACGTCTCCTTCCATGTGAATACAGGAAGTGCGGAACTCATCGGAACCGACACGTTTCAGAATCAGGAAGTAACGCTTCGAAAAGGAAGCATTTACCGCTGCGCAGAAGAAGGCGGCTTCGGCATTCTCGACGAGATCAATATGGCAAAGAACGACGCGGTCAGCGTGCTCCATGCGGCGCTCGACTACCGCCGGATCATTGATGTGCCGGGCTACGACAAGATCCCGCTTCATCCGGCAGCGCGCATGATCGGAACGATGAACTACGGCTATGCGGGAACGAGAGAGCTGAATGAGGCACTGGTATCCCGTTTTCTCGTCATCGACATGCCGCCTCTTTCGGAATCAACCCTGTTTTATCTGATGCAGTCCAAATACCCGGTTCTGAAACCGGCGGCGCGGGATGCGCTGATTGGTCTTTATCTTGATCTGCAGAAGAAAGCAAAACAGGCGGAGATCACGACGCGTGCGCTTGACCTGCGCGGACTGTTCGGTGCGATTGGAACGATCCGTCAGGGCCTTTCCCCGTATCTTGCAGTACAGATCGGCATCGTCAACAAGTGCTTCGATCTGTTCGAAAAAGAGATCGTGCGGGATGTCGTGCGCACCCGGATTCCGGAAGAGTGGACACCGCAGGATGTCTTTTAGGGGACACGCATATGGTGACAGAGGAAATATTAAAAACCCATGCGATGGAGCTGGAAAGCCGGATCCGCAATCTTGTCTGGACGGTCAGCGGGGACTATACGCTGAAGCTGAATCCGGATGTGGAGCGGTATGCCGCGGAGCCTGATACGGTTCTGTATGATACGATCCGGCAGGGCGCGTTTTCCTGCTATTTCGATCGGGAAGCCTACAGCCTGTATCTGGTGAAGAAGGTATACTGCGGCGCGGCAGAGGGAGAACTGATGATGATCGCCCAGCTTGTGACTGAAGAGGCAGTATCGAAACGGCTGGAACAGGAGAGGCCCGGTGTGAAGGGCTTTCGGAGAAGAGCGGCGGAGGAAATTCTGGATCACTCGTTTGAAAAATTTTCCCGGAACGAGCCAGGGCGTCTGAAGCTGGAATATCTGCGCGGGAAAAGAGAGGAAGACGAGGGAAAAAGCCCCGCGTACTCCGGCAAAATACGCGAATGGATGGAAGTGCTGAAACGGGCATCCGAAACGACCGATACGATGGAACTGATCCGGGTGACAGACGAGTTGTACAACAAAGTGGTCGATCCAGCATTTGAGAAAAAACACGGCGATCTGTCATCCGTTCTCGCGGTGACGATCGAGGAGCTGACCGAGTATTCGTGGAAAGATTTCCTTTCAGAGGAACTGTACGAGGATGGACTTGAGACGTATCTGGAGCGCGTCTCCCTCGATATGACGAATTTTTCTTCCAAGGAAACCGAAGAGAAGAAAGAAAAAATGACGGGAAATGAGACAAAAAAAGTTGTTGTGGTCGATGAGAAGGCGCTTGCGCGGATGTATCAGTATATTCAGCGGAATTATGGAAAAACATGGTTCTCAGAAAGCGAAGAGAAAAGCCGGAATTACCAGCTCTGCCGCGGGATTCACAGCGACTGCAGCCTTTATTACACGGAAGGTGTGCTGAAAAATCCGGTCGGAAAGTATTACCAGCTTTCCTATGCACAGAAGCAGAAGGATAAAAACCTACACGCATACTACGATCAGCACCGCGCGGTGCGGCAGAACATTTCACTGCTGTACCAGGAACTAAAAAAAGCGATGCTGCTGCAGGAAGACCAGACATTCGCAGATGCGGACCACGGGATTCTGCAGCCGTCAAGAATGTGGAAGGTCGGACGAAGCCGGAACGCCGATCTCTTCCAGTTGGAGCAGCGGCGGAATTCGCTGGATTTTGTGGTGGATATCCTCGTGGATGCGAGCGGTTCCCAGCGGCCGCGGCAGGAGAGCGTGGCACTGCAGACATATATCCTGGCGGAGACACTAAGCCGCCTGCACATCCCGTTCCGTGTGATGAGCTTCTGTACGTTCTGGGACTACACGATCCTGCACCGGATGCGCGATTACGACGATCCGCGGGAGAAGAACAGCAACATTTTCGAATATATCACTTCGTCGAACAACCGCGACGGCCTTGCGGTAAAAGCGGTCGGCCTGGATCTGCTGAAACGGCAGGAGGACCGGAAACTGCTGATTCTCTTAAGTGACGGAAAGCCGTACGACGTGCTCGTAAACCGGCCGAATGCGAGAAATCCGAAGCCGTACCGTGACGATTACGCACTGCGCGACACTGCGACCGAAGTGCGCCGCCTCCGCCAGCAGGGAGTTTCCGTGCTCGGCGTCTTTGTGGGCGAGGAGACGGAGCTTGTGGCGGAGCAGAAAATTTTCGGCAAGGATTTTGCCTACGCGCGTGACATCCGTAACTTTTCCCATATGGTAGGCAGCTATCTGCGGAGAAAAATTGAAGAGTAAAAAGAGTAAAGCTTCCCGGCGGGAGAAGTGGTTTTCTGCCGGGCATTTTTCTGCTGTGCTGCTGTTGTGAAAAGATGTGAATTTTTGAAAAAAAGATTGACATTTTCCGTTAAACCTCTTAGAATGTTCTATAGCGAACTGTTTAATATGAAACAGTCATCTATGGAACAGTTCCTTATGAAACAGTCCCGGGTGGAACAATTCGATAACGAACAGACAGGGACGACAGCAAACGGGAAAGGAGGAATACAACAGCGTGTGTTGCAAAAAAAGAAAAATAGGTCATGAGCTGCGGACGCTGGATAATATGATGTCACGGAATCTGATGGCAGCCGCCAGAGAGCGCGGAGTTGATGAACTGACCGCCATGCATGGATGGATTTTAGGATATCTCTGCCGGAACGAAGACAAAGATATTTTCCAGAAGGATATCGAGGCGGAATTTAAAATCTGCCGGTCGACCGTGACCAATATTTTAAAGCTCATGGAGAAAAAGGGCTACATCCGACGGGAGTCCGTTCCCTATGACGCAAGACTGAAGAAACTGGTGCTGACCGATAACGGAAGAGAGCTTCATGAAAATACCAAGGATATGATTGATATCCTGGAGGAGCAGACGAT